>JAEDNL010000079.1 GCA_016302505.1 Bacilli bacterium
TAGCAAGACAAATATCTAAAAGTAATAATAAAATATTAATAATTGATGCAGAAAATGAAAAGAATAAAAAACCATGTGGTGGTTTGCTTGCTCCTGATGCTCAAAAAGAATTTGCTCATTATGATTTAGTTCTTCCTAAAGATATACTAGTTAGCCCTCAAATATTTTCTGTTAAAACAATGGATTTGGTAAGTGGTAAAATTAAATATTATCAAAGATATTATTTAAATATGGATAGATATAAATTTGATAAATATTTAGTATCATTAATACCAAATAATGTTAAAAAGATAAATGGAAGAGTAGTAAATATTAAAAAAGATGATAATTATATTCTTGAAGTATTAGATGGTACTAAGAAGAAGCTAATAAAATCTAAAATAATTGTTGGTGCAGATGGATGTAATTCTATAGTTAGAAGAACATTTTATAAAAATGATATTATGAAATATATGGCAATTCAAGAATGGTATAAATGTGTTGATTCAAGTAATTCTTTTTATTCTTGTATTTTTGATAGAAAAACAAGTAGTAGTTGTTCTTGGTTAATTCATAAAGATGAATATTTAATATATGGTGGAGCTTTTGATATTAAAAACTCTAAAGATAAGTTTTTGGAACAAAGAGAAAGACTTTCTAAGTTTTTGAGTATTGATTTAAGTAATCCTGTAAAACGTGAAGCATGTCTTGTTTATAGGCCTAAAAAATATAGGGACTTTGTTACAGGAAAAGATGGTGCTTATTTGGTTGGAGAAGCAGCTGGATTTATAAGTGCTAGTTCTTTTGAAGGAATAAGTAGTGCTATTAGAAGTGCTGATATATTATCTAGAATTATAAATGAGAATGATGATATTAAAAATATAACTAAATTATACAGAAATAAAACGATTAAGCTTAAAATAAAATTAAGACTTAAAGTTATTAAGAGATGGTTTATGTATACTAGTATAGTTAGAAATATTATTATGACATTAGGAATAGATTCTATTAAATTAAATAAATAGATTTTTTATTCAAAATTTGTTACAATATAATTGGTGAAAAATATGAATATATATGATTTTGACAATACAATTTATAATGGAGATACTAATAAGGATATATTGCTTTATTCATTTAAAAAGCATCCATTTAAAGTAATAAAAGCGTTAAATAAAACTAAAAAGTTAGAACGTGATTATAAGAGAGGTCTTATTACTTTTGAAAGGGTTAAAGAAGCAATGTTATCTTTCTTATTTGAAATAGAGGATTTAAATGGATATATTGAAAAGTTTGTAGATTCACATATGAAGAATATTAAACCTTGGTATTTATCTAGAAAGACTGACTATGATATTGTTATAAGTGCATCTTATGAATTATGGATTATTCCATTTTGTAAAAAACTTGGTATTAAATATGTACTAGCAACTAAAACTGATAAGGATGGACATATAATTGGAAAGAATTGTAAAGGTGAAGAAAAGGTTAAGAGACTTGTTAGTACTATTCCTAATGCTCAGATAGTTACTTCTTATAGTGATAGTGAAAGTGATTTACCAATATTAAATATAGCTAAAACTGCATATGTTGTTGAAGGAAATAAGTTAATACCATATGTTAAAGGTTATAAATTTAAAAATAAAAATTGATACTAGAAATAGTATCTTTTTTGTTATATACTTAAAATAGGTGAATAATATGTTAGATAAAGAAAAAAAGATGATATTTAGTATAGGAATAGTATTTTTATTTTTAGCAGTTGTAAGTTTCTCGTATGCTTATTTTACAGCAACGTTAGTTAATAATAATGTAAAAGATCAGATAGTACAAACTGGTACTTTAGAACTTACTTATACTGATGGACCAGAAATAATAATGAACAACATAAAACCAGGAACTACTATAACAAAAGAAATAAGTGTTAAAAATACGGGTACTTTAGATACATCATACAATTTAGTATGGAAAGAACTAATAAATGAAATTATAAATGATGAAATTGTAATAGAAGCTACATGTACTAGACTAAACTCTAGTGGAGTAGAAGAAGGAACATGTGAATCTTTATCAAGTACACCAATTAAAAGAATTAAAATAAAAGAGAATGTTTCAATAGAGTCAAATATTACTCATAAATATAATATAACAATAACATTCAAAGAAACTAATGCTGAACAAAATTATAATCAAGGTAAAAAATTTACAGGTACTTTAGGAATAAATGAGTACGTAAATAATACACCAATATATTGTACATTTGATGGAGAAATGGTACAAGGAGCAGAGTATGTAAATGGACAATATACATATAGATATATGCAAGAGGGAGCTCCTTCATTATCAGGCTTAGGATGGACAAATATTAGTGAAGATGGATGGGGAGTACAACTTAGTGATAAGGAAAGCACAGACCCTGTAACTAGTAAATTATGTACATATATAAATAATAAACCAGTTGTATCTATGAGTTACATGTTTTTTATAAGTGCAGCCACAACCCTAGATGTAAGTAGTTTTGATACAAGTAACGTAACTGATATGGAAGCTATGTTCTATGGAAGTCAAGCTACAACCTTAGATGTAAGCAGTTTTGATACAAGTAATGTAATTTATATGATTTCTATGTTTGCTAGAAGCACAGCTACCACAATAGATTTAAGCAATTTTAATACAAGTAATGTAACTGGTATGAATGGAATGTTTGAAAGCAGTGCAGCCACAACATTGGATTTAAGTAGTTTTGATACTAGTAATGTAACTGATATGAGATTTATGTTTGCTGGAAGTCAAGCCACAAACTTAGATTTAAGTAGTTTTGATACAAGTAATGTAACTGATATGTGTAGTATGTTTTATAATTGCAATAATCTAAAAACTATATATGCAAGTGATATGTTTAATACGAATGCTGTTACTATATCAAATGATATGTTTTATAATACTACTAATTTAGTAGGTGGTAGTGGAACTAAATATAATAGTGCGTATGTTGATAAAACATATGCTCGTATAGATGGTGGGTCTAGTTTGCCTGGATATTTTACATTAAAGAATAGTTAGTAAAAAAAAAGTATGTTAACTAAAAAAGGTTGACATACTTTTTAAATTAGTGTATATTATTAATCACTGAGGAGGA
>JAEDNL010000080.1 GCA_016302505.1 Bacilli bacterium
ATCTGCACCCATTTCCCTTTCAGCAAAGTGAAATGCCTTTTCGTAAAAGCCTTTTGCAAATTCATAACCACCATTTTGTTCAAAATAGTCGGAGTTAATATCAAATATAATTTCATCAAATATTTTAGCATTATCTTTTAATCCTCGAAGTGATATTTCTCCATCATCAATCATTTCCTTTAATCTTTCGTTATAAGTGTTTTTACATCTTTTGTAATGCACATTGTTTGGTGTTTGCGTTAAGTCAACATTCATATTAGAGTAAGATTCGTTTTTTCTTTCATTATGTCTTTCTGCTTTTACAATACTTGCTCTAGTATAAGTTTCTACTCTAGCTACCGAATAGTTTGTTTTGTCCATTTATAAATCCTTTCTTGCAGGTGCTAAGCAAGCGACCAAAGGGAGCTGTTACATAACTTTCTTTCGAAAGTATGTAACCCACTATGACACTTTCAAAACTTCGTTTTGGAAAGATGCCAGTGGGCTCCTAGCGGAGGGCTCATAAATTATCTAATCTTTAGATAGATAATTTATGTTTGGCTTTGCCAAATCAAAATAATATTTTTCATCTCTATTCAAATATTATTTTGACTACTGAAAAATTTTTTGCATACCTGCATAAAAATTTTCCAGTCTCTCTTTTATTATGTTCTGTAAAAGACATAACAAAAAGAGACCAACGAATGACAAATAAAACTAGTATAAATGGCACAATAATACTGTGCATACTAATTTTATTTATCACATACCCATCGATCTCTTTTAATTAATATATTACTCTATGCTAGTTTATTTAATACTCTAATTTATTTTCTAGCCTCTGGTTATGATTAATTCAAATATAGTGGACGGATTAAACCTTGTATAAAAACAGATATAACCTATTAGCAATCAGTTATAAGCGCTTTTATAAGGTAGTCCTATATGTGAGTCATTATTTAATTTTTCAGTGTATTATAAAATACATCTATTATATATCATAAATTAACATAAAAGTCAATGAATTTGTTGAAAATAAGGTATATTTATGATATGATAATGGAAATTAAAATATAAATAATAGCTAGGAGTTGAATCGTTTATGGAATATAAATTATTAGAAAAAAATGATTTAGAGTTTATGGAAGAAGTTTTAATTGATGATAATATGGTTTTTGATATTGATAATTTAAAAGGATTTCTTAATGATACCAGTTCATTTGGGTTTATAGCTAAAGAAAATAATAAAATTATAGGATTTGCATATTGCTATACACTTTTAAGACCTGATGGAAAAACAATGTTTTATTTACACTCAATAGGAATGTTACCTAACTATCAAGACAAAGGTTATGGTTCAAAATTATTATCTTTTATTAAGGAATATTCTAAAGAGATTGGTTGTTCTGAAATGTTTTTAATAACTGATAAAGGTAATCCTAGAGCTTGCCATGTATATGAAAAATTAGGTGGTAAAAATGATTATAAAGATGAAATAGTATATGTATATGATTATGAAAAAGGTGATAAATAAATGAATATAGTTGAAAATGAAATATGTATAAGAACTTTAATAGATGATGATTTTCCTTTGATGTTAAAATGGTTAACTGATGAAAGAGTATTAGAATTTTATGGTGGTAGAGATAAAAAATATACATTAGAATCATTAAAAAAACATTATACAGAGCCTTGGGAAGATGAAGTTTTTAGAGTAATTATTGAATATAACAATGTTCCTATTGGATATGGACAAATATATAAAATGTATGATGAGTTATATACTGATTATCATTATCCAAAAACTGATGAGATAGTCTATGGTATGGATCAATTTATAGGAGAGCCAAATTATTGGAGTAAAGGAATTGGTACAAGATATATTAAATTGATTTTTGAATTTTTGAAAAAAGAAAGAAATGCTAATGCAGTTATTTTAGACCCTCATAAAAATAATCCAAGAGCAATAAGGGCATACCAAAAATCTGGTTTTAGAATTATTGAAGATTTGCCAGAACATGAATTACACGAGGGCAAAAAAGAAGATTGTTATTTAATGGAATATAGATATGATGATAATGCCACAAATGTTAAGGCAATGAAATATTTAATTGAGCATTACTTTGATAATTTCAAAGTAGATAGTATTGAAATAATCGGTAGTGGTTATGATAGTGTGGCATATTTAGTTAATAATGAATACATTTTTAAAACAAAATTTAGTACTAATAAGAAAAAAGGTTATGCAAAAGAAAAAGCAATATATAATTTTTTAAATACAAATTTAGAAACTAATGTAAAAATTCCTAATATTGAATATTCGTATATTAGTGATGAATTATCTATACTAGGTTATAAAGAAATTAAAGGAACTTTTTTAACACCAGAAATTTATTCTACTATGTCAGAAGAAGAACAAAATTTGTTAAAACGAGATATTGCCAGTTTTTTAAGACAAATGCACGGTTTAGATTATACAGATATTAGTGAATGTACTATTGATAATAAACAAAATGTATTAGAAGAGTATATATTGTTGCGTGAAACTATTTATAATGATTTAACTGATATAGAAAAAGATTATATAGAAAGTTTTATGGAAAGACTAAATGCAACAACAGTTTTTGAGGGTAAAAAGTGTTTATGCCATAATGATTTTAGTTGTAATCATCTATTGTTAGATGGCAATAATAGATTAACTGGAATAATTGATTTTGGAGATTCTGGAATTATAGATGAATATTGTGATTTTATATACTTACTTGAAGATAGTGAAGAAGAAATAGGAACAAATTTTGGAGAAGATATATTAAGAATGTATGGAAATATAGATATTGAGAAAGCAAAAGAATATCAAGATATAGTTGAAGAATATTATCCTATTGAAACTATTGTTTATGGAATTAAAAATATTAAACAGGAATTTATCGAAAATGGTAGAAAAGAAATTTATAAAAGGACTTATAAAGATTGATTATATAATATATGAAAAGCTATTATAAAAGACATTAGTATTAAATAGTTTAAAAAAATGAAAAATAATAAAGGAAGTGGAAAGATGGATTTAGAAAAAACAAATAATAATTCAA
>JAEDNL010000081.1 GCA_016302505.1 Bacilli bacterium
AAATTTATAAAATTAAATTAAAAAGAAATAATATTAACTTTGACTTGAACTGAATTGACAAAAGTATATCTAAATGATATACTTTTTATATAAAGTAGAGTAGGAGGAGTAAAAATGGATTACGGATATGATTATAGTTATGGATATGGAGATTATGATGCTACTGTTTATGATAGTGTAAATAGTATGACTACAACTATTGTTACTACAACATTAATAATAGGATTAGTAGTAGCTGTTGCTACATTAATTGCAATGATCAAACTATTTAAGAAGTTTGGAAAACCAGGATGGGCACCAATAGTTCCAATTTATAACATGTGGGTATTATTAGAAATGGGTGGATTACCTGGATGGTTATGTTTAGTACCATTTGCAAATTATATATGTATTTATATAGCATATTTTCAAATTGCTAAAAAATTAGGTAAATCAACTGGATTTTGTGTATGTACGATATTCTTTTTACCAATATGTTTATTCATAATGGCATTTGATAAATCAATGCCTAATAACCAAGAAGTAAATAATAATTTTCAAGGTATGAATAATCAAGGTCAGATGAATAATAATCAATTTGCTGGTAATAATCAACAACCAATTCAACAACAACCAATGATGAATATTAATCCTGAAGTTAATGCACCTGTACAAGAACCAGTTGCGAATACATTTGTACCAAGTGAACCAACTGTTCAAGAACCTATGCCAAAACAAGAAGTTACATCAGTAGATACACCACAATTTACAAATGTTGATAATAATAACAATATTCAATAAGTATACTAAAAAGTATACTTTTTTTAATTTTTCTATTGATTATGGTAAATTTATTTGATATAATTAAACCACTGTTTGAAATGGCGATGTAGCTCAGTTGGCTAGAGCATCTGGTTCATACCCAGGAGGTCGTGAGTTCGAATCTCTCCGTCGCTACCATAGGGAAATCTGCTCGAACTTTTCGAGTTTTAATAAATAGCTAATTCAGAAATGGATTAGTTTTTTTGCGTTTAAGAAACTATCCTACAAAGAAAGGATGGTATTATGGTAAATATTATTAAAGAAGAATTACCTATTGAAGAATTATAAATTGTTAAATATTAAAATTATGTTGCGGACGAAGTCCTCCGTATGATAAAATATAAATAACTATACAAGGGGAGGTTTTGTTAATGACAATTGCACAAGCAGAAAGATTTTATGAACAAGACACAAAAGATTATGAAATAGAAAAAAATAAAGATTTTTTAATTTGGCTAAAAACTTCAATAAAAGATGGTTATTATTGTTTTATAAAAACAGAAGAATTACAAGAGTTAATTGATAATATTGTTAATTGGTATGAAATTAAATATCCTGAAAGAGAATTAGAATATTTTGAAGGAACTAAACATATGGACTTTCAAGATATTAAAAGAATTTCTGATGTAATGGATATTAGACAATTATTATTTAGATTACCACATAAACAATTGTGTTTAATGAAATGTGGCTATAGAGCAAAAGGTTGGGGGCAACGTCCAATTTATGAAAATGGTAAAGAAATTGGATGTAAAACTCAAATATTTATGAGAATAGATAGAAAAACTGAAGAAGAATGTGATTCTTTGTGGGATAAAAATCCATATTTTTTACTTCATGCTGACTATATGACTGGTGAAGTATCAAATTGCTATGAGTTAGAAGAATATTTAAATAGTGAAGAAAGAATAGGTTTAGATGAACTATTGTCAATATTTAATGAAAAATATACTGATGAATTGGATTTTACCGAATTAAAAAAAAGTGTGTATAACCATAATTGTGATATAGAATTAAGACATAGAATCTTACAACTTGTTGCTCTTAAATTATTATATTCGAGAAATACTATTCCTGAAAGAGGATATGAAAGAGCAAAGAGATTTATAAATGAATTTAATAAAAAATTAGGGCTTACTTTATCAACAGAAGAAATAGATGAAGTGATTAATAGGGATTACACTAATGGAGAAAGATGGGAAATGGTTTTAAGAACCTATGTCGATGAATACGATGAAGAACATTCATATTGGACTGTTGAAAATGTAGCAAAAAAAGACCAACCAAAAGAAGAATCTAAAGGAATAAAAAGATTAGCGAAAAGAATGTTTAATAAAAATAGATACTAAAAAAATAAGGGCTAGTAGAGACTTATTAATATGATAAGGAGTACTATGCTCTTTTTAGCAGGAGGCAGTAAAAATGAAATCATATACTAATACAAAATTGAGAAAAAAATTACAAAATAAAGGAATTATGCTTGATAATAAAAAGAAACAGCATTTTGATAAATATAGTTATTATCAAGTTATTAATGCATATAAAAATATTTTTTCTACCAGCATTGAAAATATTGATGATATTGAAAAGAATATTAAAAATTCAATTGATATCGATAGATATAGAAAAAATTTTTCAATTTCTAGTGATACAAATAATAGTGCTCTATATAGGGAAATATTAATTAGTATATGTCAGAAATATTGTATAAGTTTAAAATATACTGACTCAAATGATGAACTTAAAGAAAAAATAAAAGGAATAAAATATTATAATCATTTATATTCTAATAAAGTTATTTATAGTGATTTTATAAGAATTTATAAATTTGAACATGAACTTAGAAATGTATTATTAAAATATACTCTAATAATAGAAGAAAGTTTAAAAAATGTTTTGGTTACATATTTAAATAGTATAGAAGCTAAAGATAATTTTTTAACAGATATAAATCAATATGATACAACCCCTAAAAACATTACTAATTCAATTAACTCAATAAAGAAAATATTTGATAAGCAAACGAATAAACACTCTAATCCAATTAAAAGAAAGAATGATCAAGAATTATCAGTACCTTATTGGATTATAATTAATGAACTAACATTGGGAGAGACTATAAAATTAATAATCAATTTAGATAAAACTCATATACAAAA
>JAEDNL010000030.1 GCA_016302505.1 Bacilli bacterium
GATAATTCTATATTAAGAAGAATGAATAATAAAGATGCATTAATACCATGTACAACTAAAGGTATATTAGAATTACTAGATTATTACAAAATAGATTTAGAATCAAAAAGAGTGGTGGTAGTGGGTAGAAGTGAGTTAGTTGGTACTCCAACATATCAAGAGTGTTTAAAAAGAAATGCCACTGTTACAATATGTCATTCTAAAACTAAAAATTTAGGAGATATAACTTTAAATGCAGATGTTTTAATAGTCGCCACTGGTAAAAAATATTTAATAGATAAAAATATGATAAAAGAAGGTTCTATTATCATTGATGCTGGAATAAGTCGTGAAGATGGTAAAATATATGGAGATGTTAATCCAAATGTTAGTGAAAAATGTTCTTATTTAACACCAGTACCAGGAGGGATTGGGCCAATGACTGTAGTGATGCTACTTAAAAACACTTTAATAGCATATAAAAGTCAACATGGAGTAAATAATGAATAAAGAAATAGAAAGAAGTATAGTAAAAACATATAGAAAAGAAATATGGGCTAGGTTCATTAAAGGTGTAAAAGAATTTGAACTTGTAAAAGATAATGATAAGGTAGCTGTATGTATATCAGGAGGAAAAGATTCTTTTTTACTAGCTAAATGTATGCAAGAATTAAAAAGACATGGAAAGATTAATTTTGAATTAGTATTTATATGTATGAATCCTGGATATAATGAAAAGAATTTAAAACTTATAAAATCAAATGCAAATAAAATGGAAATAGATTTACATATCTTTAATAGTAATATATTTGATGTAGTAGATACTCAAATAAAGTCTCCATGTTATTTATGTGCAAGAATGAGAAGAGGATGTTTATATAGTGAAGCAAAAAGATTGGGATGTAATAAAATAGCATTAGGACATCATTTTGATGATGTGGTTGAAACCATATTATTAAGTATGTTTTATGCATCTGAATATAAAACAATGATGCCTAAACTTCACAGTGATAATTTTGAAAATATGGAATTAATAAGACCACTTTATTATGTAAGAGAAAAAGATATTATTAGATTTGCTAATGGAAACAATTTAGAATTTTTAAATTGTGCTTGTAAGTTTACTGAAAAGAATGAAACTGAAAATACATCAAAAAGAATAGAAATTAAACAATTAATAAAAGAACTTAAAAAAATAAATCCTAATATAGATAACAATGTATTTAAAAGTACATTTGATATTAATTTAAACACTGTACTAGGATACCATAAATCAAAAGATGATACTTATAATTTTTTAGATGATTATGATAAAGAATAATATAAATAGAAAAATTACATGTCAGCACTTATTATTTCCATTTATATGTTGTATCTGTTATTTAGAAAAAACACAGACAAATATAAATTTTATTGATCGGTAACTAATTCATATATGAATGCAAATAATAATATATGTGACTTTTCTTGTAATAATATTGGTTATGTTATTGTGGAAAGTACAGAAACATCATATTCTAAATATTATATACCTGTTCCTATAATTTGTATATAAGCATAAACAAAAAACTCTTGATTTATTCTCTCAAGAGTTTTTTATTTACTATCTATTATAGTATTCAACGATTAGAGCTTCATTAATTTCATTATTTAATTCTTCTCTTTCAGGATATCTTAAATAAGTTCCTGTTTTTTTAGTTTTATCAACTTCTACAAATGCAGGAATGTTAATATCCATACCTAAACATTCATTAATAACAGGATGGTCAAGTGATCCTTCTTTAACAGAAATAACACTTCCAACTTTTACTCTAAATGATGGAATATTTACTTTTTTACCATCAACTAAGATATGACCATGATTAACTAATTGTCTAGCAGCTTTTCTAGTTTTAGCAAATCCCATTCTATAAACTAGATTATCAAGTCTACTTTCTAAAAGTATTAATAAATTAATACCATGAATTCCTTGCATCTTACCAGCTGCATCGAATGTTTTTCTGAATTGTTTTTCAGATAAACCGTACATAAATCTAACTTTTTGTTTTTCTTGTAATTGAACACCATATTCACTAAGTTTTCTTCTACTAGTTCCATGAATACCAGGAGCTTGAGTTTTATGTCTTAGTTCTTTACCAGTTTCAAGAGTAGAAAAACCATATCTTCTAGATTTTTTAAATACAGGTCCGATGTATCTTGACATAGTATTTGTTCCTCCTTTACAATATTTTTGTATTAAAGGCCACTACTTGTAGTTATAGGGAGTTTCTTATTACTTTCGCCTTGGCAGAGGTTACTTATATTTGTCTAGAAACACATTATAATACTTATAGCACTGCCACTAAATACTTAGTAAATTATATAATAAAAATATGTAAAAATCAATAAAAATGCATAAATAATTGATTAAAAACACTAAAATATGCTATAATTTTAGTACGGGGATGATATTTATGGCAAAAAATAATATGAAATTAAAGTATAAGACTAAAAAAAGAGAGAGAAAAGTTGAAGTAACAAAGACTGATAAAATTAAATCAGCTGTTTATACAGTAATAGGAGTTTTTATGTTTTTTGGATTAATGTATTTATGTGTTCTTGGTCTTAATAAACTTGGTGCTTTTGAAGAAGGGTATAAAAGACCTGATAATAAAACTGAATTTAATTATGAAAAGATAATGATTGGTAATGTATTTAATAGAAGTGAAAAGAGTTACTATGTACTTTTTGATAATTATAAGAATTATAAAATAAATAATTATGTGGATGATTTAATTAAAGATAGTGATGAAGTTGTTTATAAAGTTGATATGTCTCTTAGTGAGAATGCATCTCATATATCTGATGAGAACAATAAAAATGCTACTAATAGTGAAGAACTTAAAATAAATGATATAACGCTTATTAAAATATCTAATGGTAAAATAGTTAAATATTTAACTGGTAGTGATGAGATAGAAAGTTATTTAGAATAATGATTAGTGAGTTAGAGCGTATTTGTGAAATTAAATGTGAAGAGGATTTAATTAAATATAACACATATAAAGTTAATAGTGTTTGTCATGCTTTAGTTTTTCCTAAAACTATTAAAGAGTTAAAAGAAGTACTTTTTGTACTTAAAAAATATTCTATTAAATATTTAATACTTGGTAATGGTTCTAATGTTATATTGCCTCCTTATTATGATGGGGTAGTAATAAAACTTAATAGTTTTAATAATTGTGATATTAGAAAGAATGAAGTAGTAGTTGAGTCAGGATATATGCTAAATAAATTATCAAATGAGCTTTCAAATATAGGATATACTGGTTATGAATGGGCTTGTGGTATACCTGGTACGATTGGTGGATGTGTTTATAATAATGCTGGAGCATATAAAATGAGTATGTCTGATTTACTTATATCAGTGACTGTATTAAAGGGTGATGAAATAATAGAATTATCTTGTGATGAGTGTAATTTTGGATATAGAACTTCTTTATTTAAAGAGCGTGGTGAATATATAATTTTATCTTGTAAATTAAAATTACTTAAAGGTAATTTAAATGAAATAAAATTATTAATAAACGATAGAAGTAAGAGAAGAATTGAAACTCAGCCACTTGATTATCCATCATGTGGTAGTGTATTTAGAAATCCTGATAGTGTGCCTGCTGGCAAATTAATAGAAGAAGTTGGTCTTAAGGGTTATTCTATAGGGGATGCTAAAGTGTCAGAAAAACATGCTAATTTTATTATTAATACTGGGAATGCTACTAGTGATGATATTATCAAATTAATAAATTATATTAAAAAGAAAGTTAAAGAGGAAACTAATATTGAATTAACTTTAGAGCAAGAAATCATAAAATAAAAAAATTGGTTTATCACCAATTTATTTATTTTTTTTATTTGTTTTAATTTCTTTAGTAGAAAGTCTTACTTTTTTACCATCTACAATAGTTGTTTGTAAGTTTACTTTTTGAGTCTTTTTAGTAGCCTTTAATGAAAAAGGTCTATTTTGTGCACTCATGTTATTTCTTTTTGATATATTTTTAGCCATATTAACTTGCCTCCTCTTTTTAAGCCACATATAATTTAACATAAAATTCAATTTAAGTAAAGTCAAAATTGACTTTTTATGGCTATTTTGCTATAATAAACGTAATTTCAGGAGGATTCTATGAAAAAAGAATTAAAGAGATATTCTTTAACTGAATACTTGGGTAAAGTAGAAAGAATAGTTAAAACTGAAAGCGATTACTTGAAAATGTTAGAAACTATTAAAAATAATAATAGAAAACTTTCTAGTGGAAGATTTTTTGGTAATGTAATTAAAAGATATATTGGAGATGAAATACATGTTGAAGTACATGTTTATAATAAACTTACTTCTAAAATGACTATCGGAGATATCGATAAATTGACTAGTACTTTAGATGAAAGTGAACTTATTGGATATTTTAAAGATAAATTAAAAACTAAAAATAATTATATTCCTGATATAAATATTGCTTATTTTGAAGATAAAGATAAGAAATTAAAAACTGAAAATGATTTGGATATAAGAATACTATATTTACCTATCATATATATTGATGATATTAAATATTTAGATATTAATTATATTAAAAAATGTCTTTTGTATCATTCTGAATTAAAAGATTTAGATTTTTTTAAGAATTTAGCATATAAATTTGAACCATATTTATCATGTAAAGATGAAATAGAAGCATTATATGAATCGATAGAAAAAGTTGAATATAAAGCTTCAAATACTGATTTATTATACTATTCATCTAAAAAATTATTAAGTAAATTAATATATGAAAGAGATAAAAATGATTCATTAATAAGACTTGATGATGGAAGTTATCAAATAAGTAAGAGAAGACTAAGAGACTTTGGTATGTTTATTAAATACTATAATAATCCAAATAAAAATAGTCCTTTAATGTATAATGGGAATTTAATTAGAAATAAGGTTATTTTAAAAGAATATGAACACAGATTTGAAAAAGAAGAAGATTCTAAAATAGAATATCAACAATTAAATAGATGGGATAGTGAAAATTCACTTAAATTAAAAAAATAATATTTAGTATATATTTCGACAAAAAATATATACTTTTTTTTATATACTTTTATTGGTGAATAAAATGATATATATAGATGAGATGTTATTACTTAATTTTATTATTGATTATGTAATTCTTAATACATTGACATTTTTACTTAAAAAAAATGTTAAAAGAAGAAGAATTTATTTGTCTTGTTTAGTAGGTGAAATATCTATTTTATATTTATTTATTTCTTTTAATACTTTGTTTTTACTCTTATTTAAGTTTATTCTTGGATTAATTATGATTATTATATTATATGGATATACTGATATAAAAAGTTTTATTAAAGAAATAGTTTATTTTTATATATTATGTTTTTTTCTGGGTGGATCTTTATATTATTTTAAAATAGAAAATTTAATAAAATATCAATATATTTTACTTTTGATACCTATTATTATGAATATTTATAAATATTTTGAATATAATTTGAGGAGTGTTTTGGCAACTAGATATAAAGTAACTATTTACTTAAATAATGGTAAAATTCTATATTTAAATGGTTTTTTAGATACTGGTAATTCGCTTATTGATCCATATCATGGTAATAAAATTATTATTATAAATAAAAAGGTTGATGAAAATTATTTTTTTGTTCCATATAATACAATTAATAATACTTCATTATTGAAATGTTTTAATCCAAAGAGAGTATATATAGAAGGGATTGGCCAAAGAGATGATATAACTGTTGGTATTACAAATAAGAAATTTAAAGGATATAATTGTTTATTAAATTATAAATTAATGGAGGGATAAATGATAGAAAAATTACTTAATAAATTTTTCAGAAATGATGATGTATTTTTTGTAGGGAGTACTGATATTTTACCACCACCTTTAAAGAAAAATGTTGAAGAAGATTTAGTTATAAAAAGTAGTCTAGGTGACTTAGAAGCTAGAAATAAACTTATAGAACACAATTTAAGATTAGTGGTATTTCTGGCTAAAAAATATGATAATACTATGTATGATTTGGAAGATTTAGTTAGTATTGGAACTATTGGTTTAATAAAAGGAATTAATACATATAAACTTGATAAAAATATTAAACTTGCGACATATGCATCTAGATGTATTGATAATGAGATTCTTATGTTTTTAAGAAAAAATAAAAAAAGAAACTCAGAAGTAAGTCTTGAAGATTCAATTAATTTTGACAATGAAGGAAATGAATTAAAACTTGAGGATGTTTTTGGGACTGAGGACGATATTGTTGAAAAGTGTTTAGAAAATAAAGATGATAAGATTTTACTTGAAAAAGAAGTTAAGAATTTAACCAGCAGAGATAGGGATATTATTGAACAAAGATATGGGCTTTTTGGTAAAAAAGAGCTTACTCAAAAGGAACTTGCTGATAAATTAAATATTTCTCAGTCATATATTTCTAGAATAGAAAAAAAAGTTATTAAAAAACTTAAAATACTAATGAGAATATAAAGCGTAAACTTTATATTTTTTTTATTAAATACTTGTTTTTATATACTTTATTATGATAAAATAAAATAGAATATGACATAAAGGGAATTGGAGGAATTAAAATGTCAAACAATTATAATGACTATGGTTATGAAGATAATGATAGTTCCAACTCTGGTTTAGGTAGAAAAGTTTTAATTGTTGTTCTTGTTTTAATAGCTGTTTTTTTGATAGTTTTCTTACTTAAGAGCTGTAGTGGAAAGACTAAAAAAACAGATAACAATGTATTTGATTATGAATCTACTTTACTAGAATCAGGAAAGACATTCTATGAATACAATACAGATTTATTTCCTACTGAAATAGGTGAGTGTGCTCAAGTTGAATTAGAGACTTTAATAAGTAAAGGACTTGCTGTTTCAGATCAATTTAAAACATGCAATACAATAACTACTTATGTAAGAGTATGTAAACTTGAAAATGGTAGCATGCATTATACTCCTTGGTTAAGTTGTACTGATAAGTCATCTGATAGTGAGTATGATGAATTTAAAGAAGGAAATATTGCTGATATTAAAACTGATGAATCATTACTTAAATTTGAGTTCTTACCTCAAGCATTAAAAACTAATGGTTCTACATTAGGAAAAGTAGAAGAGTTATGGAAAAGTGATATTAAATATAGTGCATATAAAACTTTAGGAACTGGAACATATTACAGATATAAAGATTTATTGTATATATGGAATATTCAAATTAAAAAATATTATACAAGCAAAGGTGAAAAATCTTCAGCTAAAGAAGTTAATGAATATTATACAGTAGCACCTAGTAATGATTATTTATTACACGATAGTAAAGCTACTGCATATAAATGGTTTACAAGTGAATCCACTAAAGAATATTATATGAAAGATGGAGCTAAAGCATTTAGTGATACCCCTGTAGAAGGTTATCCATATAATGAAGGTGGTGTTGTTGTTACAATGTATCAAACAAGAAGTGTTACTGGTACATATAGCCCATCACTATATCATGAATGTAGACCTACTAAAAATTCAACTGCAGTTAAATATCAAAAAGAAGAATGTGGAAAAGGTACAGATATTAATTTTTCTGTTGAAACAAATAAATTCTATTCATGTGCAAATTCTACAAGTGATTCAGTTGTTGGCAATAAAGTAAGTGCAGGAACGACATGTAAAAAATATAGTAATTGGTCATCTGCAACTAACACTGCATGTGATACTAAAAACACTGATACATGTAGATCAGCATCAAGAACTTTCTATTATTGGTATAAATTAAATGAAAATACTAATAAAAAATATTATCCATCTGGAAGCAGTAGTGCTTCAGGTGAAAAAATATATTATACATCAGCACCTGTAAAAGGAGCTATTAGAGATGATAGTACTAAAGCAACAGCATATAAATGGTATAAGGCAACTGACAGTACTTCATCTGATTATTTTGCAGTAGCACCAAGTAGTGGAGCTACTAAGACAAATCAATCTAAATGGAGCGATTGGTCAAGTTGGATTACTAAGAATCCTAAAGTAAATGACGGAAGAACAAGAAAGATTGAAAGCAAACAAAAAATTAAATTACAACAAATTTTAGGAACAACTGAAGAAAGTTGGGAAGATTTAAATCAAACTTTTGTAAGTGAAGAAGAAATGATAAATATATTCAAGTCTAAAAATTATGATGTTAATTCATTAAAAGACATCAATAACAATGGTGAATTAAGATACAAAATTAAAATGTATATTAGAAATAAGAAAGTAAATAAATAAAAGGAGTGATTTTTATGAGAAATATGGAAATTGCAAAATTAATTGAATTAAATAGTAAAAATCTATTAACTGATGAAGAATTAGCATTTGCTATAAAGGAATTGAAGAAGAAAGAAGAAAGTAATAATAGTGAGTTATCACAAGAAGATAAAGAAACTGCTCAAAGAATTAAAAATGATTCAATTGAAGCTATTAATTTAGCTAATAAAAATCGTGAAAGAGCACAAAGAATGAGAAAAGAATGGGCACAAAGAGCTAAACAAGAAGAATTATCAAGAAATCAAGACGCAGAGTTGTTACTAGCTAAAACAGTTCTTAGTGGATTAACTAGTAGAATAGGAGAGAGAACTTATTCTGATGAAATGCTTAATGACATGGAATATTACGAAACAATGAGCTTATATGATAGCATTTTAGAACACATGAATCCGTTAGAAAGAAATAGAATGGTTAATGAAGCAAAACAAAGAATTAAAGAAGGTAAGGGATTTGGAATGGGACCTGTTTTAGAACCAGTAGCTGAGCCAGAATCAATTGTTGAGCCAGAACCAATTGCTGAGCCAGAACCAATTGCTGAACCAGAACCAGTAGCTGAGCCAGAACCAGTAGCTGAGCCAGAACCAATTGTTGAACCAGAACCAATTGCTGAGCCAGATGGCCTTGTAGCACCACTTCCATTACCAGGTGACGATGAACCGGAAGTATTACCAGGCTTTGATGATGAACCAACAGCAGATGAAGATGAGCCTGAAATTGAACCACTTCCTCTACCAGTAGAAGATACTCCTGAAGAAGAACCTGAACCAGAAACTCTACCGGATGAAGATGAAGAAGAAAAGGACAATGTTGTTCCTATTCCAGTTGAAGTAGTTCAACCTAAACCATCTCTATGGAAGAAAATAGCTATAGTTACTGGTGCTGCTATTACATTCTTAAATGGTATAGCAATCGCAGTACATACTGGACTTATGGCTAAAAATACAAATGATATAAAAAAAGATACAAGTGAAATAATTGGACTTGTTAGAGAACAAGATAAAGATTTGGAAGATGAAGAAAAAGATAATGATGAAGAAAATAAACTAGATGATGACACAAAGATACCAAATAATGGAGGAGGAACTACTCCTGATAACAAACCATCAACACCTAATAAACCATCAAATCCAGATAAGACACCAAATAATCCATCAAACCCAGGGACAATTGATTCTGAAAAGGACGAACCATCAAAACCTGGTTCAACAGATACTGAAAAGGACGAACCATCAAACCCTGGTTCAACAGATACTGAAAAAGAAGATAAAGATGTATTCCCAATTCACTTAAATCCAGCTCAAAATGAAACTGCTATGGATACAAGTACTGGTATTGAAGTAACATCTGATGGAACTACATATAAACATAATTCTGACGGCTCTTATACTAAAGTTGGAGAACAAGAATTAAAATATGATAAAAATGGTAATGCTTTAGTTGGTGAAGATAATTTAAAAGATAATACTAAAGAAAATGTTGAAGTACCAAAAACAGGTGAAGAAAAACCACTTGAAGAAGCACTTAATGATATGAGTGAAGATGAACAAAAAAATCTAATTGCTGCACTTGGTAATATTAATTGGGATGAGTACTTTGTTGATCAACAAAGTGGACCTACATTGTAATTATTAGGAGGAAAAAAGAATGGATAATTTAACAAATCAAATATTAAAATTAAATAATGGTGTTAGCTATTTTGTACTAAGACAAGCTGCTTATAAAGGAGTTACATATTTCTTAGGAGCAGAAGTTACCTCTGATGGAGAGGATTTTACAAATAAATTTGCTTTCTTAGAGCAAATTGATGTTGATGGTAAATTCTGTGTTAAAGAAGTTACAGATAAATCAGTATTAGAAATACTAGCTAAAAATATTAAATTAGATTAATTGAATAAAAATATTAAATTCCTGACAATATACATTGAAAGGAATTTTTATATGGCAAAAAATAAAGTAGAAATAACTGGAATTAACACAAATAAATTAGAAACCTTATCACAAAGTGAAATGACAGAATTATTTAAACAATACAAAAATGGAAGTAAATTTGCTCAAGAAAGATTAGTCAAATGTAATTTAAAATTAGTATTAAGTATACTAAAAAAATATCAAAATAGAACTGATAATATGGATGATTTATTTCAAATAGGAACTATAGGGTTAATAAAAGCAATAAAGAATTTTGATTTATCATTTGGAGTTATGTTTAGTACATATGCAGTGTTTATGATAGAAGGAGAAGTAAAAAGATATATAAGAGATAATAGTCAAATAAGAATATCTAGAAGTATAAAGGACCTAGCATATCAAATAATTAACTATAAAGAAGAATATTTTAAAGAAAATTCTATTTATCCAACTAATGATATGATATGCTCACATTTAAATATATCAAGTTATCAACTATATAATGCTATTAGTTCATTAAGTGAACCAGTTAGTATATTTGAACCAATATATAATGATGGTGGAGACACAATATATTTGTTAGATCAAATAGAAGACAGTACAACCAAAGATTTAAATAAACTATTATGCTTAAGAGAAGCATTAAATAAAATAAAAGAAAGAGAAAAAACAGTATTATTAAAAAGGTATATATATGGACTTTCACAGTCAGAAATAGCAAGTGAATTAAAGATAAGTCAAGCACAAGTATCAAGAATAGAATCAACTGCATTAGCATCCGTAAAAAGATTAATACTGTAATAAAAAAAAACATATAATTTAATATGAAATTATCAGAACTACAAAAAAAAGATATTGTTAATATAAGAGATGGAAAAAAGATAGGAAGGATAATAGATGTAGAATTTGATCCATTAAGTGGATATATGATACATTTTGTTATTGAAAAATCAAGATTCGTAAGAAGTATGTTTAGTGTATCAGAAGATTTAAATATAAAATTTACTCAAATAAAAAAATTAGGAGAGGATGTAATACTAATAGATATATCTCAATAGACATTCTATTTAGAATTTGATAAAATACTATTATGAAAAAATATTTTAAAATTATAATTTTAACTATATTATTAATTATATTTGATCAAGTATCTAAGTTACTTATAACTAAATATTTTGAAGTTGGAGATAGTTTAACTATAATTAATAATTTTTTAAAGTTTCTTTATATTAAAAATACAGGTGCCGCATTTGGACTATTTATGAATAATATATTTATACTTATAATAGTAACTAATATTTTATTAGTATATTTAATTATTGAACTAAAAAAGAATATTAATAATAAAATATTAGTAATATCTTTATCATTAATAATAAGTGGAGCCCTAGGTAATTTAATTGATAGGATATTTAGAGGATATGTAGTTGATTTTATATCATTTACACTATTTAATAAAGAAATGGCTATATTTAATATAGCAGATATATTTATAACAATTGGTGTAACTATATTATTAGTACATATATTTAAGGAAGGTAAGTATGAAAGAATTAGAAATAAATAATGAAAATGAAGGTAAAAGATTAGATTTATATTTAACAGAAATATTAGATGAAAGTAGAAATTTTATATTAAAAAATATTAAATCAGGTAATATATTAGTGAATGGAAATATTGTTAAAGGTGGTTATTCACTAAAAGAAAATGATAAAATAATTATTAAAGATTTAACTGTGGATACATCTATTAATAAAGAAGATATACCGTTAGATATATTATATGAAGATAATGACATAATAGTAGTAAATAAAAAAAGTGGAATGGTAGTTCATCCAGGTAATGGAAATTATTCACACACACTTGTTAATGCTTTAATGGCACATACTGATGATTTATCTGATGAAGGTGGTAGTGAAAGATGTGGCATAGTTCATAGGATAGATAAAGATACATCAGGTATACTTTTGGTTGCTAAAACAAATAAAGCTCATAGAATACTCAGTGATGGATTTAAAAATAAAACTATTAAAAGAAAGTATATAGCACTAGTATATGGTGTTATTAATAATAATTATGGTAAAATAGTCGCACCAATCGGAAGAAGTAAAACTGATAGGAAAAAGATGGCTGTTACTGATGAAAATAGCAAAGAAGCAACAACTAATTTTAAGGTATTAGAACGATATAAAAATTCAACATTAGTTGAATTAATATTAGAGACAGGAAGAACACATCAAATAAGAGTACATATGGATTATATAGGACATCCTGTTGTTAATGACCCAATGTATGGAAGAAGAAAAGTAATAAGTGATTATGGTCAAATGTTACATGCAGAGTATTTAGGTTTTAATCATCCTATAACTGGTGAATTTATGGAATTTAGTGTATCTCCTGAAAAAGAATTTATGGATATAGTAGAACAATTTAAAAATTTATAAAATATATACTAGTCATTAAAATTAATGCGTAAGTAGTATAAATAATATAAGGTATCAAATAGTAAGAAGAAATTTTTGATATCTTTTTTGTTTCTAAATATAAAAATATAGTAGATAAAGATATAATAATAGTAATAATAAATCCCAAAAATGGACTCATAAGATAAAAGAAAAAATACATAAATAATTGATTTGCTAAGTAGTTAGTAATAAGCATATATAAGTAATCTTTATTTTTAAATATGTTTGTCTTTTTGATGATTTTAATTATACTTATAGTTATTAATATATATATAATAAACCAAATAATACTTATGAATTTGCCACTTAATACAAAGAAAGGTAATTTTAATAAACTATAATAATCATTATTAACTTTGAATAATAAACCACTAAGTAACCATAAGAAAAGTATACCTATAAATAATAGTATATCTTTGAACTTAATTTTCATAAAACTTTATTCCTCCTCTTTACTAATATTATGATTAATAGTAAAATATTATTATTGGAAGGTGTAAAGACATGAATATTAAAATAGATAAAAAAGATGATATTATACTTAAGATATTACACTATTTTATAACTGAAGAAGATTATAAACCTATTATAATAAATGGTGTTGAAGGTGAAATATGGTTAGAAAATATGCAAAGTGACTTAAAACTTATTAGAATAAATTCTAATTATATACACAATGAAGAACAATTAAAATGTGATACTTTTAAAGCTAAAGCTATAATGAAAAGTATTAAAAAAAGTACTTTATCATTAAAAATGAATATGCTTAATTTATTAATGGATGTAGGAGAAACTGTAAAAGTAATTGATAATAAGAATATAGAAACAATTAAAATAGAACAAATAAATGATTTTAAGAAAAATAAAGTAGTAGAAGAGTTTTTTCCTAAAGTTAAAGAAGCTATATTAACAGAAGAAATGGATCCAACTGAATTCTTTAAGTTAACTGAGGATATGAATCAAACTACTATAAAGAATGAAAAAAAATTAGCTAAAATATTTAGTCCTAAAAAACCAATTGTTAGTTATATATTAATAGTATTAAATGTTATGATATTTTTATATACTATGTTATATGATCAAAATGATAGATTATTTTATGAACTTGCTAATAACTATATATATGTTCAAAATGGAGAAATATATAGATTAATAACTTGTATGTTTTTACATGCTGATATTATGCATATAGTATTTAATATGTATGCTTTATATTTATTAGGTCCAATAGTAGAAAGATATTATGGTAAAGCTAGATTTATACTTATATATTTTATTAGTGGTTTACTTGGAAGTTTATTCTCTTGTGTATTTATGAGTTCTAATACTTATGCTATAGGTGCTTCTGGTGCTATATTTGGTTTACTAGGAAGCATAGCATATTTTACATACTATTATAGAGCAACATTACAAGGTCTTTTAAGAAGTCAGATAATGCCTGTTATTTTAATAAACTTAGGTTTAGGATTATTTATACCAGGAATCGATATTTCAGCTCATATTGGTGGTCTAATTGGTGGTATATTAACATCTATGGCTATTGGAATAGGTGATAAAGGAAGAAAAAATGATCAAATAAATGGTATAATAGTAACAATAGTAATGATAGTATTTATGTTATATATGACATTTGCAAAATAGAGAGAAATCTCTATTTTAATTTATAATAAAATTCTCAAAGTTACTTTCCCGTTTATTTAAAAACTATAGGTTATATAAATAATTTAATTT
>JAEDNL010000082.1 GCA_016302505.1 Bacilli bacterium
TTAGTTATTATTATATTTATCTTAGTAGTTCTTGATGAATAATTTAATTTTAGGTCATTACCAGTTACCATTACAGGTACCGGATATTCACCTTCTGTTAAATCAGATAAATCAACATATGCTTTTATATCTTCATTTTCTAATTTATTTAGTAATGTTGACACACCTTTTACAATAACATCTACCTTAGTATCATCAGCACTACCAGCTTTTACTTTATATTTATTTGTATCTAAGTTTTCAAATACTATTGGTATTCCTTTGAATTCTTTAGATGTTTCTGTTTCCATTTTAACCTTTATGGTTGCATTAGTATCTGACATAGATTTTACGCCACTTGGTTTAGTTATTGTTTGTTGATATGTTTTATCTTTACTTAAACCATTTACATCAATTTCAATTTTTATATCATCAATCTTGTTTAATGCTTCTTCATCACCATATAATGTTACAGAAGTTACATTTGAAGTTATAGAGCTAATTGCACTACCACTTGCTACATCTCCTACTGGAACTATTGTAATTGGAACAACCTTCTTTGGAGAAGTTACAACCACTGTTGCAGTTACTGAATCAGGAACTATTTCAATATCAGGAAGTTCAGTACCTTTTTCATCATATGCAACTAATTTAACTTTATCTAATTTATAAGTACCAGCTGAATTTGCATTAAGGGCATTAACATCAACTAAAGCTTTTACTGTAGCAACTTTCTCTAATTTTTCTTTATAAGATTTAACTATTACTTCAGTCTTATCAAGAGTTACAGAACTAACAACAAGCGTTTCATCTAATTTATCTGTATTTAATACATCAGCAGTAACTGTTTTAGATGCACTAACCTTTGGATAAATAACAACTGTTATTCTTGAAGGATCCAATTTATAACTTAAAGTATTTATAGGCTGATTATATTTAAGAGCAACTTTATGAGTACCAGCTCCTAAACCTGATAAATCAAGTGTTAATTTATGTTCACCTAATTGTTCTGCAAGGTAAAGATCTCCTTTTCTACCCATAAGTACTATATCAGCACTCTCAGGTATTCCCTCTATTACATATGCTTCTTCATTATATTCAGCAATTATCGGTTGATTTGTTAGTACAATAGATTCTGTTTCTGTTAAATTTATTGCTTTCATATCTACAGCTACAAAACACGCAAATGCAAATATAAGTGATATATATATCAATGAATTTGGGTTATTAATTATTTTTTCAAATGCACCATTCTTACCACCAAACTTATCTGAAAAGAAATATATTATTCTAGATAATGGTGTAATAAGTATTATATCTATTACTTTATAAAGAAAGTTAAATATAGATTTAATGACTTTATAACAACTATTTAGTAGTTTTTTCATCTTCATCACTCTCACTTTCTTGATCTGCTTCATAGAATATTTCTTTCTTAGGTTGAAGTTCTTCTATTAATAACATTCTAGCATCATCTAATGATAAATTGTAATTAAGTTCACTATTTACAGCAATTGATATTCTACCAGTTTCTTCACTAACTATTACTGCTATCGCATCACTTACTTCACTTATTCCTAAGGCAGCCCTATGTCTAGTACCTAATCTTTTAGATAAACTTGGATTTGTACTAGTTGGAAATACACTACCTGCACATGTTATTCTATCTCCTTGTATAATTACACCACCATCATGAAGTGGATTGTTTGGAAAGAATATTGATATTAAAAGTTCACTACTAATATCTGCATATAATTTATTCGCAGGTTCAATATATTGAGCTAAACTATAGTCTCTTTCTAGTACAATTAAAGCTCCAATTTTATTTTTCTTTAAATAATCAACTGCATTTATTATTTCATATACCACTTTTTCACGCTCATCTACAGTCATTGTTTTATGTCTACCCAATAATTGACTTCTTCCTATACTTTCTAATATATTTCTAATTTCAGGTTGAAATATTATTACTAAAGCAAGAGGTCCCCAAGATATAATATATTTAAGCATAATACCAACTGCATTGAGATTTAATAAATTACTTAATACATTAAGTAGTACAAGAATAATAACTCCCTTTATTATCAAAGTTAGTTTAAAATTATTTCTTGAATATTTAAGAACTTGGTAAAAAATATACCAAAGAATTAATATATCTAATATTTTTGTTGCTATTTTAAATAAAGTTGTTGATAACATTCAATCACTCCCTATCTATTTAAATATTATACACTAATTGTAAAGTTATTTCTATAATTTTATAATTGTTTACACTCATGTAATAAAAAATAAGTCTCTTGACTTATTAAAAATCATATTTATTTTTTGGTACTTCATATATTTTGTTTAGTATCATAATATATTTTCTTTTAATTATATTAAATATTTTACCTAAATTTAAATATCTAATATAATTATTATACTCTGTAAAATAATAATCATATACTTGATAATTAATATCTCTATCAATAACTATATAATTTATCCTTCTATTTCTTAATAGATTTAATATTCCATTTAAATACTTATACTTAAAAGAAATAGTATCTTTATTAGATTCAATATTACTAATATATTCAATTAATATAGAATCACTATCAAATACCTTTACAATGTTTTTATTTACCACAAATACACAACTGTTTTTAAATTCACCTCTATACTGCATTAAAATATCTTTCATATTATCCCTTTCTATTTAAATACTACTTATTTTAATACCAGTAAACCAATGAATATATTGTTTACAATTTAATTATATAATATATTAAAATTATTGTAAAGAAAAAGAAGCTTATCTAGCTTCAACTATAAGTTTAATAGCAGTTTTCTCTTTGCCATCTATCATAACATCATAAAATGCCGGAGTACAAATTAAATTCATTCCTAAAGGAGCTACATAGCCTC
>JAEDNL010000031.1 GCA_016302505.1 Bacilli bacterium
AAATAATTTAAATATTGTATTTCTAGTATATTAGTTATTATTCTAGGATTTAAATTATCTTCTATTTTAAGAATTGAACTAATTAATAAATTATATACTTCATTATTTTCACTTTCTTTATATGTATGAACAGCAAGTTCTACAAGATAAGACAAATAACTTATCTTAACTATATCATTTTTAATATTAAAGAAGTAATTTTTAATATCACCATCTATTAAAGTAGAAAGGCCATCTTCTTTATAATATAAGTGAAATGTTCCATAAGCAAACTTTTCACTAGGTAATCTTAATTTACTCTTAAGATTCTTACATCCTTTAGATATACACCCTATTATTCCATATTCAGAAGTAAATATATTTATTATTTTACTACTTTCTTTATATGATGTATTACTAACAACTATTCCTTCTACTTCAATAATCTTCATGTCTTATATACGTTATTTCCCTTCTTTATATTTTAAATAATATTCAATCTTACCTGTTTGTTTAAATAACTCCCAAGCCTCTTCTTTAGTCATATTATCTTCTCCTTACAATATTATATTGTAGGAAAATAAAATTATTTATTCATTATTTAATAAATACCCTAAATCTTTTATATATTTTTCTTTTTCTCTCCATTTTTTAATAGTTTTACAATATAATTCTAGATATACTTTTTTACCTAAAATATTTTCCATATCTATTCTTGCTTCTCTACCTATTAACTTAATCATATTACCATTAGCACCAATTATTATTTTACGTAATGAATCTCTATCAACAATAATATCAATATATACTTTTGCTATTTTAGAGTTTTCTTCATAACCAACTAATTTACATGATATTGAATGAGGTACTTCTTCATTAGTATGAATAAATATTTTCTCACGAACTATTTCTGATAATCTAAAATCTAATTCTTGAGTTGTTTTTTCATTATCCATAAAATATTTAACATTATCTGGTAAATAATTTTTAAGTACACTTATTAATCTATCAATATTATCATCTTTTAATGCAGATAATGGTATTATTTCTGCAAATTCATATAAATCTTTATATTCATTTATTTTAAGCAATATTTGTTCATTTGATAATTTATCTATTTTATTTAATATTAAAAAAACTGGTTTATCTATATTTTCAAGTTTATTAATAATAAATTGATCACCTTTACCATAAGGTACTGATGCATCTACTACCAAAAGTAAAACATCTACATCATTTATTGAATAATATGCTTGTGCATTAAGAGCAGTTCCTAATTTATCTATTGGTTTATGTATACCTGGAGTATCTACAAATACTATTTGAGTATCTTCTTCATTATATATACCTTGTACTAAATTTCTTGTAGTTTGTGGTTTATTTGATATAATAGCTACTTTCTCTTTTAATATTGTATTTAATAAAGTACTTTTCCCTGTATTAGGTCTTCCTATTAAACTTACAAATCCACTTTTCATACTAAGTCCTCCTTAGTAAATGTAGTTGTCATTAATTCTTTAAATGTCATTACTTTCATTTTTCCATTATGTGTCATTATATTAAAAATAACATCTTCATCAAAGAATTCTAAGAATGTTTGCTTACATATATTACATGGATAACATATTTCATCACTACTTGTCATTAAATATAATGATTTAAATTTTCTTTCACCATGACTTATAGCACTATTAATAGCATTTCTCTCAGCGCATATAGTGCCTCCATATGAAGAATTTTCAACATTTACTCCTTCATATAAATTACCGCTTTCACATTCTACTATACAAGCAAACTTCATATTTGAATATGGTGAATAACTATTATTTAATAATTTGATTAATTTATCTTTCATTGTTTCTCCTATCTAAATAATATAATTATTTTTGGTAAGAATATTATAATACCTACTATTACTGCTACTATAGCAAATATAAATACGGCCGCAGCAGATGTATCTTTAGCAACCTTAGCAAGCGGATGATATTCTTCTGTAACAAGATCAACTACTGCCTCAATCGCTGTATTAATAAGTTCACATGATATTACAAGTCCAATTGTTAATGCAAGTATTGCCCACTCAAAACCGCTTATCTTAAATATTAAACCACACAATATAACTAGTATTGCTACTCCAACATCAACTGCTAAATTTTGTTCATTTCTATATGCATATCTAAGTCCTTTTATTGGATATGTAAAACTATTAATAAATTTATTTATTCCTTTTTGCTTTTTTCTTTCATCTCGTGATATCATATTCATTTAAAATCTCCTCTTCAAGAGTTCTCATAACTTTTTTATCTTTTTCATTCATATGGTCATATCCAAGTAAATGTAAAAGTCCATGTACTGCAAGATAACATAATTCTCTTCTTACACTGTGTCCAAATTCTTGAGCTTGCTCGCAACATCTTTCATAAGATATATATATTTCTCCTAAGAATCTAATATCATCATAATTTACATCATTTACTTCTTCAAATGCAAAAGATATAACATCAGTTACTGAATCTATATTTCTATATTCTTTATTTATTTCTTGTATTCTTTTATTATCTACAAGAACTATATTTAATAATGGATTTTTAACATTCATTTTTTTACATGCAAAATTAATTATTTTATCCATTTCACTTGTATCTATTTTTTCTTTTGTTGTATTAAAAATATAATCTATCATAAAACTCCTTAATATATTCTAAGTACACATATTACCAAAAATGCAATAATTGCTATACATAATAAATTATAAAACCAATCTTTTTGTAATACTTTAGGTAAATGTTTATTTATTGCTGATAATGCTATATAAAGTAAAAAACCAAAAACACCACCCACTACATTTAATATAATATCATCTATATCGAAGCATCTACCTATAAAATATTGTACTGTTTCTATTACTCCACTTGAAAGTAATGTTACTAAAAAAATTGTTAGTAAATCTTTTATTTTACAATATCTAGATGCAAAATAACCTAGTGGTATAAATATTGCTATATTACCCACTACTTGTCTATAGAATAAACTACTACCAACTTCATATCTAAATATTTCTTTAAATGGGGATAGATTAGTTCCACCACCAGCTAAATCTTGACTTGTTACAAGTTGGAATAGCATTATTAAATATAAAAGAAATAATAAATCCATTATATCTTCATGTAAACAAAATGTTCTTTTATCTCCTTTGAAATAATAAGTTACTTTCAATATTAATATAATAGCCATTACTATTACTAGTGTTGGCCATGACATATTGACCACTTCTCTAATTGCTGATTCCATTATTCTCATTTAAATCTTCCTTTTCTTTACTAACCCCAATATTTTCATAAACTCTAAAAAATACTTCTACATACATTTTACTACGAAATACATCTTTTTTCAAAGTATTTTTACTTATTATATATTCATTGTCTTTAAGATTATTTTTTATTTGTTTTTCGCTTCTCTTAAGGGCCTCAATGTATGCCTCTTCTTTAGTAATTTTATATTCCTTATATTGATATATTTTTTTCTCTTCCTTATATAATTTAAATAATAAATATGGTTTATTTAAAATAAGTTTTTTACTACTTATTGTATTTTTAGAATCATATTTACCGAGTAGTGTAATTTTTTTACCAAATATATCTAAATAATAATGATTAACTCTTTTTAAAGTATCTGTGTATTCAATGTAGTTATATGGAATATTTACTTTAACAGTGTACCACACTTCGGCATAAACATCTCCCTTAGCAGTAACTATATCCACAACTTCATCATTTTTAATTATATCTCCAGATATTAAAACATCACCTTTTTTAACATAATCATTAATATCTTTAAGTTTAGTACCATTATAATTGGTAATATACTTTATAAGACCATCTTTAGATGCTACTATATCACTAGGAATTAAAGCATTATCATTATCAATTTTTTTCACTCTTTTAGTAATATTTATATTATAAGTACATCCCTTTTCTACTATTTCAATCCATTCTAAAATATCTTTATTAGAATTTAATATATTATTTTTAATCTCAATTAATTCATTAAAACTTTTTTTTCTTTTATATATATCTATATCATTATCTTTTAAACTTGAAAGGATTTCATTTTTTAATTTATCATCATTTGTATTAATATTAATTTCAAATATAGTATTTGTTAGTAATCTAAGCAACATTAAAGATATAATTACAGATATAATCATATATTTATTTATCTTAACAAAATTAATAATAAACTTTTTTCCATAATATCTAACTATTCTAGTTTCATATCTTCTTGATATTTTTTTATAATTATCATAATTAGTAATCAATATAAAAGAATCATTTAATTTAATCAACGAATTATAATTTATATTATTATAAACTAAATAATTAATAAATTTATTATTGCATGTATTAATTCTTATTTTAACTAGATCATTCATTTATAAAATCAATTCCTTTAAATAAACCTTTTATTAACATTTCATTTTCATCTAGCTTTGTTATTAATAGTTTTTCTCCTTTTATATTAATTATTTTATTATTTAAAAGTATTTTTATATTATTAAAAGATATATCTTCTATTTTAATATAGTTAATTATATGAATATAATTTAGCTTAATATTTATTTCATAATTTTTATTTTTAATAATATTGTTTATCATAATAAATTATATTTATATAAATATAAAAAATGTTTAGATATCTAAACATTTTATGATATATCAAGTGCAAATGGACTATCATATGTTCCTTTACCAGCTTTTAACTTAACAGATGAATCTATATTAAATGTCGCTCTGATTGGAAGTCCATTATTAATATTTTCATACGCTGGTGCTCCAGTTGTATTAACAGCTGATGCATAAGTTTTTATTTTATTTATAAGAATTGTATATGAACCATGAGATATTGTCCATTCTTTCAAACCTAAAAACATCCAGTTTTTATTAGTATAGTTTGAATATGAGTTCATACTATATTTCCATACTAATGGAGATGCTGCAAATGCATATTCATGATAATACATCATACCTATATAGTTTGAATAAGTAGCATCACTGGTAAGCTCCCTATTCATAACCAAGCTGGCTTTTTCTTTAATAGAACTAAAGTAATCAACATCTCCTACATGCCATGTAGTATTTAATATTTTACTTTTCCAATCACTTGAAAATGAATTTAAGAATGTTGTATTTAAATTATTATAAGCAAGTGCTGATGAATCATCCCAATTATTGGTTTCGGCCAGTGTATATGCATAGTTAGCTATTTCACTAGCAGTTCTTTGACCTCTATATGTTGAATCTAAACTAGTCACATCGCCCTTATATGCTCCAGTTGCACCCAACATAGACTTAGTTACATAATCTGCTGATATTAATTTAACATTTCCATCTATAAGTCCAATTATTCTATATAAATTGTCAATAGGACATGTGCTTCCAGATTCCCCTGTATATGTCGAATTTCCAAAACATACATAATTATTAGGATTTTTTCCAGAATACCTATAGTTATCATCACCTGCGCTATTTTCAAGGTTTGATGTGTGTTTTATTAAAGTTGTATCACCTGCTCCAGAAATAGATGTAAGTGCTTCAGCAAGGGTTTTAGTATAATATGGAGTTGGATCAACTTTATTTTCTACAGTTTGGCCTAAAGTTGGAACATAAGGGTTACTAGCACTTCCATCTCCATTTTTCCATAATACTTCTGGTACTAAATTAATTACAGGTCTCATGTTATAAAGTTCATCATTAGTACCAGAACTAATTTGCCCATTAGATGTTATATATGTAATTTTAGCATCTTTCAGAACATCACTTGAACCAACTTTAACATATTCATATGGTGACATAGTCCAATAGTTTGCACCAGAATTTAAGTAATAACTAGTATTATTAGAACTAAATCCTCCAGCGTAATATGCCTCATCCATTGTAATTAATCCAACTGGATATGTTAATACTTTGTTACCTATAGTTGATATAGTAGATGTATGTTTATCTTCATTTGCTATTAAAAATGTTGGTTGTTTTTTTCTTATAAGCCTATATCTAGCTCCAAAATATAATTGTTTACTACCAAACACAGATAGAGAAGTGCTACTTGGTGTAAGATATGCAGATGTAGAGTTTTTTATATCTGAAAAGAATATAGAATCTTTATATATATAATTATCATAACTTGTTAAATTATTACCATACCAAGAATTAAGAGACTGTGAAATAACAGATAATCCAGTATTACTATAATAGAATGTTACAGATGGAGCTGTTCCATTAACATCATTATACTTAGATGTACCTATACCTGATGCAGAACCACTAGCATTCGCAGTAGTTCCTTGATATATTAATTTAATTGAATTATCACCATTAATTCTAACTATTCTCCAATAAAAACCTGCAAATAATACATAATTATTAGTAACAGCACCTCTATAATAATAAGTTTTTCCTTTATCATCTGTATCAGAATACATTCCAGCATTATTAGTAGCAGTTGACGTAAACGAAGGCTTACCTTTTGCTTCTATTGAACTAGTTCCACCATTATCAGCTAATATTTTATCTCTTAATAATGTAGTTGTAACTTCAGGTTCTGGTACATACTCTTGAAAATTATATTTAACTATAATATTAGAGTCATGATTTTCGCCTTGTCCTTCAGTGTACATTTCTTTAATAACAAAAGTTACTTCTTCGCCTGGTTCAAATATTTTACCTTCAGCAAGCCCTATCATAGATGGCGTTATTCCTGTATTAGATTGTTCAACCTCTTTAGATACAAATTCATATTGTTTATTTGAATAATTTTTAATTGTAATAGTATATTCAATAATAGAATCAGGATTAGGAAGAGTACTGTCTATTTGAGTAGTATGTTTAGTATATCTAGGACTTGTTTTCTCATAAGCACCATTATCAAGTCTAGTTGATTTAATAGCAATAACTCTTATATCACTTTTAGCTCTAGCAGTAGCATTACCTGATATAGTTAAAGTTGAATTAAGAGCTGAATATCCTACACTAATTACACTAATACACACAAAAAGAATAATATAAAATAGATTAAATTTACTAAATATTTTCTTAAATAGTTTATTCATTCTTCTCTCCCATTATCATTACCATTATAATTATAAAATATTTATATTTTTTAGTCAACTGCATAAATTATTAAAAAAACATATTATAGTTAATTTTTGAATTGAGAATTATATAATTCAGCATAAAAGCCTTTCTTTTTAATTAATTCATCATGGTTCCCTTGTTCAATAATACTGCCTTCCTTCATAACTAATATATGATCAGCATTCTTAATTGTAGAAAGTCTATGTGCGATTATAAATGATGTTCTTCCTTTAGTAAGCTTATCCATTGCTTTTTGAACTAGTTCTTCAGTTCTAGTGTCTACTGAAGATGTTGCTTCATCAAGTATTAAGAATGGTGAGTTTTTAATCATTCCTCTAGCAATAGTAAGTAATTGTTTTTGACCAGAAGATATTGAATCATTATCACCTATTATATAATTAATAGTTTTAGGTAGTGATTTAACAAAATGATCAACACCTACTACTTTCAATGCATTCCATACTTCTTCATCAGGAACATTATCTTTATTATACTTAATATTATCTTTTATACTTCCTTCAAATAACCAAGTATCTTGAAGTATCATAATAAATAAATCATGAACATTTTCTCTTGATAATTCTTTTGTGGAAACTCCATCTATCAATATATCTCCATCATCAATCTCATAGAATTTCATAAGTAGATTTACTATAGTAGTTTTACCAGCACCAGTTGGTCCAACTATTGCAATTTTTTCTCCACTTTTAGCCTTAAAATTAAAATTTTTAATTATTGGCTTAACAGCATTATATCCAAATGATACATTCTTAAATTCTATATCACCTTTTACATTATTTTTATCAAGTACTTTCTCTATATTCTTTTCATCAGCCATTTCTTTTTCTTCAATAAATTCAAATACCCTTTCAGATGCTGAAGTTGCAGATTGAAGTTGAGTCATACTTTGTGCAATTCTAGATAATGGATTAGTAAATAATCTTACATATATCATAAAAGCAACTATAACACCAAAAGTAATATTTCCTTTTAATACAAGAACAGCACCTACTATACATACTGCAACATAACTAAAATTACCAATAAAGCCCATTAGAGGTGGCATAAGCCCTGATAAAAATTGACTTTTCTTATTACACTCATATAATGAACTATTATATTTATCAAACTTCTTAGTTGATTCATCTGTACCATTATATGCTTTTATTACTAGACTAGATGAATAAGCCTCTTCTATATGACCATTTAGTTTGCCTAGCTCAATTTGTCTTTTTACAAAATACTTTTGACTATTTTTCATAATAATGCTCATAAATATAAACCCAAATAAACTAGATAGTACACCTGTAATAGCCATATAAACATTAGTTGAAAACATCATAATAATTGAACCTATAAATAAAGTTACTGATGACATAAATGTACCAAGACTATTTTGTAAAGACATATTAATTGTATCAACATCATTAGTTATTCTTGACAAGATATCACCATAACTATTTTTATCAAAATATTTAAGAGGCAATTTATTTATCTTTTTAGATATTTTCTTTCTCAAACCATATGCAAATTTATTAGATACATCTACCATAATAATATTTTCAAAATAATCAAATATTGCGCTTATCAAGAAGATACATATTAAGAATATTCCTATTTTATTTACTTTATTTAAATCAATTTTAGGTTTTATAAGACTCTTAATACTTTCAGGTAACTTATCAAGACTCTTATACATAGATGTTTCATCTGTACTACTAGAAGTAAGACTTAATAGTTTTAATTTATCACTATTAGATATTGAAACACCATTTATTTTAGTATCACTTAATATCAATAATTTTACGCTTTCAGGAAGTGATAATATACTGCTATAAACTTCCTTTTCATTTTTATTTTTTATAGTAGATAATGTTTCATAATATTTAGTTTTATCATTATTATTTAATGTTTCCAAATTAGATTCACTAAGTATTATATTATTCTTAAAATCATTTTGAATATCATTTGTAATTAATTCCATATTCTTAGTGTTAATACCAATACCCTTAGATATTTCATCTGTTAAATCACTTAGTTTATTTGGTCCTAATATAGATAATACACTACTTAGTACTGATAAAATTAAAGCAATTATTATTGGTATTATAAAAGGTTTTAAATAGTGAACTAGTTTTTTTATAGCAAGTTTAAAATCTTTTGGTTTTTCATTAACTCTACCTGGTCCATGATGAGGAATATTTCTTTTAGTTTCTTTTTCTTCATTATTCATGTTCTAATTCCTCCTTTGATAATTGTGAGTATGCTATTTCCTTATAAACATCACAATTCTTCATTAATTCTTTATGAGTACCTTTTCCAACAACAACGCCTTTATCAAGTACAATTATCATATCGGCATTAATAATTGTACCTATTCTTTGAGCAACTATTATGTTAGTAGAAGTACTTGTATACTTTTTAAGTTCATGTCTTAATATATAATCAGTTTTATAATCAAGAGCACTAAATGAATCATCAAATATATATATTTCAGGATCTCTTGCGATAGCTCTTGCTATAGATATTCTTTGTTTTTGACCACCAGATAAATTAGTTCCACCCTGTGATACACTAGAATTATATTTATCTTTTAATTTTAATACAAAATCTTCTGATTGAGATACTCTGATTGCTGATTCAATTTTATCATCAGTGACTTCATAATCACTCTTTTTTCCAAAAGAAACATTATCTTTAATACTACCACTAAATAATATTGCTTTTTGAGAAACATAACCAAGTTTATCATATAAAGATGATAACTTATATTCCCTAACATCAACATCATCTACAAGTACAGACCCTTCGCTAACATCATAGAATCTAGTTATTAGGTTTATCAATGTGGATTTACCACTACCAGTAGATCCTATTATTGCAACTGTCATACCAGGTTCAGCTGTAAACGATACATCTTTTAATACATATTCATCACTATCAGAATATTTAAATGAAACGTTTTTAAACTCAACTTTTCCTTTAGTTTTTCCTTCACTTATTTTACCATCTTTAATTTTACATTTAGTATCTAATACTTCATTAATTCTATCAGCAGAAATAGAAGCTCTTGGATACATTATAAATATCATTGCAAGCATTAAGAAAGATGATATAACTTGCATAGCATAAGATGTAAATACAACCATATTACTAAATAAATTAATTCTTTCACTAAACAAAGCAGAATCTAACATATATGCACCAGTAAAATATATTGCAAGAGATACACCATTCATAATTAAATACATAACTGGAGAAGTTATACTCATCACTTTTTGATTGAATAATTGTGTATTTGTTAATTTCTTATTTTGATGTTCAAATTTGTTCTCATGATAATTTTCTGCATTAAATGCTCTTATGACTCTTATACCTTTTAAATTCTCACGAGTAAGTCCATTTATTTTATCTATTAATTTTTGAACTATTTTAAATTTAGGTAATACTAATATTACTAAAACAACTATCATAATAATAAGTATTAATACTCCTGAAGCTGTTACCACTGTCCAAGTAAAATTCTTACCAATTATTTTCTTAAGTGCCCATATAGCAGTTATAGGTGCTTTAATTAATAATTGAAGTCCCATAGACAATATCATTTCAAGATTAGTAACATCATTAGTAGTTCTAGTTATTAAACTACTAGTACTAAATTTTTTAATTTCTTCTAAAGAAAAATCACTAACTTTATTAAATAATTTACTTCTAAGATTCAATGAGAAATTAGCAGTAATATTAGCTATAATATATCCTACTATAAAAGAATCAATAAGACTTGTAAAAGCACAAAGAGTCATATATAATCCTTGAGTTAATATCTCGTTAATAGTACCATTTGTTTTAACAAGAGTAGTTATCTCAGTCATATATTCAGGTATTCTAAGTTCTAAATATACTTGAAATACTATTAATAAAATAATAATAGGCATTAATATATAATCTTTTTTATTAAGATTTTTAAATATTTTTATCATCAGTTTCTCCTTTTAAATTATTTTGTATTTGAGTGCATACTTTAAAAAATATTTCTAAGTCACTACTATCAATATCTTTGATAATCATCTCATCAAACATCTTAAAACTATTTTTAATTTTACTATTAATATTTTTAGATAAATCAGTTAATTCTATTCTTTTACTTCTTAAATCATTTTCAGAATTAGTTAATTTAATAAGTCCATTTTTCTGCATAGTTTTAACTATTCCACATATTGTTGATTTTCTTAGTGGAAAGTTTTTACCTAAATCCTTTTGATATACACCTCTTTTACTTTCACTAAGATATTTTATTATCATTATTTGAGATGGACTAATAAAATCCATGTTTTCTTTTTTAGTTAAAGATATTATTTTCCTAATAGTAAGATTATGTATTTTTTTAATTTCTTCACTCACACTATTATTCATACACCCTCCATTAGTTAGGCAACTAACTATATAATTATAACCAATATAAATTATATGTCAATTAATTTCACAATATTTTGACAAAGAAAAAGACTGAATAATTAAATTCAGTCAACTATTTATAACAATGTGTTTCTTTTATAGCATTAACAGAGTCAGAATGCTTTTCTCCTTTAAATGCATCACATCTTATATCAATATTATTTTTATCACCTTTAAATACTGCACTTTGAAGTTCATTATATCCAAAAGCAGAATAACCAATATAAGTAAGTGAATTAGGTATAGTAACTGTTTTAAGTCTATTTCCATAAAATGCATAGTCTCCAATATATTCTAATCCTTCTGGTATCATAACTGAAGTTATACCAATTGGTTTATACCAACAGCCTATTTGTCCAATTTCATATTTATTATTAGTAGATGTTGGTAAAACAATGTTATGACCACATTCATAACCAAAAGCCCGCTTACCTATACTTTTTACTTGAACACCATTTATTTTTTGTGGTATAACTACTTTCATTGGACAGGATGCACCATTACTATTATTATCTTCAAAATAATAATATTGTTCTATTTCTTGTGTTTCATTATTAAATTTAAAGCATTTTTCACTAGTGTCATTTAAAACTACAATTTCACGTGTATATTTTTCATATCCATCTTTAGTTCTTATAACATAATTATATTTATATGTACCTTCTTTAGTATCTATTTTTCCATATTCAAATACTTCATTATTGGCTGTACTTAATGTTGTTCCATTATAAGAAATACCACTATCTTTATAACTTGATACCTCTTTTGATTTTAAATAAGTTGTTTCATCACCATTAACTATAAAAGGTTTATATTCTATAGAAAAATTATTTATTGAGGTTGTACTATTAAACTTAAAAAGCATATGTACCACATCATTATCTTTAACTTCAAAATTTTTAACAGATTCGTTCAAATTAACAATTAAAGCTTTTTTTTCAATACAATTTAATATTTCATCCTCATTTTCTGCACTATTCTCACACTCATTAATCATCGAATCTAACACTAACAATACCATATTATTATTATTTCTGTATTGATATACTCCTGCATTACTAGGTTTATAATTAATTAAAAGCTCTTCTCCACTAACAGTTGTAGATAGTTTATTGTCTTTAACAGTAATAGAATTTTTGCTTTCATTATATGATTCGATAACACTAGAGGTTATATTAATACCTACTTTATTAAAAAATGCTGCATAACTATCTCCATCTTGTACTTCAAATTTATCATTTAATATTTCTTTTGTTCCAACATTTATTATAAGTTCATCTTTAGATGATTTTTCTGCGTCAATCACTTTTAATTTTGATAAATCAACAAATGTACCAGAATTACCATCACTTGTTACGTCTATCATTAAAAAGTTTTCATATGTACCACTACCTAGCACATCTATTGTTACCTTTCTATCTTTAACAGTAGCAGTACATTCTTTAAATTTACTTCCTGTTAATAGTTCATTACAATCAAATGTTGTTTCATTTGATGTAAATAATTTTCCTTGTGATACATTTGCTGTCTTTCTTGCTTGAACTATAAATGCATTCTTTTTGGAATCATTAAACATTTTAAGTACATTTGGAATTGCTATTATAACTAGTATTGCTAATATTGCTATTACTGCTAGTAACTCTACTAATGTAAATCCTTTATTATTTTTCATATTCTTATTCCTTCTACTATATATTTGCATTGTATCATTTTAATTAAATAATAGTCAATTTACATTTACTTGACATTTAGTTAGCAAAAAGACAGAGAACATTCTCTGTCTTATTAATCTTTAATTGGGCAGACTCTATTTTCTTCACTTCTCCTTATTGAAGATCCTATTGTTCTTCCTAAATCCAGTGCTAAATTAAATAATCTTACCGCAGCATTAATAATAGTACCAGATATTTTAGTTCCTCCTTTTATACATTTAAGTTCTGAATCTATCATTCTTCACATTTTAATGGTCTTAAATAACCATCTACTACTCCTGCAAAAAAAGTTATTAATGTACCTATTATTCCTATTACTACCCAATCTGCTGCACCACCTTTAATTAAATATAATTCTTCTTTTCCTAACATTACACAATCCTTTCTATTTCATATTTTTCTTTGAACATAGATATTATTTCTTTTTTATGTGAAATATATATCAATGTTTTATTTTTACAATAATCAAATATTTTATTTAATATTTGTTTTTCTTCAATAACATCTACCTCACTTAGAGCTTCATCTAATATAATATAATTTGAATCTTTTAATAAACTTCTAGCTAAAATGATTTTTTGCCTCTCACCTCCTGATATATTAAAACCATTATCTTCTATCATGAAATTATCTTTTAAATATTTACTTTCTATTAAAGCATTTAAATTACAAATATCAATTATTCTTTTATAATTATTATCATCTATATCTCTATCATAAATAATATTATTTTTTATTGTATCGTTAGTTATATAATTATTTTGAGATACATATGTAAAACTATCTTGAATAGATTGTCTTGATATATTTTTTAAATTAATATTATGTATTTTTATATCACCTTCATAGTCATTTAAATATTTTAATAATATTTTAATTATAGTACTTTTACCCAAACCACTTTTTCCATATATTAAATATCTACTTTTATATGGTATATTTAAACTTATATTTTTAATTATATAATCAATGTTATTATAGCTATAACTAATATTATTAATTTTAATATCACCTTT
>JAEDNL010000083.1 GCA_016302505.1 Bacilli bacterium
AAGCTTATTTCTTTTAACTTGTTAAAATATATGTTACATGATATAATGAATAAGGTGAAAAGTATGAAACAAAGAGTTATAAGTGCTATTGCAGCATTATTAATAGTTATTCCTTTAATAGCTATTGGAGGTTATACATTCTATTGTGGTTTATCAATAATAGGTGTTATAGGATTTTATGAAATGATTAATTGTAGAAGTAAATATAAGAAAGTACCAAATATTATAAATTGTTTCGCAATGATTTGTTTTTCTTTAATAATGGAATCATCTTTAATAGGAATAAGTATTGAAAAAATATTTATATTATGTATAATGATGATGCTTATTCCATTAATATTTATAACTAATAGAGATAAATATTGTGTTGAAGATGCATTTTATTATATTGGAGTTATATTATTTTTAGGACTTGCATTTAATTATATTATGAACATTAGAGATTTGTCTTTGAATTATTTTATTTATGTTATATTGATAACTATTTCAACTGATACGTTTGCTCATTTTTATGGAACAAAGATAGGGAAGAATAAATTGTGTCCTAAAGTTTCACCTAATAAAACAATAGAAGGTATGTTTGGAGGTACTTTACTTGGAACATATATTGGAACAATGTTTTTATTAATGATTAGTGATAACTTTTCTGTTATTTTAGCAATAATCATATCATTGTTATTATCGTTAGTTGCTCAAGCAGGTGATTTAGTTTTTTCTGCGATCAAAAGAAAATATAACGTTAAAGATTATGGTAATATTATGCCGGGACATGGTGGAGTACTAGATAGACTTGATAGCGTTATTTTTGCAATGTATTTATTTACTTTTATTCTTTATTTCGTTAAATAATTAGGAGGTAATATGAATTTTATAATTACATTATTAATATTAATATTAATTTTAGGATTAATTATAGCAATACATGAATTTGGTCATTTTATTGCTGCTAAAAAATCAGGTGTATATGTTGATGAATTTTCACTAGGAATGGGACCAGTTTTAATTAAATATAAACCTAAAAAAAGTGAAACAACTTATTCATTAAGAGCTTTTCCAATTGGTGGATTTGTTGCAATGGCTGAAAAGGAAGACCCAAACAATAAAAAAATTAAAAAAGAAAGAGTACTTGAAAATAAAAGTTTTTTGCATAAATTTATAGTACTTATAAATGGTATATTTTTTAACTGTTTATTAGCAATATTATTATTCTTTATTAGTGGTTTGATTTTTGGTAGACCAGTACAAGACCCAATAATAAAATCAGTAAGTGAAAATACACCTGCTTATTTTGCTGGATTAGAAACAGGAGATAAAATAATAAAAATTAATAATACAACTGTTGAAACTTGGGATGATTTTGTATTAGAAGTTTCTGCTAAAAAAATAAAAGATAACTATGTTTTTACAGTTTTAAAGAGTGATGGAAGTACTAAAACTTATGATATTGTTCCAGAAATTAAAGAAATAAATGGAGAGGAAACAAGAGTTTTTGGTATTCAAATAGAAGGAGCAACTCATAAGAAAGGTTTTACTAATGCAATTAAATATGCCTTTGAAGGCTTTTGGGATAATACAATTACTATATTTAAAATAGTAGGTTCATTATTTACAGGAGAAGTATCTGTAAATACATTAAGTGGACCAGTAGGAATATTCTCATTAATAGATTCAGTAAGATCACAAGGTTTAGAAGTACTATTATATTTAACAGCATATTTAAGTATTAATGTTGCAGTTATTAATTTAGTTCCTATACCTGTATTTGATGGTGGAAGAATATTATTATTAATAATAGAAAAGATTACCAAGAAAAAATGTAATGAAAATGTTGAATATATAATTAATATTATTGGTTTTGCACTTATGATAATACTAATGATTTATGTTACATATAACGATATATTTAGGTTGGTGAAATAATGCAAAATAGATTTCTTGATAATAAAGTTGTACTAAAATATTGCCCTGACTATTATCGCATAATAAATGAAGAATTTAATGAATTAGATTATATGAGTGATAAGATAATTGAAATATTTCAACAATATATTTTTTCTATTGATATTAGAAATAAATTAGAAATAAAAAAAATATCTAGTTTAAACAAAGCAATAGTTAGATATTTTGATGATAGAGAATTTAAAACAATACTTACTAATTTTTTACTTGCCTTAAAAGTACCCAAGGGTACTAAAAATGTTGTTTCAATTATAGTTGACAATATAATAGAACAACATTTAAAATATATGGAGGGGTTTACTAGAAATATTTATATTCCAAGATGGATATAAAAGAAGTGAGATGTATGAAAAAAAATAAAAAAATATTTTATGATATATTTAGTGAATTTAATCAAATAAATAAATATAGAGAATTAAAGTCAATAATACATCATGGTACGAATAGATTAGACCATATAACTAGAGTCTCTAAGTTAAGCTTTTTTATATCAAAAAGATTAGGACTTGATTATATTTCATGTACTAGAGGAGCTATGATGCATGATTTCTTTACTGAAGATGATATTAAAAGATCAGATGATAAATACAAAGTATTTTTAAAAACTCATCCTATGATTGCTCTTGATAATTCTAAAAATTACTTCAAGATAAATAATATAGAAGAAGATATTATATTAAATCATATGTATCCAATATCTAGAAATAAACCATGCTATAAAGAATCTAAAATAGTTTGTATTAGTGATAAATTAGTAAGTTTCTATGAGTTTTTTAGATATTCATTAAAATTAGAAGTTTATATGATATTATTTTCATTTATTAATTTAAGATAAATGTAATAATTCATATGTCCTTGTAACTCAGTTGGATAGAGTATCCGCCTCCTAAG
>JAEDNL010000032.1 GCA_016302505.1 Bacilli bacterium
TGAAACATATATAATGACTATTGGAAATAAAACATTTGAAGTAACTCCTAGACATCAATTATATATAATTGATAAGGGTTGGACAAGAGCATATGATGTTAAAATTGGAGATAAAATGTTAGATGCTAACGGTAAAGAAATTATAATTAATAATATTGTAAATAAAAAGTATAGCACTCCAATAAAAACTTACAACTTAACTATTGAGGGAAATAATAATTATTTTGTTACCGATATTCAAGTTTTAGTACATAATGCTAAAGGTTCTGATACTTGGTATTATGACGATACTGAACTTTTAAATTAATTCGTTTTTCAAAATATAGAGTCTCATTTGAGACTTTTTTTATTTATTTTTATATGTTATACTTATTATAGATAAGAGGATGGTAAATATGAAAAGAAAAGGATTTACATTAGTAGAGTTACTAGCAGTAATCGCGATACTCGCAATACTAGTAATAATAGCTTTGCCTAATGTACTAAAAATGTTTAATGATGCTAAAAAGAATAGTTTTTTAACAGAAGCAAAAACAGTATATAGTGAAGCAGGTAAGAAATATATAAGTGATAGTATAACTTCTCCAGGTAATAATGAACAAATTTATTGTAAAAGTAAAACAGATTCATTAAATCCATTAAGTTTATCAGGAAGAGGAATTAACTATTATGTTAAAACAGATTCAAAAGGAATAGTTAATACAATAGTAGTATGGGATGATGCAAGATATATAGCTTTAAAGAGTAGTGAGATATCTGCAACTAATTTAAATGATGCGAAAGATATAACTGATGATATTAAAAATGCTACTTGTGATAATATAGCAGAAGCAGTAGGATTAGTAGATAAAATAAGTGATACTTATAAAGTAACAGGTTCAGCTGAATATTCAAATTTAAAAATGAGTGTATCTATAAAAGTTAATATGGAAAATATGAATGATTCTACTATAGATAAAGTTAAATATTTTATAAGTAAAAAATTAAAAGATGAAACTGAATTTACTGAGATCGATACATATGTTGCCACAAATAAATCTGAGAAATTTGAATATTCTTTTGAGGATAATACAAATGTAATGGAATCTGGTACTGAATATAAAGTTATTGCTTATACTGAAGATGGAAGAGAGATAGATGAAAGTATTTTTAATTATGATTATTGTTTTGTTGCGGGAACCAAAGTTAAAACAGAAAATGGATTTAAAAATATAGAAGATATTAAAGTAGGAGAAATAATATATTCATATAATTTAGATAATAATAATCTAGAGCTTAAAAAAGTATTAGATACTATTAAAAGTAGTACAATTGATACTTATAAAGTAACTATTGGTGATAAAGAAGTAGAGATGTCACCAAAACATCAAATATATATTATTGATAAAGGATGGGTAAGGGCATATAACTTAAAAGTTGGTGATAAATTACTTGATATAAATGGTAAAGAAGTATCAATAACTAAAATAGAATATAAAAAGTATGATAAACCAATTGATACATATAACTTAACAGTTGAAGGTAATGGTAATTATTTCGTTACAAATATACAGGTTCTTGTGCATAATGCAGGAAGTCCTTCTACACAATAAGTAAACGTTGTGTGGTGAGAATTAGTACATTAAGTGACTTTTAAAGTCACTTTTATTGTGATATAATTTTTATATGAAAAAAGAATTTAAGATAATAACAATTATATTTATGTTTATATTTTTATTTGAGTTATTATATTCGTTATTTTTATATAAACATTTTACAATTTATATTTTTTTGTTTTCATTATTATATAGTTTTATTATATATTTGTTATATAAATTATTTAATAAAAAATGGGTTTTATACGTTTGTTTTTTTATTATACTTATATTATTTTTGAGTAATTTTATATATTATACTCTGTATAGTAATATTATTACACTTGATGTATTATTAAAGTCATTTGATATTGTTAGTTTTGGTAATAATATAATAAGCATTATTTTTGATAATATATTTTATTTGATTAGTTTTATGCTTTTGTTTGTTATTTTTGTATTTTTGATTAAAAAAAATACTAGTTTTGCAGTTATTAATAAAATCAAATTAGTGTGTATCATAGTAATTATTTATATTATTACTATGTCTATAATACTTATTGATGATAAAGATATTTATTCTAATAAAAAAATATATTTTAATATGAATTATACTAGTAAAACATTATATAATTATGGTTTACTTACTAGTATTAGACTTGATATTAAAAAATATTTATTTGGGTATGATAATAAGGCATCTAAAATAAAGGTTAATAATAATAGTTATAGTGAACATGAATATAATATTTTAAATACAAAATTTAAAGATGGCAATAATGATGAAGTCAATGAAATAAATAATTATCTTAAAAATTCTATTCCATCTAGTAAGAATTTGTATACTGGTCTTTTAAAAAATAAGAATTTGATATTTATTTTAGCTGAAAGCTTTAATACGATTTCAATTAATAAGGAAATAACTCCAAATTTATATAAATTATTTAATGAAGGTTTTACGTTTGATAATTATTATAATCCTTTATATCCTGTATCTACTGCTGATGGACAATATTTAACTGATGTATCATTATTTCCATCTGATGCGACACATAGTCTTGAAAAAGTAAATAAAAATTATATTCCGTATTCTCTTGGAAATGTATTTAAAGGAATGAATTATAAAACATATAGTTTTCATAATTATGATTATACTTATTATAGTAGAGATAAATATTATCCTAATATGGGATATGATACTTACTTAGGAATAGGCAATGGTCTTAATATGAAAGACACTAGAAGTGACTATGATATGGCTAAATCTAGTATTGGCTATTATATAAATGATTCTAAGTTTTTAGTTTATTATTTAACTATTTCAGGACATGCATTATATAATAGTAACAATACAGTTGCTAAAAAGAATTATGATAAACTTAAAAATTATAATTATAGTGTCTCTGTAAAATATTATATGAGTACACAAATAGAATTAGATAATATGATTAGTTATTTGTTTTCTAGTTTAGAAGACAAAGGAATACTAGATGATACTGTTATAGTATTATTGCCAGATCATATTCCTTATGGACTTAAAGAAAAGGAAATGAGTGAATTATCAAAAAATGATGTTTATGATGAATTTGAAAAATATCATTCTAGTATGGTTATTTATAATAAAGATATAAATAAATATAAAAGTTCAGATAATTATTGTTCTAATATAGATATACTTCCGACTTTGCTTAATTTATTTGGGTATTCATATGATTCTCGGTTAATGATGGGAAGAGATATTTTATCTAATAATACTGGGTATGCTGTTTTTGGAAATAGAAATGTTATAAGTCGTGATTATAGATTTATTAGTATAGATAGTATTTTTGAAGGTAAAAGTAATATATCAAGCGATGAGTTAAAAAATGAAATATATTTAAAACATAGAATTTCAAGATTAATACTTGAAAATGACTATTATAAATATTTATGGGAGGTAAATAGTGATTGAAGTATGCAAAGGTGATATTACTAAGATGGATGTTGATATTATTGTTAATGCCGCTAATAAGAAACTGATTGGTGGTGGTGGAGTAGACGGAGCAATACACAGAGCAGCTGGGAAAAATCTTTTAGAAGAATGTAAAACTCTTGGTGGTTGTGAAGTTGGGGAGGCTAAAATGACTCTTGGATACAATCTTAAAGCCAAAAGAGTTATTCATACAGTTGGACCATATTATAAAGACGGCAATCACAATGAAAAAGAATTACTTTCAAATTGTTATAAAAATAGTATTTTACTTGCTGAAAAGTATAGGTTAGAAAATAGTCTTGAGAATGTATCTGTTGCATTTCCATGTATTAGTACTGGTCTATATAGATATCCTTTTAATGAAGCTTGCTCTATTGCATACAAAACAGTAAAAGAAAATATAAATCCTCATATAAAAGTTATATTTGTTTGTTTTAGTGATTCTGATTACAAAACTTATGAAAATAAAATAAAAGAAAATGATTAGTTGTCATTTCCTTTTTGATTATAAATAATTAAATGATGTTGGCTTCTAGTACAAGCAACATAGTATAAATATCTTTCATCATGAGTAAATCTATCATCTTTTGTTGTATATATGATAGTAGCGTCAAATTCTAAACCTTTTGCCATATATGATGGTATTACTACTAATTTTCTACTGAATGCTTTTGAATTATTGATAATTAGAGTTAATTCCTCGTTTTCTTTCTTTAATAGTTTATAAATATCAGTAGCTTCTTTATTAGTTTTAGTTATAATAGCAATGCTTTTATTAACTTTTTGTAATGACTTAATATCATTTAATAATTGTTCTTTTAAATTATCTTCTGTTTTAAATTCAACAGGTATTTTAGTATCTCGTCTTATTGCTGATACTAGGTTAAGTCCTAATATTTTATTAGCGTGTTCTATAATCTCTGGACTTGATCTATAGGTTTTATTAAGTTCAATATAATTAACACTTTCATTAAATATACTTTTTAAATCTTCTAAACTTTTATATTGATAATAAGGATTTATTGTTTGATTAATATCACCTAAAATAGTGAATTTACTTTTTCTTAATATTTTCTTTAGAAGTATATATTGTAATTTATTATAATCTTGTGCTTCATCAATTATTGTTTGTTCAATTAAATAGTCATTACCTAAGAAAGAAAGTAAACTTTTCATATAAACAAATAGGCATGCATCTTCAAAGCTTATTTGTTTTTCATCAAGTTTTCTTAAATATGAATCAGGTATTTCTTTTTTATAAGCTGATTTAAATTCATCACTTTTGAAAAAGTTTATATAAATCTCTTTTATATTTATTGAAATATTTAGTCTTTCTTTTAACCATTTTTTTATTTGTTTTGTTTTTGATTTATTACCACGAAATTCTATTTCAGATATTTTATTTGCGATTTCATCAATTCTTTCAAATAGTGGGATTGATGAATATCTTTCTTTTAAATAATAGTTTAATTGTTCTTTTCTTATATAAAGTTCGCTGTTAAATATTTCATCTGTGAATTCTGCTTTACTAGTATAGTTCTTTATATATTCTTCTATAACTGGTATTATTTCATCTGATTGTTTAAATTTTATTAAATCAGTCATTAATTCTTTATGATGATAATATCTTTCTATAAATGATGTAAATGTTTCAATATCTTTATATTCAGATATATATGTTTCTAGAAAATCACTAAATGTTGTTTCTTTTGTGTTTTCTTCTCCTAGTTCGGGTAATACATTTGATATATATTCACTAAATACTTGGTTTGGTGCGAATATTAATACTTTATCACTTGTTAATCTTTTTATTTTATAAAGTAGAAATGCTATTCTATGAAGGGCAACTGATGTTTTGCCAGAACCAGCGATTCCTTGTACGATTAAGTTTTTATCTTTTATATTTCTAATTATTGTATTTTGTTCTGCTTGAATAGTATTTACTATATTCTTCATGTAGTCATTATTTTTTCTTGATAATACTTCTTGAAGCATTTCATCTTGTATAGTTAATTTACTATCGAATATATTTTTTATTTTAGCATCTTCTATTATGAACTGTCTTTTATTATGTAGGTATCCTGTGTATATACCACCGGGAGCTTCATATTCAACTTTTCCATGTTCATAATCGTAAAATATACTTGCGATAGGACTTCTCCAGTCATATATAACATTTTCATTATCTTTTGTAAGATATGTTAGTCCAATATAAATATCATTTTTTCTTTCATCATCTTCAAATGTTATTTTAGCAAAGTATGGGGAATTTTGAATTTTATAAAGTTTTTTATAATACTTTGCTTTCATTTCTAAGTCATCAATTTCTTTGGCATTACTAGAGATTATTGTTTTCATTTCAGTAGGGTCTAATTCACTTCTTGTATCCCATACATACTTTTTAAATTCTTGTTGTTTTTGTTCGTTATCATATAAATCTTGTGCTAGATTAGAGATATTATCTCTTAAAAGTTTGATAGTTAATTCTAGATGTTTATTTTCTTTTTTTAGTTCTTGTTCACTTATATTCATTTTACCTCCTAAAAATAAGTGTTTACACATCGTAGTAATAATTAACAGCATGCTTTGAATGTTATCAAAAATAATATTTTTTGTCAATTATTTTTTTAAAAAAATAATTGATTTTACTCTTTTAATTGTAAATTAATTATGCTAAAATTAGTCTAGTAATTGTAGTGGAGGTAAAAAAATGAATTTATTAAAAGATAATTTTAAGTTGATATTTGTGGTAGTAACAATGCTTATAATTGCTATTGGTACTCTTATTTATGATGTTAATAAACCATCTTTGAGTGCTAATAATATTATTCAAATAGGCGATACTGCGATTATTGATGTATATGGGAACGTTAATTTAGCAGCAGGTATTAGTGATTTAGAGGGAGTAGAGTTTGTATGCTCTGTTGATAATGATGAGGTTGCTACTGTTTCTAATTGTAATGTTGTTGCTCATAATGTTGGTAATGTTAATGCTAAAATTACAGTTAAATCTTTAGATGATGGTGAAGTATTAGATGAAAAAATTGTTGCTATTACAGTTAATAAAGCAAAAATGAATGTTACTAATATTCCAAATGAATTAGAACTTGAAGTAGGTGATGAATATAGTTTAAAACCTAATACTAACGGAGTAGAAGTAACTATTGAATATGAATATGATGAAACCATGTTCAAAGTTATAAAAAATGAAACTGGACCTGATAGTTTAGTTGCATTAAAAGAGGGAAATTCTACATTTAAAATATTATTTACATCAGAAGATTCAAAATATGAATCAGCTCAAAGTACTATAAATATTAAAGTTAAGAAAATAGTTGAACCAACTATTAGTGTTAATGATATTGATATGACAGTTGGAGAAACTAAGGAAGTGGATGTTAGTACTAATGACATTGTAGGGTCTTTAAGTCTTACTAGTGATGATAATACAATATTAAATATTGAGGGTATGAATGTTACTGCTCTTAAAGTTGGTATGACTACTGTAACAGTTACTTTTAATCCTGAAGATACAGATAAATACAAACCAACTACTAAGAAGTTCAAAGTAAATGTTAGTGCTAAAGAATTAAAATCTGAAATTGACATATTTGTAGATGAGTTAAAACCTTATATTAAAGATAATGATAAAGTTACTATTAATTATGATAGAAATACTAATATATTTTCAACTTCTTATTGTGAAAATGGATGTACTGATACATCAAATAAAACAATAGTTAATTTTAAATATGATGAAACTTTTGGAATATTAAGACTTATTAATAGTATTTCTACACTTAATAATGATATGTCTGATCTTTCAAATGAATATTCTAGTGTTAGTCCAATTATTAATTATATTTTAGATAAGTTTGATGTTAATAAAACACTATTAAATGATTGTTTTGCTGAAGAGTTTAAAAGTGGTATAAATTCATGTGCATTATCGATTAAAAATAATGGTTTAATATATTTATATGGTGATTATAGTGAATATTCTATTAGACGCAATGATAAAATTTACATGCCTAAAACATTAAAAAATTTAGAGATTGATATTAAAAATGGTATTAAATCTGATAGTAATATTTATAAGATAAAAACTAATGCTCAAAATGGAAGTGTACTCGTAGATAACATTAAAAATATTAGTGGAAAAGATATTGTAACTTTAAAAATTAAAGCTAATAGTAAGTATGGTTTTGATACTTTAACTATTAAAAATAATAATGGTAAAGACATAACTAAAGATGTTAACTATAATAATAATTATATGACATTTGAAATGCCTAGTTCAGATGTAGTAGTGAATGCAACATTTATAACTAATGTTAAAACTGGTGTTAATGATTTAACAATGTTACTTGCAATAACTATGGTTGTGTTTGGATTAGGGCTTTATATAGTAAGAAAAAATGTCAATTCTTTAGAGATATAGTTAAAAACTCTTGATTTTTAAGTATATTTATAGTATTATTAATAGTAAGTTTGTTCTTGGTTTTGGAGTACCTCTAACTCAATACTCAGAATTAACGGATAATTAAAATAAAGGAGGAATTAAAAATGGCTTTAACTAAAGATAGAAAGTCTGCCATTGTATCAGAATTTGCTAGAAGTAAAAATGATACAGGTAGTGTTGAAGTTCAAGTTGCTTTATTAACTGAAAGAATTAATAAATTAACTGAACATATGAAAGAACACACTCATGATTATCATACTAATCGTGGATTATTAAAAATGGTTGGTAAGAGAAAGAGTTTACTTGAATATTTAAAGAATGAAGATATTCAAAGATATCGTGAGTTAATTAAAAAATTAAATTTAAGAAAGTAGGCACTTATTTTAAGTGTCTTTTATTTTTTGGAAGGGAGAGAAAATGAAAAGAGTATTTGAATATGAATTTAGAGGAAGAAAAATTGTAGTGGAACACGGAGAACTTGCTAAACAAGCAAGAGGTGCTGTACTAGTAAGATATGATGATACAGTTATCTTATCTACCTGTGTTATGAGTAATAATGTATCAACTGCTGATTTTTTTCCTTTAACAATTTTATATCAAGAAAAATTATATTCAGTTGGTAAAATACCAGGAGGATTTATTAAAAGAGAAGGTAGGCCTACTGAACAAGCAACATTAACTGCTAGGGTGATAGATAGACCTATAAGACCAATGTTTAGTGAGAATTTTAGAAATGAGGTACAAGTTGTTAATACAGTACTTAGTGTAGATCCTGATAAGACACCTGAAATGACAGCTTTATTTGGTACTTCATTATGTTTAGGAATATCATCAATACCATTTGAAGGACCAGTCGCAGGAGTAGTAGTAGGTAAAATAGATGGTGAATTAAAAATAAATCCAACTACTGAGGAAATGGAAAGAAGTACTATTAACTTAACAGTTGCTGGTACTAAAGATGCTATTAATATGGTAGAGAGTGGTTCTAAAGAAGTATCTGAAGATGAGATGTTAGAAGCATTAATGTTTGGACATGAGGCTGTAAAAGAATTATGTGCTATTGAAGAAGATATTATTTCTGAAATTGGTGAAGAAAAAATAGAAGTAGTTCTTGCTAGTATACCAGATGAATTAAGAGAAGAAGTAACTAATGATATTAAAGATGATATGGTTCTTGCTATTCAAATTAAAGATAAACTTGAAAAATATGCTAGAATAGATGAAGTTAAAGAATTAGCTTTGACTCATTATGCTGAAAAACATGAAGGAGAAGAAGATTTAGAAGCAAATTTAAAATTAGTTAAGAAAGTCGCTGATGAAATAGAAGGTAATGAAGTTAGAAGACTTATTACAAATGAACATATTAGACCGGATGGTAGAGGTATGGATGAAATAAGAGAATTATCAGCAAGTGTTGATATTCTTCCTAGAACTCATGGTAGTGCTTTATTTACAAGAGGGCAAACACAAGCTCTTGCTATCACAACATTAGGAGCACAAAACGAAGAACAAATATTAGATGGTTTAGGTCTTGAAGATTCTAAGAAATTTATGTTCCATTATAACTTTCCTGCATTTAGTGTAGGTGAAACTGGTAGATATGGAGCACCTGGTAGACGTGAAATTGGTCATGGTGCTTTAGCAGAAAGAGCACTATTACAAGTTATGCCAAGTCAAGAAGAATTTCCATATACTGTTAGAGTTGTATCAGAAGTATTAGAAAGTAATGGTTCATCAAGTCAAGCAAGTATTTGTGCTGGGTGTATGTCTTTAATGGCAGCTGGTGTTCCGATAAAAGCTCCAGTCGCAGGTATTGCTATGGGATTAATTACTGAAGATGGAACTTGTGACTCTAAATATACAATATTAACTGATATTCAAGGTCTTGAAGATCATATGGGGGATATGGACTTTAAAGTAGCAGGTACTAAAAAAGGTATTACTGCATTACAAATGGATATTAAAATCAAAGGTGTAACTAAAGATGTATTAAAAGAAGCTTTAGAGAAAGCACATAATGCTAGAATGAAAATATTAGATGTAATGAATGATGCTATATCTGATGTTAGAAATGAACTTTCTGAATATGCACCAAAAATTAGAACAATGAAAATTGCTCCAGATAAGATTAAAGATGTTATTGGTAAAGGTGGAGATATGATTACTAAGATTATATTAGAATCAAGTAATGTAACATCAGTTAATCATAAAGATGCAGTTAAGATTGATATAGATGATGATGGTAATGTAGTATGTTATCATATGAATAAAGAAGTATTAGATAAAGCAATTTCTATGATAGAAAATATTGTAAAAGAAGTTGAAATTGGAGAGGTTTATACTGGAAAAGTTGTTAAGATAGAAGACTTCGGGGCTTTTGTTGAATTATGGCCTGGTTGTGAAGGACTTATTCATGTATCTCAACTTGATAATAAGAGAGTAGAACATCCTAGTGATATTCTTAAAATTGGTGATGAAATAGTTGTTAAAGCTACTGGATATGATAAAAGAGGTAAATTAAATCTTTCTAGAAAAGAGTTATTACCTAAAATTGAAAAAAAGGAAACTAAAAAAGAAAATAAAGTAAAAATAGAAGAATGATTTGCTATAAAAAGCAAATCTTTTTCTTTATATATTGATAAAATTAAATTTAAGTGATAAAATCAATGTATAAAGATAGAAGGAGATTATATGAATAAGAAAGTTAATTTATTATTAGTTGGATTGTTAGTTTTTTGTACATCATTTATAAATGTTAATGCAAAAGCAGCATATCCTAAAAGTAATCCTACAGTAGGTAAAGATTTATATGCTACAGTGGATGAAGAATTTGATTTTAGTAAGGTTAAATTTGGAGAAGCTATTGGTTCAGGAAGTCTTAAAAAAATATTTTTAGGTGATTTTGTTTCTAGTGATCCATATAATTTAAATAATAGCTTTACTGCTTATTGTTTAGATGCTAGTAAAACTTATCCTGATAGAGGATATCAAAATGTTAGTAAAAAAACTAATTGGTCAGTAGATGCTAGAATTATTAATACTTTAATAGCAACATTATTTAATAGTGAATTTGGTTATAAGGAAGCTGAACTTATTGGTTATAAAGGTGTAACTAGTGCTTATTATGAAGGCGTTACTGCAAATGATTTAACAACTGCTTTAGAAAATTGTAGAACTAATGCTGATTGTACATTGCCTACTGGAATTAAAATAAATTCAATTGTGTTAAGTAAAAGTAATAATTCTTTTGATAGTATGGATTTAAATCAAAATATTAATTTAACACTTGAAAAAGCACTTTATGAAAAATATAAAGTTGAACAAGCTAATACTGCTAATGTTAAGGGTTATGAACAAGCTATGTGGATTATATCTAATACATATCCTATGATTACTATTGATAATATGTTATCTAAAATAAATGGAGTAACTTTAGATGGTATTAAAGATGATATAAAAAAATTAGAAGGAACTGTATCTGATGAATTAATTGATAGTTATATTTATTCTATAGTTCAATATGCTGTGTGGCATGTAACTGGAAGTACAGATGCTGAAAATAATACAATTGGTACTGAAATTTCTGCTACTGATTCATCAATAACTATACCAAATCTTGCAAAATTGTATTCTTATTTAATTACTGAAGGTAAAAAACATGATACATATAATCCTGGTACAATTAAAATTAATGTAAATAAACCTGAAAAACCTGTAGAGAAAGAAACTAATACTGAAATTACTTCTGGTAAATATTCTTTTAGTACTGATTCTTCTTTAGTTAAAACTATTGTTGTTTCAATTGAAAATAATGAAGATGGTAATATTAAATTATTAGATTCTGATAATAAGGAAATGACATTAATAAATGGTATTTATGAACTTAATAGCGGTGAAGAGTTTACAATATCTGTACCAAGAAAATCTAATATTACTAAAGTAACAATTAATGCTTATGCTAAGGGTGAAATATATGATGTTAGTTCTGCTAGAAAATATTCACCATATTTAGTATTAAATCAAAGTTTTATCACTGGTAGAATGACTACTGAGATTGATGCTAGTGCTACATTAAATGTTGATATTGGACCAGCTACTGGAGTTGAAAATGTGGCTATATTACTCGTTATTACATTAGTGTCATTCTCAATTGGATATTTAGTTCTTGGATATAAAAATAAATCTGTGGACATGTAATATATAGAAGTTTTTGAAAAAACTTCTTTTTTTTTTGAAGTGTTTTTTCTTTTTTTGATTGATTATTATAATAGAGGAATATAGAAAGGAAAAAGATATGGATGAAATAGAAGATTTTTTAGAGAACTTAAATATTAAGAAATATTTGTTTAATATTATAATTGTTATTTTATTTTGTTTACTTAGTTATTTTGTTATATATAGATTAAATAATATTAATAAAAAAATTGATAATAAAGTAGTATTAAATCAAAAAAATAGTGAAAAAGATAAAAAAAATAATGAAAGTGTTGAGTATGTAATTGTTGATATTAAAGGAGAAGTTGTCACTCCTGGAGTTTATGAGCTTATTAAAGGATCTCGTGTTATTGATGTTATTAATGAAGCACAAGGACTAACTAATAATGCTAATACTAGATATATTAACTTATCAAAGATATTGGAAGATGGTGATGCGATTGTTATATACAGTAATAAAGAGATAGAAGAGGCTAGTAAAGAAGAAAAGATTGAAGTTACTGTGCCATGTGTATGTGAAGATGTTAATAGTGCGTGCATAGAAAATAATATTAAAAATGATAATAATGAACCAAATAAAAAAATAAATATTAATACGGCATCATTAGAAGAACTTACTTCATTAAATGGAATAGGTGAATCTAAAGCTAAATCAATAATAAAATATAGAGAAGAAAATGGAAATTTTAAGACTATAGAAGATATAACTAAAGTTTCTGGAATAAGTGAGAATATATTTGATAAGATTAAGGAAAATATTACTGTGTAATTATATTTATCTAATTATATTATTTCTTGCGGCTCTTTATATAATTATTTATGTATCTACTTATAAAATAAAATATTTACATACTATAAATGATACAACTTTTAAATTAAAAATAACTGATTATAAAATAGATGGTAATCAAATAACATTTAATTTTAATAGTGATATTATTGGTAAATATTATTTCGAAAATCAAAAAGATAAAATTAATTTTAATAATAATTATTCACTTGGAGATACATTATATATAAAAGGAGCATTAGAGTTACCTAGTAATAATACTGTTCCTTATGTATTTAATTATAAAAAATATTTAAAGTATAAAAAAATTAATTATATTTTGAAAATAGATTCTTTTAAAAAATATTCCTCTAATAAAAATATATTTTTAAAAATTAAAAATTACATATATAAAAGAATTTCTAATATAAAATATAATGATTATTTATATGCGTTTATTTTAGGTAAATCATCATACATAGGTGAAAATGAATATGAAAATTATAAAATAAATGGAGTTACTCATTTATTTGCTTTATCAGGTCTTCATGTATCTATGTTTTCTTTAATACTTTTAAAAATATTTAAAAAATTTAGACTGAAAGAAAACATGGTTATAATAGTAATAAGTATATTTTTAATATTATTTTCTTTTATAGCATCTTTTACACCATCTATTTTAAGAGCAGTTATATTTTTTATATTATCTAATATAAATAAATTATATTATTTTTATATTAAACCAAAAAATATTTTATATTTAACGTTTGTTATATTAATATTAATTAATCCTTTTTATATATTTAATATTGGATTTGTTTTATCTTTTACTATTACATATTTTATATTACTTTTTAATGAAAATAATACTATTAAAAATGGTATTAGGTCTATTTTAGTAATAAGTTTATTATCCTTTTTATCAAGTTTACCTATAATTATAAATATGTCACATGAGATTAATATAATAAGTTTTATAAATAATATTTTTTT
>JAEDNL010000033.1 GCA_016302505.1 Bacilli bacterium
TTGCGATCTCTTCAGCATAAACAAAAATGGAGCCTTTTTGGCTCCTTCAGGGGGCGATTTCAATTAAAAAGAGGATTCAAAGAATCCCCCGTAATTTCGGCATATTTTAAATTTAAAGTTTAACAACATTTAATAAAAAATATCATAATTTTATTAAATTTGTTGGGTCAATGTTGGGTGAACCAACATTTTTTTATGACGTTATGACGTTATATTTGTGTATGCTATACCACCCATAAACTTAATGTCATAATGTCATTAGTTTTTTTTATATTTACCATTTTCTATAAATTCTATGATTCCATCATTTCGTAAAAATTGAAGTTGTTGTCTTATTTTTTCTCTAACATGACTATTATCTGGATGTAGCATTTGTAATTCTAATTCGTAATCATAAATGTCTTCAAGACTAAATACATCTTTATTAATTCTATTTATACAATCTAATACATCTTGTTTCCATCCACTTGAAATCACGCTGTTTTCTTCTGGTATATTTACAATTATCGCTTTATTTCCATTAGTAAATTTTTCTAATTTTACTTCTCCAGCATATGTATAATTATCGGATTTATTATATCTATAAAATAAATATACTTTGGTATCTAAATCATATCCAAATATTATGTTTTTACATACTGTGTTAGGATATTTTGAAAAACTCAATTTTGCAAAATTTTCATCAGTTTCATTTTGTAAGCAATAGTATAATACTTTATCTTTTTCTATCCATCTATCTTCATATGGACCATCCTTAATTTGGCATTTCAATATTAAAGATTTTGTTAATTCATCATAATACATTCCTAGCATTACATTAAAATTATTTACAATACTACAAATCATCATACTATTTACTTCTTCATTTTTATTTAAATCATTTATAGTTGTATATTTTAAATTAGTCTTATCGTATTCATTCTTTATATCAATAGCTGTTTTTAAACCTCTACTATGAGTTTTATCATATTGATCTTTCTTTATATCTAATATACTAGGATTTTCCAAAAATTTAACAATATCTCCATCTTCTCTAAGACTTTCAATTTTGGCTTTAAAGTACTTGATTGCCAACCCAAAATCATCCTTAAACTCCTCATATAATTTGTCTTCATTTTTTAATATTCTATCCTTTAAAGAATCATTATCTAATTGAGATAAAAACATTTCTTCTAAATTATCAGTATATTGTTCTTTATTACTAGAAGTAACATCTTCTTCAAATGTTACTATTTCCTGAATTGGAGAATAAATTTCCTCATTAACACTATTTGAATTTTCATTAAAAGTGATATTATTAATTATTTCTTTAAACGTTTCAAAGTTTTCCTTTTTTATAGATATTCCTTTACCTCTAGAGCCATCAGGTCCAGTTTTTCTAATATCTACATATTCACAATTATCAAATTTTAATGAATTAATTTCTATATGCCATTTAGTTGGATCTCCAAGAATTCCATAATTTATAGTATCATCTTTAAAATTATTTTCATCTTCTACAAATTCATATTTTGTATTTCGAATTTCATCCAATTTACTCAAAAATAAATCTGTCTTATCTTCTCCGACCCCTGGAATAGTAGGAATTTTTGCTTTTAATAAATTATATTCAATTGTATCTAATTTTTTTAAATCACCAGTAGTAACAATTCCACATTCATTTAAAAATTTTAATAACAGTAAGTATATTCTTTCCTTAAGCAATAATGATAATAGTTGTTGTTCATTTTTTTCTTCTTCTGAATATTCTTTTTCTACGCCAAAATTATTCACTAGATCCTGTAGACTCATAATTATCCGCTTCCTTTAAATAAACACTTAAATTATCATTGATCATACCAGTTATAAGTGCGCTTGCTCTTAAACATTCGTTGTTCATTTCTTCAATTTGTTCTTCATTTATCTCTTTATCATTCTTTTTTTGTTCATAATGCAACATTAATCTATAGTATGCAATTTGTTTAATGTATTCATTTTTTAATATTTTTAATTTATCTATATCATCATCTTTCGCTTTGATATTTTCAATTAATTTATTTATTGCTTTAATTTCCATGTTTATATATACATCAATAGATGCGCCATTATCTTTCAAATCAACAACTTTATCTTCTTCTTCACCAAATATCTTTTCATATGATGCGTCTGTTTTACTTAAAGCAACTACATTAATTTGTGGATTTTCCTTTTTCTCTGATTCACCATCTGTTTTTTCTTTATCTGGTTTTTTATCAATTATTCTAACCAATAATGAATCAGATAAATTTTCATCATCTTCATATCCTCTTAAGAAAATTTTAATATAAAGTTCATCTCCAACTTTAACATCAGTACTAAACTTAAACATATCTAAACCATGTCCATTTTTATAATAATCTCTTGCTGTAATATCTGAAATCATGTCATCATTATTGGTACTATAATTTAGATTTGATTTTAAGTCGTATTTATTATGATCCGCATCTGAAATATAATTCAATGATAAATCTTTTCCTATTTCAATTTCGCAAGGATTTTGATTAGTTATTTTGATAAAAGTTGGGAAATCCTTATTTGCATCTTCATTCACATATGAATCATCAGGTTTCTTTCTCTTTGTTCTAGATGTTAAATTTCCTATACCACCACTCATTAAAAAAGTCTTTAATTTATTTTCAATTTTTTTATTTAATTCTGCACTCATATTATCAGAAGATTCGTTTAATAATTGATCGTGAAAAAATTCATTCCATTTATCTAAATTTTCATCTCCTAACAAAATGGCTTCAACTTGTTGTTTTAGCGCATCACTTTGATCATTGTGTGCGAATCTAACTCTATCAGAAGTAAATAGTCTTGTTTTCCATCCGTCTAATATTTTGTCACAATCGACATTTACAATTATATGATCCATTAAATATGGCTTCCCTATGTTAGTTAGAATTCTATTATTTTGAGATCCTTGTACTTGTCCATTTATTGTGTATAGAATTGGAGTATTTTTGTTATTAAAATTTTTATATTTTTCAATATCTTTTACAATCCAATAATTTAAAGTAAATTCTCCACCATATGTATATTTACTTGGAATACATCTACTATCAACAATTGCATCAGAATCATTAAGTCTACTGTGAAAACCAACTAATGTTCTTGAATTATTATTTCTTTCAATATTAACTTTAGATACTTTTTCACGACATTCAGTTAATTTTATAGGTAGTATTGGATTAAATAAAGTATTATTAACAAAATAATACAAACTGTTAATTTGCATAATAGCAGAAGCTGAACCATATCTTCCTACATTCATTTCAATGTGTCTTACCGCAGTACCTGGTTCAAATAAATTTTCGTCATCTACTAATGTTATTGGTAATCCAGTTTTTTTATCTACAAGATATTCATGGACTGGTGCTTTATTATTTTCTACGTCATCAAATTCTCTGGTAAAAGTAAATGAAATCAAATTATTTGGATTTTTTTCCGGAATTCCTTTCGAAATATATAATGTTACTTCAGAAAATATATTAGCTGTTGATCCGCCTTGACCAAATGTTCCAGCAAGATAGAATTTATGAAGTTTATTTCCACCTTGAAGACTTAAAATAGTGCTTGCAAATTCATCTGCATTTAGTCCTATTCCTTTGTCACGAACTTCTATTGTAGGGCGATTAGTTCTTCCAGATTCTAATACTTTTAATTCTACTAAAGATTTATTATCTTTATCAATTTCTTTGGTAACATACTTAGATAAATCTCCACCTTTGATTCCAAAATATTTTTCAGCAGATACACGAGGACTTCTAATACTTTCATCTGGATTCAAATAATATTCTTTTTCAATTACTGCGTCTATTCCATTTGTTAATCTTTCAATAATACCATTCTCACCATCTTGTAACATTTGAAATGTTGAGTGATTTGTTACTTTTCCTCCAATAGGAAGCCATTCAACATCGTATTTTTCATTAATTATTTCTTCAAGATCTTTAATATTTTTTACTGTATAAGCATTTAATACTTTTTTTAACATACTTTCACATCCTTATTAAAACTTAAAATTAGTATTTCTTCCTTTTGATTTAAACTTAGATTCCGCTAAATTTATTTCTTCTTTTAACGTTTTAAATATTTTTTTTATTTCTTCTTCATCATATTCATATACTCGTGTATTAGATAAATTACCTATTAGTTGTATTTGCTTAAGAGCATTACTAACTCTCTTTTCGGCTAATTCACGAAACTTTTCTTTCTTTTGCACCATAAAATTCGTCCTTTCTTTAATTTATATTATAAATATTACAAATATATTGTCAACATATTTTTGTAATATATTCGAAATATTACAAAAAAAGAAGGATACGTTCCTTCTTAATTTACAAAATAAACTACACATCCTTTTCTACCTCTGGTAAGCATTATATAATAGTTATTTCTTATTAGTTTAGTTATTAAATAATTAAATTCCGCTAAATACTTTTTGTTTTCATTTAATTTAGTAAATTCATAGAAATTTGATAAATTATTACATACTCCTTTTTTTCTTTCTTCTAAAGGTACAGAAACAAAATCAAGGCAACTATTTATAGCATTGTATAATTTACTGTTCTCAGGAATAACTTCTAGTCCATTTTTAGAATATTTTACATCATTTCCCAGTATAACAATATTATAATCTACATCTATCCCTGGCATCCACCATGTTCCTATCCAATATTTACCATCAAATTCGTGTTTATAATTCTTTCTTCTTACATACGGAACCCACTCTATTTCTGTTTTATTATTCCATTTCACAAAAAATCTATTATCTAATTTTTTTAACAATTCGTCTGTATTATTACAAAGCAATCCAGAAATAGACATAGTATTATGAGTTTTTTCTATGTAATTTATTTCATTAAATAATTCTTCCTTCGAATTACATATTTTAAATAAGTATTTGTCGTCTTCAATAAAACTATCATTTGATCCATAAACAAATTTTCTAACATTTTTGTCAAAATAATTAGATCCATTAAATCTTACAGATCCACTTAACATTATATTACAATAATCTTTATTATTTGCAATTAAATCTAGTTCGTATAATGAGTTATTTAAATTTATAACTTGTTTGTCATCATAGCAGAAGACAATTATAGCGCCAGATGATAATAAATCTGACATAACACCGTTTTTATTTGATTGAGCTTCATCAATTAATAATATTCTCCTTTGATATCCTGAATCTCTCTTTTGTAACGAAAAAGTCCAACAAAATAAATCATCAAAATCAGGATATAAACTTCTATAAAGATGAGTATTTTGACCTCCAGTTGATAAAAAAGGTTTTAATCCAGTTTTATTCATTTGCCTTAATAACGTCACATACAACTGTAATAACACCGCTGTTTTACCTGATCCAGCACTACCCGAAATTTGGATTATTCTCTTTCCATTATTAATTTCTTTTATTATTCTCTTTAATACTTTTTCTTGTTCTTCATTTAAAATGTAACATGGATCGGTATTTATTATTCCTTCCATAGCTTTAATAACATCAATCGATGGTGAGTATTCACATTTTTTGAAGTCATCAACTGACATTTTTCCAATTATTAACTTGCTTTCTAATATATCATTAAAAAAATTATCTAAATTACTAATAAAAATGGAATTTGCCTTATTTCCATATTGTTTTAATTTTTCAATTCCTTTTTCTGATGCATTTTTTATGTATACATATGTAATAATATCATCTATCTTTTCACCTATATCCAAATATTTTTTTATTGCTATTTTATGTTTACTTATTTGCCTTTGCGGCAATAATATTTTAGATTCTTCCCTATAATTACTAAATTCATTAGAGAAAATATATTCATCATCCCATTGTTTTGATTCAAGAATAAATAATGTTTGTTTGTTATCTATTTGTCCATAAACAAATAAATCTACTCCCATATTATCAACATATACATTGTACTCGATTCCAATAATTATTTTTGAATCAAATTTACGAATACTATCACACAAAAAAATATCATTTAATAATACTTCCCAAGATTTTACAATCGATTCACTTACATTAGGGTTTTGATATTTTAAAAGACTTAATATTTGATACGTATCTAATTCATTAAAATTGTTTATATAAGAAACAAAACCATTCATATTACTCACTCCTATAATTATTTTAACACAAAAAAAGAGGGATTACCCCTCGTAATTAAATAACGCTTCTGCAGCTGTTTTTATTACATTTACATTTACTGCATTTCCAAATTGTTTATATGCTTGTTGATCATTTGGATTAGGTATAAACGAATCAGGGAAACTTTGAAGTCTTGCTGCTTCTCTAACTGTTAATCTACGTTTATATTTACCAATTATAGGTATTTGAACTAAAGCAACTAATGCAGGAAAACATGTTGGTTTCTTAACTCTTACGCCCGATGGTCTAATTTGTATTAAACCATCCCATAATGATTCAATAGAATCTCCAGCTTGCCACTCGAATTTTCTTTGAGTAGGAGTAAAGTCTTTTAAATTATTATATTGTTTTGCCCATGAATCAATAAATTCTTTATTATCTTTATATAATTTATTGTTCTTTTTAATAAACTCTTTTTTCCAATCTGCCATATCTTCATCTGGTTTCTTTTTAAAATAATCAAACCATACTGGAAATCCAAGAACCTTTTCATTTATTCCTTTGTAAAAGGAATCCCAAGCTGATAGAACATATTTTTCTCTTTCAGTAATATTATACTTTTCATCAACTTCATTTTTTTCTAATATATCGTAAATACTATTTTGATCTTTATTTTTAAGATTTTCTAAATCTTTAAATGATATTCTTAAGTCATCATCACAATGATCCGGATCGTAAATACCTAGTATTACAACTCTTTCTCTTAATTGTGGAACCCCCAATTGATGTGGACTTAATATTAATGGTTCTGGAGTTAGTCTATATCCTAATTCTTTTAAATGACTATATATAGTTTTCCATGTATTACCATGATCATGTGAGACTAAATTTCTAACATTTTCTAATACAATATATTTAGTTTTATGATAAGCAAGTATTCTTTCAATTTCAAAGAATAATGTTCCTTTTGTCTCATCTTCAAACCCTTTTCTTTTTCCTGCTTTTGAAAATGCTTGGCATGGAAATCCACCACATAAAACATCATGTTTTGGAATATCTTCTACTTTTACATCTCTAACATTAATATCTGAATCAATATTATAATTTTCTTTATAAGTTTCTATTGCATATTTATCAATATCAGAGGCAAATACACAAGTACCACCTAGTTGTTCCATGGCTTGATGAAAGCCACCTATTCCTGAAAATAAATCTATAAATTTAAATTTTTTCATTTTCATTACCTCCTGTTATATATATTTTATCAAAATATATCACATAAAGCTAGCCCCAATTTACATTATTTCGTCTTCGAATTCTACTATATGAACAAGGAAGTTATCAATGTTTTTATTACTTATCATAATCTTTGGTTCTCTTGGCTTTCCATCACTATTTTTTCCTTGATTAAATACATCTAGGTATTTTTTATTATACTTATTAATCTCTAATATATAGTAACTTGTTAGAGTAACACTATTCTTCATTTTTTCCCCATAACTTCTTAGATCTTCCTTATTTTGAGATCTATTCCAAAATTCTGTTACTACATAATTATTATCTTTATCTTTCTTAGTTTCATGATTACATACTATATAGTATACACTTTGATTTTCTATTAAATTCATTATAGTTTCGTAATCATTTCCTTGAATAGCTGTACTTGAAGAACTATGTGCTTTTAAATCGCCATACATTCCTAGTTTAGGAAAATACAAATCTAAATCAATATCGTCCTTTTTCTTATTTTGAGAATACCTAATAATATCTTCTTTATGGTTATCTTCCAAATACTTTTCTAACTTATATTCTAAATAGAAACCTGGCCATTCTGGTTGATATTTATTAGCAAATTTATTTTCTATCATTTCCATATAACAATCTATTCCAAACCACTCTTTATACATCGAAGCGAAGAAATCATCTAATGTATCAAATACCTCAACACCACATGATTTGTTATCAGATAGTTTTAAATCTAAAAACTTACTAATATTACTATCATCAAATACAGTTAATATATTTTCTCTTTTATCTTTCTTTTTAAAATATCCATTTCTTTTGCCGTTTAACAAATCTATTGTAAAAATATGAGCAGATGAATTGTGTAACTTGTTATTTATATATTTAGATGTGTCAAAATCACAGAACAAGATTGTGTCTTTATATGAATATACACCTATTAAAACTGTTTCTATATTTTTCAATTTATTAGAATTATATAAATCAATAAAATCTGTTGGTATTTGTATACGCTTTTTAAAAATTGGATGTGGATTTCCTAAATAACTAATATTTTTTGCATATATACAGAACTTTTTATCATAATGTTTACCATAAATGTGACCATCTTCTTTTAACTCTGTATTACTAAATTTCTTTAATAATATGTTATTAATTTCTGTTTTAGTTAAAATATCAGCATAATCTTCAACAACTGAATTATTTATAATTTGTTCAACTATTACATTACTTTTTCTCATTAAACCACCCTATACATCCTTAGGTAATTTGCTATAATCATACTTTTTAGCAATTTCCTTAGTTATTTCGTACATATCTTCTAATTCTTGTAAGAATTCTTCATCTGTTATTCTTCTAACTCCGCCCGCTGTTATTATTTTAACTTCTGTTTTTATATTGTTAATATGATCTTGTAATTCAAATGCTTTTTGTCTTTTTTGATAATCCCAATCAAGAATGTCCATTTGAAATTTTTCATATTTATCTAATGTTTCAATAAAATCTCTTGTAGATTTATTAGAATACTTTTCTGTGTTCATTAAATTATAAACATCACCATATCCAGAAATCTTGATCAAATAATCAAGAGATAAATCTAAACCAGCTGCAATTTTTTTAAGAATCTCTACATCAACTTTTTTTATCTTTCCATTGATAGTGTCATTATAAGTACTTTGACTTAATCCTATTTCTTTAGCTAATTGTCTTTGAGATAATCCTTTAGCTTTTCTTGCTTTTTCTACTGTCTCTTTAAACTCATTAGTTCTCATTAGAAATACCTCCCTATTCTACATTATTCCGGTATACAATCTAATTTTATCATAATAAAAAATACATGTAAATATAAAAGAACGAAATTTTCGTTCAAAATGTGTTGACAGGTTTATTTGAGTTTGATATATTTAAGGTAGAAATCAAGAACGATATTTTCGTTCAGGATTTAGAAAGGAGGAAATATATGAATAAAATGAAAGTTTTTAGAACATCTGATATATATCTAAAAGATGAGATGTTATCACTTAGAGCTAAAGGTTTTCTAACATTAGTCTTAACTAATAATATAGTAAAAGGTTTTGATGTAACCCACTACTGTTCTGATAATAAAGAAGATATTAGCGATATTATATTAGAACTAAGAATCAATAAGTACTTAAAGTTTAATGATGAAGACAAATCATTAGAAGCATTCCCCTATCCATATGATATGTGGGATAACAAAAATATAGAAAATTAGAAAGGAAGTGAAATATGTCCGCACAAGAAACTTTAAAACTTGTATCACAACAATGGTGCAATCTACAAGACTTAATGAGATTAGCACAAGTTGGTAGAAATTCTGCACTAACTATTAAAGGTGCAATTAAAAACAACTTAGAGCAACAAGGTTATTACGTTCCTAAGAATGTAGTACCTATGCAAGAAGTTGTTAAATATTTAAACATTGATATAGATTATTTAGAATCTAGATGTAAATCAGTGAAAGGAGTTGAACAAATTGCTTAAAGCGATTGAAGAAATAAATACAGACATAAAAAAAGACATCATCATCGACCAAATAATGAAGTCTAAAGGTGTGTATTTATTAGTATCAAATCCTAAAGTTGGTAAGTCGATGTTTGCGCTACAACTTGCCAACTCCGTTCTAAACGGAAATCCGTTATTCGGATTAAAAGTAAATGCCTCACCTGTTTTATATATTAACACAGAAGAGGATGGAGGTCAATTAGTCGACCGATCAAGACTAATGAACCTTGATAATAAAAAACGTTCTCTATTCGTAATAGATAGAAATGATAATCTCACAATTAATTGGAGAGATTTAGAATATAACATAAAAGAATTTGCAGAAGATGAACATGGAAAACTTATTATTGTAGATATGTTAAAAGATATTAAATTTAGTCAAGAATATGATATTAATAGTTATCAAGATATATCTCAAAAAGTTATTCCAGAAGTAAGAAAATATAGTGATAAATATAATGTAACTATATTACTTATTCATCATCTAAACAAACAAGGAAAGACTCTAGGAAGTGTCGGATTGAATGCATCAGTTCAAGGTGTAATAGAATTACATGAAAATAAGTCTGATAGAAACTATTTAAAACTAACCACAATTAATAGAGACTTTGCATCATTAGAACTTGATTTAAAAAGAAATCAAGATCAATCTTTATCAGTATGTAATACTGAAGAAGATGAAATTCCTTTTGAACTAATACAATTCATAAAGTATGCTTCAAAGCAAAAGGAATTTGACTTCATTTGTAGTGATATTGTTAATAGCGCTAACATAATGATGTCACCAAGAAGATTTGGAAGATTATTAAATAAGTGTTCCAAACTTCTTGAATGCGAAGGTGTTTATATTACAAATAATCGTTCTGCCGAAGGAAGATACTATCATTGTAAATTTATTGAACCTGAGCAAGAATAAATTAAACGTAGCACGTTTTGTTTCGTAAGAAATGAAAGTGGCGATAGTGATATTTATTATCTTGTTTATTAGCTTATACCTATTGCATAGCTTTAGGTATTTGCGATTAAACAAGTAAGTGGATTTTAAGGAGAATCTCCTTAACTCACGAATTGGGTACCTCTGTGCCCTAGTGAGATAGGTCACTAAAATGACCTTCCACTTTCATTAATAACAAGGAGTCATTAATGAGTGTTAATTATCAGGTATTAAACTTCGACAACAAATATAAAAAGAGCGATTTATGTGGACTTAATAATGAGTTAACTGAAAGAAAAGGTTCTGGTAATTATGATCTTTCTAGAACTAAATATAATGTGGAATTAGTTCCAATGTATAACAATAATTTAATGAGTACTATTTATAAAAAACTTGATGAAAACAATATTCAATATAACTCTAATAAAAAAGATTTAAATCTAATTAATGGAGCTGTTATTACAAGTGGTCAAGACTTCTTTAAATCATTAGGAATGAAATTTAAAGAAACAGATACTAAGTATGAATCTGGAGAACATAAAGGTGAATATATAAAATGTTGTGATATTAGAAAAGAAGAAGATGTTCCAGAAAAAGTATTAGAATTTTTTAAAGATTGTAATGAATATATGTGTAATTTAGTTGGTAAAGAAAATGTAGTTAATTCAGTAATACACTTTGATGAAAATACTCCTCACCTACACTTTTACTTTCTACCAGTAGTAGATAAAGTTCAAAGAAAAGTATTTGAAACAGATTCTGAAGGTAAAAGAATAATGAAAAGTCATATTAACAAAGATGGAAAAGAAACTCTTGTACCAGTCTTAAAAAAAGATGAAAATGGTAAAAACATTTATACAACTGAATATGGTAAATTTCTAAATTCAGATCAATTTTGGAAAGATAAAGGTGGTAAACTATCTTTCACTAAAATACTAGATGACTTTAATGAATATTTACAAAGTAAAGGTTACCTACTTGATCGTGGTGAAGTTGGAGCAAACAAAGAACACGAAACTAAATTAGAACACACTATTAAAGAATTAGAAGCTAAGAAAGATAATTTAATTGAAATAATAGACTTTAATAAAATAGATAAAGAAACTCAAGATAAGCTTAATAAAGTTAATTCAGAAGAAGTTTTGAATCCTAGTAGAAACTTTCTAGGTCAATATAAAGAATATGATGTAGACCAATTAGTAGACTATTCTAAGGATTTGAATAAGCAACTTATATTAAAAGATAACTCTATTTCAAAAAAAGAAAATAGAATAAATAAACTAGAAAAAGAAATTAAAGAGTTAAAGAATAATAAAATCATTAAGGATAAAGATAAAATTATTAGTAATCAAAAAAATATTATTGATAAACAAGATAAGGAAATAAATCATTGGAAAGGATTATATGAAGAAGTATCTAAAAGATTATCTAATACAGTTCAATACTTCAAAATGATGCTAGAAAGATTTGCTAAAGCTGTTTATATAGTAATGGGTAAAGAACCACCTGAAGAAATAAACACAGATACTTTTCAATTTCATGTAGATAACATTATTAATAAACATTATCACAAAAATAAACACCAAGAAAATAATAAAGATAAATCTGACGATTTCGAATTATAAAAATATAGTATAATATCAACGTATGTCGATATTACGGATAAAAAAGGAGGAATGATAAATGTCCGTAAGACAACTTAAAGAAAACAAAATTACAAAAGATGGTAGATCATGGGTATTTATACAATTTAATAGAGGTCTAGATGGTAAAAGACATCAATATCAATCAAGAGCATTCTTTACTCAAAAAGAAGCTGAGGATGCCGAAAAAGAGTATTTAAATAAATATAAAGATATTGAAGTTAATCCACATATGACTTTTAAAGAAGCGTATACAATATACTATGAATACCAAGAAGACAAAATAAAAGATTCTACTCTAAAAACTTATAGAGATAGAATCAAATATATGGGTTTACTTGATGATGTAGAACTAGTTAATCTTAACTGGGATCTATATCAAAAGTGGAGACGTGAAATGAATAAAACTGGTTTATGTGATAGATATAAAACAGATATTCAAAAATTCATTAAACAAGTAATAAACTTTGCTGAAAAACAATGGGATTTCAATTTAAGGAAATTCTATAATAAACTAGAACCATTTAAAACACCTGGTGCAGTAAAAAAAGAAATGAAAGTATATGCTCCAGAGGAATTCTACAAGTTCTTATCAGTTATTGATGATATAAGAGATAAATGTTTATTTAAAACATTATACTACTGTGGCTTAAGAAGATCAGAAGCTAGAGGCCTTCAATGGAAACATATAGACTTCGAAACTAGAAGATTACATGTATGCCAACAAGTATTAAATCCATCTGCTACAAATAATAATAGCGAATGGTTTATATCAAGTCCTAAGACTAATTCATCAAATAGATATGTTCCAATACCAGAACATTTAATAAATGATTTAAAAGAATTAAAATCTAAAATGTCTAAATATTCTAAATTTAAGCAAACATGGTTTGTATTTGGTGACGATCAACCTATAACATATCATCACTTCTATACAAGCAGAGATAAATATGTAAAATTATCTGGAGTTAAACATATAAGAATACACGACTTTAGACATTCAGCTACAAGTACATTACTATCAGGTTCAATGCCTATAACTGCTATATCTGAATTCTTAGGTCATGCAGATACTAATGAAACATTAGAAACATATGCTCATATGTTAGAAAAAGATTACAGTAATCTTGCTAACTACTTTGATTCATTAGAAAAAGACTTTGATGAAAAGTCTTCTAACGTCATTGATGAAAAATCAAATTAAACTCATTTAAATTTAAACGAACCAACAATATGTTGGGTAAAGTGTTGGGTAGCGTACTACCAAAATCGCCCACAATCCCCGTAAATAAAACAAAAATGGATGCCTTTCGGCATCCTTCAGGGGGTTTTGGTTGAATACTCGCAGTTTGATTCGTACGAGTACTCTGACA
>JAEDNL010000084.1 GCA_016302505.1 Bacilli bacterium
AAAGAACATGAGGAGGATGACAATTCTGATTTATATGAATCTAATTATAAAGAAAATTAGATTCTTTTTAATTATTATGATATAATATGCTCCAAGGGAGGGTTTATGACAAAATTTATATGTAGAAAAATATCAGTTGATTCAGTTTACAATGATCCAGTTGATGTTAGATGTGGAGGACCTGTATTCTTAGGATTCGATTTCTTTGTAAAGGAAGGAGAAGTTAAAGACATGGCTATATTTATTGCTGATACTATGAATAAATATGGTGTACCTTTAAGTGGTATGAATGTAGTAGGTGCTCCAGTTAGTTTAAGTGAAAATAAGATATGGACTAAAGAGAAAATTGAAACTTGTATTCAAAAAGATGCTAGTTATTTAATTAGTGAAGGTAGAAGAGGCTATTCAATAATCTATCGTTTAGAAAAATAAGATAGTGTAATCACTATCTTTTAAAATATAAAAATATTTGAAACTAAATAATACTTTTTAGGAACTATATTATTGAGGTGAATAAAATGGTCGATCAAAAAAGCCTTAAAAAATTTGATAAATTATATGATGAAACATATAAAGATATTTCTCGCTATGTTGTGTGCAATTGTTCTAATATAGATGATGTTAAAGATATACTACAGAATGTATATATGGAAGTATATAAGAAGATTGATATTATTGAAGACAAGAAATATATAATTGGTATAGCTAAGAATAAAATATATAAATATTACAGATTTAATTATAAACAGAAAATAATAGATTTTTTTAGAAGTGATGATGAAACAATGATGAATATACCATCTAATTATAATTTAGAAAAAAGTTGTTTTCTTAAATTCGATACTGATATGGTATGGAATTACTTAAAGAAAAAACCTGTTATTATATCTAAAATAGTATATTTATATTATTATGAAGGAATGAACTTAAAAGAAATATCTGAGTGTTTAAATATACCTTTGTCAAATGTTAAAAATTATTTGTATAGAACACTTAAGGAATTAAAGTTAAAGGTGGGTGATTAGCGTGTCAAATAAGCAAATAAAAAATATTATATCTGAGAAAATAAATAAAGAGGATATAAAAAATAATATAGTTAATAAAAGGAGTATTGATATGAAATATTTAAAATATGGAATGTGTACTTGTGCTTTGGTATTAATGGTTGGTGTATTCATTTTTAATGGTAGTAAAACTAATGATATAAAAATTGAAAGTTCTAATAATTATAATAAGGGGAACTTTAATATTAATGAGTTAGATAGTGTTGCTAGTCATAAATTTGATGCTATTAGTAAAAATGTTGATGAAAAGGATCTTAAATATGAATTTAGTTTTTATGAGGAACTGGTTAATTCTAACTTATTAGAAGATTATAAAGTTGAAGGAATATATATTAAAGACTCTAATCAAAAATATAATAAGCTTAATAATTATGTGGTTAGTAGTTACAAAGAAGATAAGAGTATTATGATAGCATTTTCAAAAGATAATGAACCATTGAGAGATTATTTCTTTGATGACAATGGAGAAAAATATACAACTATTAATGGAGAAAATATTAAGATATATAGTTATGAAAATAGTTATATGACAGTATTTAGTTATAAAGGAGTTAACTTTGATATAGAAACTTCTAATGTAGATGTAAATGAATTTCGAAATATACTAGAGTTAATTATTAAATAATTTATTGTTACTAAACATAATATAGTTTATAATGATAATAAGGAGAATATATGAAAAAGAAAGTAATAATTTTAATTTGTGTTATTTTAGTAATAATGCTAATACCTGTAAGATTACAACTTAAAGATGGGGGAACGGTTGAATATAAAAGTATACTTTATAAAGTAAGTAAAGTTCATCGTCTTATTGGTAATGGTTTTGATATAGGTACTGAAATAAGAATTCTTGGTTTTAAAGTATTTGATAATGTAGAAAGTGTTTATGACAAAAAAGAATTAAAAGAAACAAAAGGGGTAGATGTAGTACCGACTTTGAGTGACAAAGTAAGTGCTGATACTAGTTGGTGTCCAACATTTCAATTGATATGGAATGATTTTAAAAATGATATAGTTAAAGAAGATATTAAGTTCGATGAGAAATCAGATATTTTAGATAACTTAAATAAAGAAGATTTTACAACTAAAGATATAAGTGATAATTATTATTATAAAATATATGGAAGAAAGAATCTTGAACTTAAAAATAAAATAGAGACCGCTATAAAAGAAAAGTTTAATCAGACTAGTGATATACTTGATCAATTTGATTGGAGTAGTGATGCTCTTGATAGTGGAGAAGATGTAATAGATAGATATTTCTTATATAGTATGCTTTATAGAGAGTTTGAATTTAATAAGAAATTTGATACTTTTAATGATAAATTTAAAGAAATAGAGAATGTTAAATATTTTGGTATTATAAAAGATAATAATGAAATCCGTGATCAAATAAAAGTATATTATTATAATGATGAAAATGATTTTGCAATTAAATTAATAACTAAAAATAATGATGAAGTAATTGTGATTAAAAATCCTAAAGGTGAAACATTCGAAGAAATATATAATAATATAAAGGGTAAAGAAACTACTGATTTTAATAGTGATGATAACTTTATGATGCCTAAAATAGATTTTAATGTTCTAAGAGAATATTCGGAACTTGAAAATAAAGAAATTATAACATTTTATGGAACTTA
>JAEDNL010000085.1 GCA_016302505.1 Bacilli bacterium
TGTCAAAATTATTTATTACGATTTATTGAAATATTACAATCTAATCAATAAATTGTAATTTATTTTTTATATATTAATTTATTAATAGCCATACCTATTAATAATCCAATTGCTGATATTACTAAATACCAAACAGAATGTATTAAAGCCGATTCGTTATAATAAATCCATATGCTAGGTATAAATAATAACGCTACTAATATTGGATAACAATATTTAATCTTATTATTTGATATTGTTCCTAAAATTGTAGCTAATAATAAAGTAGCTAATATTATTAATAATACCATACCCATTGTATCAGTAGGACCTGCAAATAACGGAAATATATAAAACATAAATAATTGTAATAAAACTATAATAATTTCTTTTAAATATTTTTTCATAAATTCCTCCTAACAAACAAATTACTATTTATCTGTTAGATACATTATATCACAAAAAAAGCAGTTTATTACTGCTCGACTTACTTTTTTTCTACTTCTTTATTGTGAGAAGCATAATGTGACTTGGAAAAGTCATATGGTTTAATAATTGCCAATTTATTATTGACAATATTATTTTAATATTATTCGACAAAATTAGCAATCTATTAAAATATGTTAATCAATTTCCAAAAAATTAAACAATTCACCTTCAATTGAAATTATATCATTTATAGGTATTTTAGTTTTATCAATAAGTTGAACATATTGTTCTATTATATCTATTTTTTTAACAATACCTTTTTTTTCGACATATCTACCGCCGGACTTTCTAGAATCATAAATAAAATATGTAAAAATCAATTCTGATTTAATATTTAAATTTTCTTTAATATAAATAAGTTTGTTGCCTAATATTTCTTTTAATCCGTCATCAATTTCGATTTTTTTCTCTGTTAATCGTGCTGTTTCTTTTACTTGTTCTTCATAACCTGTTAATGCTGCAAATGGAGCAAATTGTGCAGCTCTATTATGTTTACTCATTCTTGGATGATATTTAGGTTCATAATGAGGTAAATTTATAATATCTTCATAATTATCTTCTATCATCCTTTGTGACCTCCAACTTGCGAATTTCTATCAATGGTTGTAGCTCCATTCTCAAGATTCATTCCTTTAAGAATTGCATTTTTACCATATTTATTTTTAATATTTAATAATACATGTTGTAATTTTAATTCATCTTTTTGTTGTAATTTTTCTTTTTCATTTTCAAATGACCTTTCAACACTATTTGAAAATAAATCTAATTGTTCATAAACAATTTCATTTTTTGCCTTACTTTCATTAACCAAATTGCAGGCAGAAATATTTACTCTTCTAACTAATAAATCTTTATTAATTATTCTTTCAAATAATTCCAAGCATTTTTTTGATAATACTTTAGTCGATGAAGTTCTATAATCCAAATTAATTGTTCCATGAGAATGCTTTGGAACTTGTCTTCCATAATTATCTGTTGTAACTTCACCAAAATAATTTCTACTTATAATAGGATTAGTTAAATTTTCTATATCATAACCAATTGTTAATACTAGTTGATTAGTTACAAGATTTTTTTCTACTAATTCAAGAGATAATAATTCAATCATTTCTCTAACAATTAGCTTAGTCTTTTCATATTTATATGGACAATGCAAAACCTGGCCTGACGATATACTATTTCTTTCTGGTTTATATGCTCTTACTTCTTCAATTGTAGTTGGTTCATAACCCCATGCATGATCAATTAATAATTCTGCATTTACACCAAATAATTTATATAATAAATTTTCATTTACAAGTGAACATCTTGCTACATCTCCCATAGTAAACATTCTATTTTGTTCTAGTTTCTTTGCAATGCCCTTTCCAACTCTCCAAAAATCTGTAAGTGGTTTGTGATTCCATAATAGTTTACGATAAGTCATCTCATCTATTTCAGCAATTCTTACACCAATTTCATCAGGTTCTGAATGTTTAGCTACAATATCCATACATATCTTTGCCAAATACATATTAGTTCCAATACCAGCAGTTGCTGTTATACCAGTTGTATGATAAACATCTTGTATCATTTTGGTAACTAATTCTTTTGGTGTCATATTATAAAAATGTAAATAATTAGTAATATCGCAAAAAACTTCATCTATTGAATATACATATATATCTTCAGGAGCTAAATATTTGAGATAAACATTGTATATAGATGTACTATACTTCATATATTTGTTCATTTGTGGTGGTGCAATAATATAATCCAATTCTAAAGATTTATCTTTTTTTAATTCATTATCTAAAAAAGATTTATTTAAAAATTTTTTATAATTATTTTCTTTTCTTCTTTTATAGTTTACCTCTTTAACCTTTTGAATAACTTCAAAGAGTCTGGCTCTTCCACCCAGTCCATATTGTTTTAATGAAGGAGTAATAGCTAAACAAACTGTTTTTTCTGTTCTTGATTCATCTGCAACAACCAAATTTGTATTTAAAGGATCTAATCCTCTTTCTACACATTCTACAGAGGCATAAAAACTCTTTAAATCAATGCACATATATACTTTATTCATTTTTACCCCTCCTATATAACTATTATCAATTATATCATACATTTGTTCGTTTAACAATCAGATAAAATTATAATTTAATAAAAAGAGTAAATCATTAATGATCTACTCTATAAATTGTAATTTATTATTTACTCATTACTTTCTTTGCCCAACTTCTTTTATT
>JAEDNL010000034.1 GCA_016302505.1 Bacilli bacterium
TAAGAAATTAGAAAATAATATGATATGTCCAAAGTGTGGTAATGAATTAGTTGAACGAAATGGTAAATATGGAAAATTTATTGGATGTTCTGATTTTCCCAAATGTAAATACATAAAAAAATAAAAATCTATCAAAAAAGAGCAAGGACATGTTTGTCCAATAAATACTAGAATAATTAATCATCATATTTATAGACATACTTATAGTAATTGTTATACTTGTACAGAAGAGAATGATGTATGTAATGTAAATGATGGATGCTCTTGTAAATTCATGTAAGCAAATACTTGTTATTTGCTTTTTATTTATAAATAGATATAGTATAAATATCTATTTTTTATTGACATTATAATGGTTATTCAACTATAATAACAATAGTTGAAAGAATATTCAACTATGGAGGAAATATGTTTAAAAATGATTATTCATGTGATTGCAATATAATTCATCAAGATAAAGTTGATAATGTATTAACTAACATGCCTAATGATAAGATATTTTTGCATTTGGCTGAGTTATTCAAGTTAATTGGGGACACTACTAGATGTAGAATATTATTTGCTCTTGATAAAAATGAAATGTGTGTTTGTGATATAGCAAATGTTCTTAATATGACTAAATCTGCTGTATCTCATCAACTAGCAGTATTAAGAAAAAGTAATATTGTTAAGTGTAGACGTAGTGGGAAAGAGGTATACTATACTTTAGATGATGATCATATTAATAAATTATTTGAAATTGGTTTAGAGCATATATATCATGAGGAGGAAAAATGAATAACTATAAATATAAAATAGAAGGTCTTGACTGTGTAGCATGTGCAGGTGAACTTGTAAGTGAACTAAATAAAATAGATTTGATTAAAAATGTAACAATTAGTTTTATGACAGAAAGACTAACATTTGACTGTAATGAGTCTGATTTAAATGATGCATTAAAATTAATTAAAAAGATAATAAGACGTGAAGAACCAGACGTTAGTATAAAGGAGTTATAATGAATAAAAAGATGAAAAAACAAATAATTATAATTATAACTTCTATTGTACTATTAATTATAGCTTTTTTAATAAATAATAAGTTATCTGTTGTATTCTTTTTGCTTTCATATATAATTGTTGGTCATAAAATAATTTATAAAGCATTTAGAAATATTATAAGAGGAAAAGTATTTGATGAAAATTTTCTTATGACAATTGCGACTTTAGGAGCATTCTTTATTAATGAGATACCTGAGTCAGTAACTGTTATGCTTTTTTATCAAATAGGTGAATTCTTTCAAGACTATGCATTAGATAAATCAAGAAAGTCAATTAGTTCTCTTATTGATATAAGACCTGACTATGCAAATGTAGTTAAGGGAAAAGATACTGTAAAAGTAAATCCAAGTGAAGTTAAAATTGGAGATATAATTTTAGTTAAATCAGGTGAAAAAATACCTCTTGATGGTATAGTGAAAAGTGGAGACTCTGCTCTTAATACATCAGCACTAACTGGTGAGAGTAAATTAAGAAAAGTTGATATTGGTGATGAAGTATTAAGTGGTTCCATTAATATAAGTGGAATATTAAAAATTAAGGTTACTAAAGAATTTAGTGAATCTACTGTTAGTAAAATATTAGAACTAGTAGAAAATGCTAGTAACAGAAAGAGTGAAAGTGAAAACTTTATTACTAAGTTTGCTAGATACTATACACCCATTGTTGTAATAGAGGCAATTTTATTATCGGTAATTCCACCAGTAATTTTCAATCAAGATTTTAATATTTGGATTTATAGAGCATTATCATTTTTAGTAGTTTCTTGTCCATGTGCATTAGTTGTATCTATACCACTTGGATTCTTTTCTGGAATAGGTGCTTGTTCTAAAAATGGAATACTTGTTAAAGGGAGTAATTATTTAGAAGCAATATCTAAAAGTGAAATTGTAGTTTTTGATAAGACTGGAACAATAACAGAAGGTGAATTTAAAGTAAGAAGTATTCATAGTGTTGATATTAGAGATAATGAATTATTAAAACTTGCTAGTTATGCTGAGTATTATTCTAATCATCCAATATCTATATCTATAAAAAAAGATTATGGTCATAAAATCAATCCTAATAAAATATCTGATGTAAAAGAAATACCAGGTAGAGGGGTTATTGCATTAGTTGATAATAAAAAAGTAATGGTTGGTAATAATAAATTATTAGAAGAAAACAATATAGAATATGAAAAATGTGATATAATAGGTACGATAATTTATGTTGCTGTTGATAATGTTTATCATGGTTATATGGTTATTAGTGATAGAATTAAAGATGATAGTGCTCTTGCATTAAGATTGTTAAAGAATCTTGGAGTTAAAAAAACAGTTATGTTAACAGGCGATAAAGATGGTGTTAGTAAGAGTGTTTTTGAAAGACTTAATATAAATGAATATTATTCTGAATTGCTTCCTCAAGACAAAGTAAATATAATAAATGAATTAAAAAAGCAACTGACAGATGATGGCAAAATTGTATTTGCTGGTGATGGAATAAATGATGCACCTGTAATAATGAGTGCTGATATTGGTATATCAATGGGAGGAGTAGGATCTGATGCTGCAATAGAGGCATCTGATATAGTTATAATGACTGATGAATTATCTAAGATTGCTACAGTAATTAATATATCTAAAAGTACTATGAAAATAGTAAAACAAAATATTGTATTTGCAATTAGTGTTAAAATATTTGTTTTATTATTAATATCTTTTGGTATTTTAACTATGTGGAGTGCAGTTTTTGCAGATGTTGGTGTATCAGTACTGGCAGTACTTAATTCAATTAGAATACTAAAATTTAAGTATTAGAAAGGAAATGTATGTTAGAATTAAAGGATATATGTTTTGAAAGAGATAATAAAAAAATATTAGATCATATTAATCTTAAACTTGATGATAATAAATTCTATGTTATAACTGGACCTAATGGTAGTGGTAAAAGTACTTTAGCTAAAATAATTATGGGTATTTTAACACCAGATAGTGGGAAAATTATATTTAATGGAATAGATATTACTAATCTTTCTATAGATGAAAGAGCTAATATGGGTATAGGGTATGCTTTTCAACAACCAGTTTGTTTTAAAGGAATAACTGTGTATGATTTATTATCTTTTGCTACAAAAAATAAAATAAATAAAGTTGATGCAAGTAAGATATTATATAAAGTTGGTCTTAATGCACTTGAATATATAGACAGAGAAGTTAATAAATCTTTAAGTGGAGGTGAACTTAAGAGAATAGAGCTTGCTACTGTTATAGCAAGGAATCCTATTGTTTCTATTTTTGATGAGCCTGAAGCAGGTATAGATTTATGGAGTTTTAATAATTTAAATGAGGTTTTTAAAGAAATTCAAAGTACAAATAAAGGTATTAATTTAGTAATATCTCATCAAGAAAGAATATTAAATATAGCTGATAAAATTATTCTTATGGAAAAAGGTAAAATAGTTAAATTTGATAATAAAGATAATTTCTTTGATATATTAATTGGAGGTGCTCATGAATAAAAAAGATAATGATTTATTAGATGTAATACTTCCTAATGATATTAAAGAGGCTGATGCTTATAATATTCGTAAAGATGGTAAGGGTATTGAAAGGAAAGTTGGCAAATTTATAAATATTGAATCTAAAGAAGATAATAAAGGTATTGATATTTATGTAAAAGATGGAACTATTGGAGGAGTATGTGATATTCCTGTTATATTAACACAGAGTGGCCTTAATGATGTTGTTTATAATGACTTTCATATTGGTAAAGACTCTGATAGTATTATTATTGCTGGATGTGGTATTAATAATCCTAGTCATTTAACATCAAGACATGATGGTATACATAGATTCTATGTATCTGAAAATGCTAAGGTAAAATACATAGAGAAACATTATGGTGAAGGTGTTGGGGATGGTAAAAGAGTTTTAAATCCTGTTACAGAAGTATTTTTAGGTAAGAATGCTTATATGATTATGGAAACAAGTCAAATTAAAGGTGTTGATGATACTGTTAGAACAACTAAAGCAGTATTAGAAAGTGGTGCGACTTTAGTTATAAATGAAAAAATTCTTACAACTGGTAATAATAAAGCTAAGACAATATTTGATGTTAAATTAAATGGTAAAAACTCTAGTACTCATGTAACTTCAAGATCAGTTGCAGAGGATAGTTCTTACCAAGAATTTAATTCAAATATAGTCGGTAATAATGAATGTTATGGTCATGTTGAATGTGATGCTATAATAAAAGAAAAAGGTAAAGTTAAAGCTATACCAAAAATATTTGCTAAGGATTTAAATGCTAAACTAATACATGAGGCTTCTATTGGTAAAATCGCAGGTGAACAATTTATTAAATTAATGTCACTTGGTATTGATGCTAATAGTGCTGAAGAATTAATAATAAAAGGATTTTTGAAATAAAATTCTTTTTATTTAGTATTTATGATATAATAATTTGTGTAAGGAGAATTTCTTATGAAAGCATTATCAATTAAAAATCCGTGGGCTACTTTAATAATAGATGGATATAAAAAATATGAATTTAGAACTTGGAAAACTAAATATAGAGGTAAAATATTAATACATTCATCTCTTGGTATAGAAAAAAATATATTAAATAAATTTAAAGATTATAATTTAGAATATTATAATGGATATATTATAGGGGAGGCTATTCTTACTGATTGTATTTTAGTAACTAAAGAGTTCTATGATGAATTATTAACGATTGATAGTACAGTTTATGAACTTTCAGGTCATGAAATGAAATATGCATGGAAACTAGAAAATATTATTAAATATGATAAACCTATAAAAGTAAAAGGAAGTCTTGGACTTTGGAATTGTGAGGTAGAAAATGATACATAATATGAATTTAAATAATGAACCGTTTGAATTAATAAAAAATGGTTCTAAAACTATAGAACTTAGACTTAATGATGAGAAAAGAAGATTATTAAATGTAGGTGATGAGATTCTATTTACTAATAGAGATACAAATGAAAAGTTACTTACAGATATAATTGAATTACATAAATATGATAGTTTTGAATCATTATATAAAAACTTTGATAAAGTATCTTTAGGATATAGAGAATATGAAAAAAGTGATCCATCTGATATGAATAATTATTATTCTAAAGAAGATGAAATGAAATATGGTGTAGTTGGAATAGAACTTAGATTAAAAAAATAAGAGGTGTTATATGAATATATTAAGTATATGTGATAATCCAGATGTATTACAAGTGATGAGAATAGTTAATATAGTAATTACAGTTATTAAAATAGCAGTGCCTATATTACTTATCGTTTTTCTTATGCTTGAATTAGTTGGTGCGGTTAGTGATGAGGAGAAATTAAAGAAAGTTACTAGTGGTGCAGTTAAAAAGTTCATCGCAGCTGTTTTAATATTCTTAATACCAACATTAGTACAAGTTATAGTTGTAACTACATTAGGTAATGAAAATGCAGCAGAAGGATATAAAAATTGTTTAAAAAATTTATCTTTAGAACAAATAAATAAAATATATGAAACTAATGCCTTAGAGGCTATAGAGAAAGCTGAATCAACATTAAATAGTAATGATTATTCTAATGCTTATATATTAACTCATAAAGTAAAAGAAGCTAGTAAGAAAGAAGAATATTTAAAAAGATTAGAAACGCTAAAAACTAAAATGGATAAAGAGTCTAGTAGTAATTCAAATACTAATACAGATTCTAATGGTGGTTCAGTAGTAGCAAATAAATATACATTATACATGGGAGACTCTAGAACTAATGGTATGCAGAGGGCTGGTCTTGATAATAACGAACAGGCTATTTGTAAAGATGGGGCAAATTATTATGATTTTCTAAAGCATATGGAAGATGCTAAAAATGCATTAGATGATGGCAAAAAATATAATGTAGTACTTAACTATGGTGTTAATGACTTGTATAATGTTGATAATTATTGTTCTAAATATAAAGAATTTATAAGTAGTGTTGATAAAGGTCATACTTTTTATATAATGTCTGTTAACCCTGTTAGAAGAAATTCTAGGAAAACAGGTGCTACTAACGAGTCAATAAATAACTTTAATAATAAAATTAAATCATGTATATCTAGTATTACTAATGCTAAATATTGTGATGTATATGGTTCTGCTAGTTTAGATACTTGGGAAAAAAGTTATATAGATAGTGATGATATACATTATACAAAAAGTGGATATGAATATATTCATTCTAAAATAAAGAGTTGTATAGGATAGGAGTAATTATGATAAATGTAGTATTATTTGAGCCTGAAATTCCTATGAATACAGGCAATATTATGAGAACATGTGTCGCTACTAATACAAAACTACACTTAATAAAACCACTTGGTTTTAGTTTAGATACTAAATATATAAAAAGAAGTGGTGTAAATTATATTGATAAATGTGATTATACAGTATATGAAAATATAGATGAATTTTTTGAAAAAAATAAAGGAGAATATTATTTTTTAACTAGATATGGTCATAAACCTCATAGTAATTTTGACTATAGTGATCCTAATAAAAATTATTATTTCTTTTTCGGTAAAGAATCAACTGGAATCCCACCAAAGATATTAAAACCATATATTGATAGATGTATGAGAATGCCTATGACTGATAATGTTCGTGCATTAAATCTTTCAAATACAGTTGCGATTATGGTATATGAAGCATTAAGACAACAAAATTATAAAGATTTATTATTTAATGAACCTCACAAAAGTATTAATTTTATAGAAGAAAATTAATACTTTTATAATAAAAAAAAATATGATATTATATATATATAGGATAGGTGAAAGTATGAAGAATAAAAATAGAATTAAATTATCAATAATCGCAGTTGGTGTTATTTTGATAGTAATAGTAATTTTATTAATTATTAAAAAGACTTATAAACCTGAAGAGGTTTATGCTAATGTCAATGGAGACTCTAATTATTTAAATACTAAAGTAATTGATTCTAAAATAAATATATCAACATCTAATTATTCATATAAATTAAAAGGATATAAAGGTAAAATAGAAAATATTGTTTCAATAGCGGGCTGTGCTTTTGATGATAATTATAATTTAATAACTGTTTTAACTAGTGATGGGTTATATGCGTTATATGTTGGTAATAGTTATATATATCAAAATCTTGATGATACTTTTAAGTTAGTTAAAATAAGTGATAGAGATAATATTAAGAGTTTAAATTATGAAGTAGTTGGTAATGAAAATGAAATGAAATATGATTTTCTTGCTTGTTTTAAATATCCATCTATTGAATATAAAAATGGTAGTGTAAAAGTATTAGATCCAGGCACTACTGATGTTAATAAAGTATTAAATAATAAAGATGATTATACACTTATTAACATTAAATAAAATATTTTGTAAAACATATGTCAAACTTATTGTCAATTAGTTGTACAAATATATTAAATTGGTTATATTATTATTGTAGGGAGATGGTAGAAGTGATATATCCTTCAATAGATAGATTATTAAATATTGTTGATTCAAAATACAAACTAGTTCATATAGCTGCTGATAGAGCTAAAGTTATGAAAGAATATAAACATTTTCAATGTTCTGAAAGTGAATATGTTTCTAAAAAAGAACTAGGTAGAGCTTTAGAAGAAGTAGACAAAGGATTAATAACTATTAAAGAAAACTAAGAAATTAGTTTTTTTATTTGAATTAATTATTTATATATAGTATACTTATATTAATAATAGAATAGTAGGTGTTGATATGTATGATAATAAAGTATTAATAAATTTATATGTATTATCTTTAGGAAAGAATTATGAACTTTTTTTACCAGTTAATGAGAAAGTAGGTAGTGTTTCAAAATTATTAAATACTACCTTATTTAACTCTATAAACCCAGATAAAAATTATATTCTTGTTAATATAGATAATGGTTTGGTTTATAAAAACAATGATATTATAAGAAATACAGATATTAGAAATGGTACTAGATTAATATTAGTGTAGGTGGTGTAAAATGAATTTATATTTTTTTGATGATAATAATATTATAACTTTTACTTTGCCAACAAAACGTATTGGTGATTTTTGGATGACTGACTCTGATGGGAAAAACGTTGTTAATATTAAAGCAATTAATAACAGTTGGTATTTAAGTTCAAGTGAAAATACAAAATTATTAGGTAATACTGATGAAAATGGGAGCATTAGTTTAACAAATAATACTTTATATACAATAGAAAAAAATGAAAAGAAGTACATATTATTTGTTAGTGATATAGAAGATAATACATTTACGACTTATAATATAGCAAGTGGAACTACTTTAAAGATTGGTAATGATTCTGCATGTGATGTATTTTATAATAATAATTTATTTTTACCATTACATTTTTCATTGATGTTTCAAAATAATGATTGGAAAATAATAAGAGATGATAATGCAAGAGTATACGTTAATAACACATTACTTGAAATTAAAGAATCTGTTTTAAAGAATGGTGATGTTATAAACGTATATGGTAATAAATTAGTATTGATATCAAATATGATTTTTATAAATAATCCACAAAATAATGTTAGAGTTAATCAATCTCTTAATATAATTAATTTATCTGTAACTGATGATATTGATACCACTGAAGTTCAAAATGAAAATCTATATAAAGAAAGTGATTACTTTTTAAAGTCTCCAAGACTTAGAAAAACAATTGAACCATTAGAAATGAAGATTGATTCTCCTCCTAGTAAAGAAAATATTGCAGATACTCCATTATGGGTAATGCTTGCACCTATGCTTACTATGGCAGCTAGTAGTGTAATTAGTGTATGTAGTAGCATAACTTCATTAACTACGGGCGAAAGAACTCTTAAAGAGGTTTTACCAACATTAATAATATCAATTGCTATGATATTAACAACTTGTGTATGGCCTTTTATAACAAAAAAACTTGAAAAAAAAGCTAAGATCAAAAGAGAAGAGGAAAGACAAACTAAATATAAAAGATATCTTGATACTAAAAAAGATGAGATAGTAAAAGAATATGAAACACAAAAGAAAGTACTTGAAGAAAATCTTTTATCAACGGATGTTTGTTATGACTCTATAATAAATAAAAGAAGAACATTATGGGAAAGAAAAAAAGACCAGGGAGACTTTTTAACAGTAAGAGTTGGAAAAGGTAAAGTTCCGCTTAGTGCAAAAATTAATTATCATGTTGAAGATTTTTCTATGGATGATGATAATTTAAAAAAAATGTTAGATGGTTTAATTAAAGGTTATGAAATTTTAGATAATGTGCCAGTTGCATATTCGTTTAGTGAGAATAATAAAACTGCTGTTAATGGTGTTTATCCTAAATATATTCAATTTATGAACAATATATTGTTACAAATGATTTCTTATCATAGTTATGATGATTTAAAAATAGTAATATTTACTAATAAAAAGAATCAAAATAGATGGGAATATTTAAAAGAAATGCCATATTGTTTTTCTGATGATAAAATGATAAGATTTTTTGCTACTACTACTGAAGAAATGCAAGATATATCTAATTATTTAGAAACAGTATATAATAATAGAAAAACAATGTTAGAGAATATAGGTGATGATGGTAATAAAGAATATTCAAAATTCAGCAATTACTATTTAGTTATTATTGATGACATAGATTTAGCAAGAAAAATAAATATTGTTGATAATATTTTAGAAGAAAAAAGAAACTATGGTTTTAGTACAATAATAATTGAAGAAAAATTATCAAAATTGCCAAGTGAAGTAACAAGGTTTATTACAATAGGCGAAAGCACATCTATGATAATGAAGAGTGATGATAGTAATCAAGTTAGGTTTACAGATGAAATTATTAATTATGATATGAGTAAATGCTCTAAAATAGTATCTAATTTACCAATTTATATTGAAAATAGTCAAAGACAATTACCTAGTACAATTTCTTTTTTAGAAATGTTTGGTGTTGGCCAGATTGAACAATTAAATGTTATTAATAGATGGAAAGAAAATGATCCAACTAAAAGTTTAAAAACTGAAATTGGTATTAATGAAAATGGTGATGATTTCATATTAGATTTACATGAAAAACAACATGGCCCTCATGGACTTGTTGCAGGTATGACAGGTAGTGGTAAATCTGAGTTTATTATATCTTATATTCTTTCTATGGCAATTAATTATAGCCCTGAAGAAGTTGCTTTTGTACTTATAGATTATAAAGGTGGAGGACTTGCTGGTGCATTTGTAAATAGTACCACTGGTGAAAAATTACCTCATGTAGTTGGCACTATTACCAATTTGGATAAAACTGAAATTAATAGAGCACTTGCAAGTATAAATAGTGAACTTAGACGTAGACAAGAAAAATTTAATGAAATAAGAGATAAGATGGGTGAGAGTACTATAGATATTTATAAATATCAAAGATATTATAGAGATGGTAGTATTGATGAACCAATCCCTCATTTAGTAATTGTTTGTGATGAATTTGCTGAATTAAAAACTCAACAACCTGATTTCATGGAAGATCTAATTAGTACTGCAAGAATTGGTCGTAGTTTAGGTGTACACTTAATTTTAGCAACACAAAAACCATCAGGAGTAGTTGATGCTCAAATTTGGAGTAATAGTAAATTTAAAATATGTTTAAAAGTTCAAGATAAATCAGATAGTATGGAAATGATTAAAAATGATTTAGCGGCAGAACTTAAAAATGTAGGTAGATTTTATTTACAAGTAGGTTATAATGAATATTTTGCAATGGGACAAGCAGCATGGGCAGGTGCTAAATATTATCCTAGTAAAGAATTTAAAAAACCAGTAGATAAAAATATTTATTTTATTGACAATATAGGAAATATTAAAAAAAGTATATTTAATTCTGCGGTAAAAAACAGTGTTAAATCTGAAGGTGAAGAGTTAACATGTATAGTTAAATATTTAATTGGTATTGGTGAAGAAGTTCAACCTAAAACAAAACAATTATGGTTAGATAGAATACCTAATCAAATTTTAATAAATAATCTAATTAAAAAATATAATTTTAATAAATCTTCTTACATATTAAATCCTGTAATTGGTGAATATGATGATCCTACAAATCAATCTCAAAACTTATTGACTTTGCCATTATCAAGTGAAGGAAATGCAATAATATATGGAATGCCTGATAGTGGTAAAGATGAATTTTTACAATCTCTTGTTTATTCTACGATAATAACTTATTCAACTAATGAAGTAAACATTTATTTGATGGATTATGGTGCTGAGACATTAATTAATTATAATGATGCACCTCAAGTTGGAGATGTAATATTAAATGGAGATGAAGAAAAAGCAGAAAATCTTGTAAAGATGTTGATGAGTGAAATAAGTAAAAGAAAAAAATTATTCTTATCATACAATGGAAATTATCAAGATTATATTAAGACAAGTACAAATAAAATACCCAATATTTTAGTAATAATAAATGGTATGGAAGTATTGTCTGAAAATAATCCTGAGTATGTTGATAAATTAGTACCTATAGTAAGAGAAGGTGCTAAGTATGGTATTCACTTTGTAATAACTGCTTCCACACAAAGTTCTGTTAAATTTAAAATATCTCAATCATGTAAATTGCAGTTATGTTTACAAATGAATAATCCTACAGATTATAGAGATATTCTTGGTAAAACAGATGGATTAGTTCCTTTTAATACACTAGGAAGAGGACTTGTTAAATTAGAAAAAGTATGTGAATTTCAAACTGCATCTATTAGTGAAGATGATAAAAAATTAGAAAGTATTAATAGTTTAATTGAAACACTTAATGCAAACAATCTTCCAAAAGCAAGAAGAATTCCTGTTATGCCAGATATAATCACATTAGAAAGATTTAATGAAAAATATAAAGATATTACTACAGTTCCACTTGGTTTAACAAGAGATAATTTAACTGCTTCATTATATAATTTTTCTAAAAACACTGTTAATTTAATATCATCTATGGAAATAGATAATATGAAAAACTTTATAAATAATTTTGTTCGAACAGTGGAATCAAATGATACATTTGATAAGATTGTAATAGATGCTTGTAATTTCTTTGATATATATAATTACAATAGTAAATTAATAAATTCTAATTTTAGCGAAGGATTAAATTTAATTACTAATATAGATAATAAAAATAAAGAAATATTATCAAAAAATAATATGAATGTTAAAAGTCTTAAAAATGAGAGAAATTTATTATGTATTATTATTGGTTTAGACAAATTCTTATCTAAATTAAGTGATGAAGAAAAGACTATATTTAAAGAATTATTATCAAACAACAAAGATATTAATAAAATTAATTTTGTATTTATTGATGTTCCAAGTTCATTTAAAAAATATGAATTTGAAGAATGGTTTAAAAATACAGTTAATTGTAATGAAGGAATTTTTATTGGAACTGGTATAACTCAACAGTATACGATTAAATTAAATATTCAACCAATGGGAATTGCTACGATTGAAAATGATTATGCAGTTGTAGTTAAAAATGCGATGCCTACGGTTATTAAATTAATTAATGAAAAAATTAATATCAATTAAATGTAAAATAATATTGATTAAAAAATACAAAAATGATATTCTTATAGTAGGAGGTAAAATATGAATCATAAAGTTAATAATGTAGGTGAACTACATGCAGACGCAACTAATCTTTATAATAAGGTAGTTGTTGGTTCAGACAGTACTAGTGCTGATAGTTTAATTAATAATTTAGCAACTGGTATAAATAATTTAAAAACTAATTGGAAAGGTAGAGATGCTGGAGTACAGATTCAAAATCTAGTTGGTGTACATAATGCATTAGTGGGCATTAGAAATGCATTAGCTTCATTAGCAGTAGATTCTTCTAAAGTTGCAGTAAACTATAGAGATATTCAAAGAGCAAATGGTGCTACTGATTTAGAACAATTAGGTGCTGTATCTGCTGATACTAAATCAATGATGGAAAATTATAGTGATACTAGTGATACTGTTAACATCAATCAAGCTGCTAACGAAGGAAAAGCAAAAATTGATGCTGCAAATGGTGCTATGGATGGATTCATCAGTCAAGTATCTACATATTATAACAATATTATGAATAATTGGACTCAAGGTACTGGTAGAGATAATGCTACTCAAGCATTTGAACAATTTATTAGTAGTTCTAAAACTTATAAAGAAACTTTATCATCAGTTTCTCAAAGTATTGCAACAGCATTGTCAAATTATTCATTCTAGTTATATAAAAATAACTTTGATGCAAAAAAGTTATTTTTTTATTTGTGGTAAAAAAATAATTATAA
>JAEDNL010000035.1 GCA_016302505.1 Bacilli bacterium
CCTGCGGCTAGGTGTCACCAAAGTTATTTTTCTCTTCAGGGGGCATTAAGATTATCTATTTTTTTGCACTTTTTTACCCATTTTTTACTTATTTTTCAATAAATTTAAATAAATAATTTTAATATCATTTAAAGTTTTAAAATAAAAATTGAAAATTTTGCTACCTAAATGCTACCTAAAAATATTATCTTCTTGGACCACTAGGTGCTTGATATTCTTGTCCCATTGAATTTTGCATTCTAGCAATTTCATTAACTGCATTCATAAAATTTTGCTGTAATTGTGGTGTAGTTAAATATGATGAGATTTTATTATAATTTGCTAATATATATTCAGGTTCATTATTGGCTATAAAGTTAGCAGCTAGTTCTCTTTCAACCTTATTTATTAATTCACCCTGTATTTGTAAATTACCAACAAATTGTTGTCCATCTTGCATAATAATATTTTGTGGCCCTCCTTGCAATTGATTAGTGCATCCAGCAATTAATAATTTATCAATAGAATATATTTTTTCTAAATCAAACATAAATTCTTCGAATTTCCCCTCGTTACCAGGGAACACCTCATACATTTCTTTTAACTGTTGGCGACCATCTTTCCTATATCCTAATGCTAACAATTGGTTTAATGGTATTCCCAAAGATGAAGATAACAACATCAATATATTCCCATTCAGTTGATATTCAGATAATGGACTATAAGGTGTGTGTTCCGAATGTCCTCTAACTGTACCAGGTTGTTGTCTGTATTGAATATTTGTTCCATTTGATACATGATAAAGTATTTCCGCTGTAAATTGTGTAGCACCTTCTGTTAAAAACATACCTGTTTTACCATTATAAAACGAACATTCTTCATGATTATCAACTTTTCTTGTTTGAATTGCATGGGTTAATTCATGAAAGAAATATAGTTTATTCGACTCATAATCCATACTTGAATTCATTTCAATTCTATCACCATCAGTTCTTCCATGAATACCACCCAAATTTGTTTCATTAACTGATGATAAAACTTGGGGCAACATTTTTGCTACCTCTACAGGATCAAGATATAATCCGCCCTCAAAATCTAGTTGTCCTATTGAATCAATATAGTCAGCAATTAATATAAAGTATTTATCGGGTATATTATGTGCTACATTTCTATATTGCAATTTAATTGAATCAACTAAACCACTATTAACTAATTCTTGTTCTCTTTCTATTCTATTCATATTCTGACCTCCAATTATATTCAAAATATAATGTGTTTTATTTTTGTTGGATATTTTTTTTCAAAATTTTTCATAACAGCTATCAAATCTTCATCATATCGAAAATCGAAAAATTTTTGTGCTTTTTTAATAAATTTTAAAGGTATTCCATAATACTCGCCAGCAATTACTCCTGCGATAGCAGCAACTGTATCTGAATCTCCTCCAATTGAAATTGCATTTCTTATAGCATCTTCATAATTTTTTGAATCAAAGAAAGATAAAAATGCTTGGGGAACACTATCTTGGCAACTAAGCGATGAGCCATATGAAGCCCTTTTTTCTTCTAGTGTAAAATTTAAATCATAATAATTATCAATTATATATTTTTTTATTTCTTCTTTACTACTTCCATTTTTAGCAAGAAAAACTGCTATTGAAACTGCTTCTGCTGCTTTTATTGCCTCTTCATGATTGTGAGATACCTCAGTAACTATCTTTGATATTTTTTTAACTTCATCAATATTCTTACCAACAATTCCACAACAGCCAACTCTCATTGCAGCTCCATTTCCAAAGCTATTATATGGTTTATGATCATCTTTTATTATCCACCCAAAGAATTTATCACCAAATCCACATTGTGAGTGATTTCTTCCAATAGTTACCATATTATTTATTACTATATCATGTAATTTATCGTAATCTCCATTACACTCTAATAATGATTTGCAAACTGCTAATGTCATAACCGTATCATCGGTAAAAGATGATTTGTTTTTTTCCATGAATTTAAATTTTTTTGTTTTGATATTGTGCATTTCATAATATGATCCTGCAATATCTCCAATTATAGTTCCATACATTTCATCATCTTCCTTTCTCTATATCCTTAGCAAAATCATTATAATTATCCACATTTTCACTTCTTTATAAAATTATAAGAAATATTAACATATTGAATCATCTTTTGGATAATACAATTTTTGATTATTTTTTTACTAAAATACTTCTATTTAATATATTTATATTTTTAATTTGATTGTCTGAAATGTTTTTTAAATATATTACTACTTTATCTCTTACATCAATTGTATTTATATTTTCTTTGCCTACGTTTATTTTTTCAATTACTCCATCAAACGATTGATCATCACCTCTATATATTGTAATTTTGTCTCCGATAGTCAACATTCCTTTTATAACATTTCCCAAAATTGGTGTTAATCCATTTTCTGTTTGAAAAACTTTATTAATGATCATTAATGAACTATTAACATTATGTTTATTTATTAAATTTATTTCATTTAATTTTAATTGAAACAAAAATTCTTGGCTTGCTTTGCAATCGCCTTTTTTTACAAAATTAATGTGTTCATATCCAGCTGTTTTAATGGCAGGTTGAAAAAAATATGCTTCATTAATTGCTAACTTTCCACACTTATTAATTGCTTCACTATATAGTTGTCTTCTTAAATAAATATCATTAGCTTTAAAATTAATTATATATTTGCCAAAAAATTCTTGATACGAATAAGCACAAACCTGTATTTCACCATAGTGTATATCTATAACAGATATATCATTTACACCATTACCTAAATATCTATAATAAAAAATATCACCAAATGCATCAACAATTAAAGGAATCTTAGTAAAATCTTCTTTACCTAACCATTCATATAAAATTCCCATATATTCTTCAGGATTAACTATTTTTATTATTCCATTTCCATATTCACCAAAACCATATTTAGTCCATAAATCAATTATTTCTTTAGGTACTATTTTTTTTGCCTCATCAATAAATTTTTGTTCAGGTTTAACCAAATTATTGCTTGGTTTATAAATTTCTAAAAATTTTTGCATTACTATATCCATATCCAATTTATTAATATAGTTATTATAAATATCATTATTTATATTCTAACCTCCACATATACATTAATATTCCTTAATTCTTATCTCTCAAAATTTTAATAACTTTTTAATTATATATCATATCCACTGACTTTAACAACCTTATTATCGTTTATATATATTTGCATTGCAACGGCTTCAAGAATATCTCTTGTATATTCATTTCCGCTTTCAAAGCAAATCTCAAATTCGCCAAAATAATCATCTTTACCTGTTGGAGAATATTTATCAATTATTTTATGATAGTTATATGTTATTTCATAAGGTTTTAATCCTTCTAATATTTTTTCATTATCCCTATCTAAATATTCTGTTCCTTTTAACCAAGGTATAAATTCTTCTAAAATAAGTTTTTCAATACCTTCATTAATTAAAGTTGAATAGTCATTATCTAAGTGCTTTTTACTTTCTTCAATATCAAATCTAATTATGATATTTAGTTCTTTGTATTTTAACTCAGATTTATATTCTTCTGAATCACCATAGTCATCCATATCAAAATCATTATAATTATCCATATTTTCACCTCAAATACATACTATTTTCTTATTATATATCTTAATTGAATGGATTATCGGCACTTATTTCATTTCCACAATTAGAACATCTTGCATATACTTTATTACCCTTTGTAAATTCCCTTCTAAACACCATAGAAGTGTTATTTCCACAATTATCACACAAAAAGTCTATTGCCTTTCTATCATCATGATTATTTGATTCTTTATTATTACCAATTAAATCATTTTTAGTTTCCGAATACAAAATACCATTCTCCATATCTTTTTTAAAATTAGGATAGTACAATTCATCTAATATATCTCTATTTTCTTGCAAACATTTTTTAATACATTCTATTGCAAATTCTTTTGTTCCACTTGGCTCAGGTATGTATGCTCTTTTATTAAATTTTTCTTCATATAATTTAGCATATTTATCAAATTCATCATCTAATTCAGTTCGTGGTTGCTCAGGCGTTTTTTCTATAAATTCCATCATGTAATCTTTAACTTCTTTATCCTTATCTTTTTTCCCCACTTTAATATATGGAATTCCCTGTGGTTGACCAACTATACCTGTAATTGTTGGTTTAATTTCAATTCCTTTTTCTTGTACTTTTCTTAAAGTGTCAACAGATATTTTTATTAAATTAATATCTTTACTACTAGCAATTCCATTCAAATTTATCAATTCTAAAATGCTAAATTGTTTCCCATTTTCTAAATTTTCAATCTTATTAACTAATAAATCAACAATTTTATCATTATCATTTAATGAATCTTCTTGATTTTTTGTTAATTTATCATCACTTAAATTACTAATTATGTAATCTTTATCATTTAAATTAGACTCATCTATGATTAATTGCTTTACATTATCTATAAATTCTTCAACATATTTTCCGATTTCTCCTGAAAGTTGACCATTAATACTTATAAGTAATTGCCCATATTTTATTTTTATATTTCTACTTATTCCACCATCATAAGCATTATTATTTAAAAAATCATTTGTCTCTTTTTTTGAATAGTCAATCAATGAATCTAAATTATCATCCACTAGTGATTTTATTTTGTTAAATAAAATTTGTGTTTTTATAATATATCTTTTGCCATCAATTGTTATATCACAACCATTAATACCAAATATCTCTATTTTAATTCTATCTTTATTATAATTTGGATGCAATACAGGCAAAACAGCACCGCTACTAATTATTAAAGCAAAGTCACATCTTTTAATTTTTAATAAATCATCTTCAATTTTTCTTAATCTATCATACTCAAGTTTTGGTAATGTAACATTACTAGAATTTTGCTTTAAATTATCAATATTATTTGAAATGGATTCATTTTTTATCATATCAATTTTATACTCATCTGTTAATTTATATAAAGTATCAACTATTCTTTTAACATTTTCTCTATCGTTTTTTTCTAAATAATCTATAATGTCTTTTATTAAGTCAATTTGTTCCAATACTATTTTATTGTCCTTAGTGTTTTTTAATATATTTAAAGACACATCTATGCGATTTAAAAACAGATTATTTCTTGATTTCCAATTAGGATCATTTTGCTCAACATTTAAGAAGTTTAACCATTCTTTTAAATTACTAACTACAGCTTGTCTTATTGAATTAATTTTTTCTTCGCCTAAATCATCGTTTTTAATTTCATCATCCCTTTTTCCATTTTTAAATTCCTCAATATAATAATCTAGAGGATGTAAAGAACCACAAGTTAAATGTGTTTTATCATCTCCAACGATAACTCCACCTATACCTCTGATACTATCTTTAGGCATAAAAATAGTTGCATTTAATTCTTCTAACCTATCAACATTAAATTCATTTATTTCAATTCCTAAATACTTATAAACAGATTTTGCTATTTCTTTTATCGTGCTTTCCCTAATACTATTTATCATAGAATTGGTAATATCACTAAATTGTTTTTCTTCTTTATCCCATTGCTCAATTATTTGTTTTTGTTCTTCTGGTGTTTTGCCTTCCAATTCTTCTTGTTTTAGTTGTTCTAATTTATTATCGATATTGCTAATCATTTGATCAAGATTATTAAAGTCAATATCATCATTTATTTTCTCACCATCATCTAATTTTTTTAATTTATTAACTATTTCTTTAACTTTTAATCTATCCCTATTATTAATATGTTGACCAATAGTATTAACTAATTCTTCTTGTTTTTTGATAAAATCATTTGATTCGATTTTTTGCAACTGATATATAATGTTATACAATCCCGTAGAAAAAACTCTATTTTTTTGAATCCATATTACATCATCTTCTTCAGAATTTAAATATTCTAACCATTCATTAATTTTTTCTTTCTTTGCTAACATTAAATCTTTAACATCATTATTCACTTAAATTACAACCTTTCATAATGTTATAAACAAGACATCTACCATTCTGCTAGAATACAATTTAATTATAACATAGATTTTAAGAAAATTACCATTATATCGTTAATTTTGACAAAAAAAATTAAGTTTTTACACTTAATCTTCTCTTTCTATATCATTAAAGACATCATCTTTAAAAAAATCACTCAATTTTATTTCTAACCCATCACATATTCTAACTATTGTTAGTAATTTAGGATTTTTAGATTTTCCATTAACTAAACTATCAACTGTACTTTGTGTTAAACAAGTTATACTTGCTAGTTTATTAACACTTATATTTCTTTCAACCATTAATTTAGTAAGTTTTTCTGATACTGCCTTATGTATTTTCATAACTACTACCAATTTAATTGTATAAGGCACTATACTAATTCGTTTAACGACAGGTCGTTTTATTAACTATATGTCGTTAATTAAGAAATTTAAAAAGGAACTGATTATAAATCAATTCCATCAATACTTGTTTCATAAATCCATTGTTTTAAATCTGTATTATCACCTGATTCATAAAACTTAATTAGTTTTTCAAAAAATGTAGGTTGATTATCTTGTGATATTGTTATTATTCCACAACCATTATCTATCATTATTTTATTAGCAAATAACATTCCAACTCTTTTATTACCATCAATAAACATTTGTCTTCTCATAATCCATAACATAACTTCTATTGCTATTTCAGTTTTAGTTTTTTCAGGCTGATTAAGTAATCTTTCTAATTCCTCTTTAATTTGACTTTCTATTGGAAATTGTGGTTTCCAAGTAGTTCCACCAATATTTACAGGTGTAGTTCTTAATCTACCTAAATCTTGATCTAAAACTAATTTGTCACAAGTTAATTTATGTAAATGAGATAATGCTTTAAAATCATAATCTATTCCTTCATTTTCTAAAATAAATTGCCAAGCATACTTTAAGTTATTTATAGCAATTATCTTATCAACTGTAAGTCCATTAACAACACCACCATCATATATAGCTTGTGTTTCAGGGTATGTTACACCAATACCCTCTAAATTAGCACTTTTCCATATATAATCTACTATATTTCTTTTAGCAACAAATACATTTTGTTCTCTCGTTAAATTAAATTTATTTTTCATAAATCTTTGCCTCCTTTTCTATTAAGTGACGGCAATGACAGATATTTTTGGGTGGGGTACACCCATTTTCTCGTGTCACTCCTGTCACTATTTTCCTAATCCGTACTTTTCAATTAAGTCTTTCATTTCTTTATTTGCACTTTTAATTGATGAAGTACATATCAATTCATAAATAATTGTTAACACATAAAATCCTACTATAACATACATATTGGAAGTCATATTATGTTTAAGTTGTTCTATAAAAATAATTCCTAGATATATTAATGCATATATAACTGTACTTACTATTGTTATATCATCAGCAGATCTATTAACTTCCTTTGATTTTTTATTATCAGGATTTATTGCTCTTTTGGTCCATAAATTAATATATACTAAATTAACAACAATTACTAATGGCAAAATAAACCAATATAATGAATTCATAAGTGAATTATTTAAAAGTAATGTAAGTATAAACACTACCAACATTATAATATTTGATATTACCAATAAAATACTACTTTTCTTTTCAATTATCATTTTATTTTTCTTCTTTGGCATTTTCTATCCTCTCTTTCTTTAAAGCACTATGTAACAATTTAATAATTTCTTCTGATGTTCTTATTTGATATTCAGTATCTTCAATAGTGTTTTCTATTATTTCTTTTTCTTTATCGTTTTCATAGTCTTCATTTTCAAGTCTATTTTTTAATTTTTCAACAAGAGTTTTCCAATCATCTCTTGTTCCAACTGTATTAACTAATGCACTTTGTAATTCATTACCTGTTAAATTATTATAATAGTTTTTCATATAAGCATTAAGTGGACTAATTTGAAATCCAAGACCAGCAGCATACATTAAATCATTATAATTTATTCCTATGTATTTACTGATTTTCCTTAGTGTCTTAGGATTAGGTATTTCTCTTTCACCTGATTCAATTCTTGATATTTCAGTATGACTAACACCTGATAATTCACCTAATTGATTTTTAGATAATCCCGCTTTTTCTCTAGCTTCAGTAATTATTTGTCCTACAGGTTTATCTTCTAATGATTTATAATATTCATTTTCAAAATCCATAGTATAAGCACTCCTTTCAGAACCCATTATATACTATTTTGAACTTTTTTGCAAGATATTTTGATAATTTTGCACTTTTTCGTTCAAAAACCATTGACATAGGTTCAAAAATAGTTTATCATTGAACTAAATGGTGCAACTAATATTAAATTTTACAACATTGAGTATGTTCTTTGAAAATTAAATAGAGTTGGAAATCGCCGATATCTGCCGACTCGTTAAACAAATGCAAGGCAAAAATCCTATTGGCACGGAAGTTGTGGATTAACTAATATCCTCGTTACATATATGGGTAATTCTATATATACATCCTTAAAGGGAGTTATTGGTAACACTAAAACCATCTAGGTAGATACAAAGTATCATCTATAAATAAAAGAAAGAGAGGTGACTAAATGAATGCAAAAGAAACATTGGAATTAATTTCTAAACAATGGTGTAGTTTAAGTGACTTGATTAAATTGACAGGTTTAGGTAAAAATAGTGCTTCTAAATTAAAAAGTGAAATCAGAGTTGATTTAGTAAATAAAGGCTATCAATTACCTACTAAACTATTACCTATGAATGAAGTTGTGAATTATCTCAAAATCAATATTAATTATCTTCAAAAAATGTCTAAAGAAATAACTAACTAGGAAGGAGATGATGAAATAATGAAAACAATTAGTAAAATTAAAAAGACAGCAATAAAAAAAGATTTCATAGTAGATAATTTAATGAAATCTAATGGGTTATATTGTCTAGTAGCAAGACCAAAAGTTGGCAAGTCGTTATTAGCGTTACAGCTTGCCGACTCCATTACTAATGGAACAACATTTTTAGGATTTAATACTAATCCCTCACCTGTCTTATATATTAGCACAGAAATGACTTCAGCACAACTACTTGAGCGAATAAATAAAATGAATTTACACTTAAATGATGACAATTTCTTTGTTGAAGAACAAGAAGTTAATCAAAGAAAACTCAATTTAATGGATTTAAAATTAACATTTAAAGAGTTTTCTGAAAATATAAAAGGTAAATTTGTTATCGTAGATATGTTTTGTGGAGTTGATACTTATACTGATTCAGATTTGTCTAATTATCAAGATATGGGACAAAAAGTTATTCCTAAATATAGAGAAATATGTAAAGAATATGGATTAACTATATTATTAATTCATCATTTAAATAAGAGTAATACTACATTAGGTAGTACTGCTATTGATGGATCAGTTGATGGAATAATTACTTTAAAATTGGATAACAATTTAAAAGATAAAATTTACTTTCAATATGAAAGCAGAGATTATGAGGGACGAGAATTAATCTTAAAAAGAAATGATAATTTAATATTTGAAATATCCGAATTTGAATCAAATGATTTAAATCCTAATTTATTAATTTTTCTAAATTATGCAATTAAAAAACAAGATTTCACATTCACTTGTGGAAGTATTACAAGTGATTTAACCTTATCAATTACACCATCAACATTTGGTAAATTGTTAAGGAAAAATTTAAATAATTTAGAAAAAGAAGGTCTTCATATTGAGGATTGCAGGATTGGAAAAGAAAGAAAATATCGTGCATATTATGAAGAACCACCACTTGAAGATTTAGAATAAATCTTCAAAGTTTTTGATAACTTTTTTCTAAAAAGTTAGTAAAAAATGAGTGAGGTACGTTATGAAATTACGAAGTAATTTTGTAAGTAGCGATAACGAATATTTTTACAATTATTAAGACTAATTTATTTAGGATTAATAATTCATTAAATAATAAGTATCTAGTAGATAGTTATTATTTAATCTTGTTTATAAGCATTTGCCTTTATGATAAGTTTAGGCATTTGCGATTAAACAAGCAAAGGGGTTTTTAGGGAGCTCCCTAAACTCACGAATTGGGCTATGCCCTAGTGAGATATAGGTCATAAATGACCTTTTCTACTAAAGAAGTACAAGCAAAGGAGGTATTAAATGTATGATGGAAAACAAGCTGTACGATTAGAAACAAAATTTAAATCAAAAGATTTATATAACATTGGTGTTGAGATGAAAGAACGAAAAGGCACAGGTAATTATGATAAAGATAGACATGAATTTAATGTTGAATATGTATCCATGAATGAAAAAAATTTATATCAAGAAGTTAAACAAACTTTAAAAAATCGTGGTATAGAATATTTAAATAAACCTTCTACTAATTTGCTAAATGGAATTACATTTACAAGTGGTCCTGAATTTTTTGAAGAACTTGGAATGAAATTTGTTGATAGTGGTAGAACTTATAAATCAGGAAATAAAAAAGGACAAATAATAAAAATCCCTGATATTAAATCTAGTGATGATATACCACCAGCAGTTAGTTATTTTTTCGATTCGTGTATGGAATATCTTAAAGATTTAGTTGGCGAAGAAAATATTATTTTAGCACAAATTCATTATGATGAAGATACTCCACATCTACAAGCATATTTCTTACCTATCATAAATGAGGTAAAAAGAAAATGTTATGTTAAAGATAAAGATGGTAATGTTGTTAAAGAAGAATATAAAAGAAAAGATGGTAGTATTAGTCTTACACCTAAACTACTTCATGACAAAGACAAAAAGATAGTTTATGAATCGGTTAAAGGGAAATTTTTAAATAATGATCAGTTTTGGAAAGATAGAGGTGGACAAAATTCATTTGCTAGAATTCAAGATTCATTTAATAAGTTTATAACTGAAAGAGGATTTAAATTAGATAGAGGTAATATTGGTGCTAATGTAGAACATCAAACTAAATTAGAACACCAAATAGCCGAAAATAAGGCTGAATTAGAGGAAATAATCAAAGAAAAGGAAAATACCTTACAAGTTATAAAAGACTCAAAATTGGCTATTGAAAATGCCAATAATTCAGTAGACAAAGATATACTTAATCCTAAAAAGAATATGCTTGGTTATAACAAAGATGATGTTGATAAAATGATAGATTATTCCAAAGATTTAGAAAAGAAAAATATTCTTCAAGAACAAGAAATTAAAAATAAAGACTTAACTATTGATAAACTGACTAAAGAAAATACTACTTTTAAAAATAATACTGAACTCGTTAAAAGAGATAATTTAATTAAAGAACAAAAAGAAACTATTAGTAAGCAGAAAAAAGAAATTACAAGGTTATCTGATTTAGTTGAAGTATTAAATAATAATATTAAAACTTTAAAAGAAAAATTAAATAAAGAAATTGAGTATTGGAAAAATTTATTTAATAAACTTGCTAATGCTATTGATAAAGTTTTAGGTAGAGAACCAAAAGAATATGCTGATGATTATGAAGATTTAGCAGACGCTATCAATAATGATTATTATGATTACGATAAAGACGATTTGGATAAAGATGACTTTGATATAGGATTTTAGAAAGGAAGATGATGAAATGGCTGTTATATTACTTAATAAAAAGGAATGGACTAAAGATGGTCGTAAATGGATTTTCTATACTAGATATAAAGATTTAAGTGGTAAGACTAAACAATATAAATCTAAAAAGTTTATAAATAAAAAGGAAGCAATTGAAGCTGAAAGAATTTTCTTACTTCAACTTGATAAATATAGACCTGATAATGATATGACTTTTAAAGATTTATATACTGCTTTTTATGAATATCAACAAGATAAAGTAAAAGAAACTACTTTAAATACTTATAAAGATAGAATGAGATATATGGCACTTTTAGATAATATTAAATGTAAGGAATTTAATTTACAACATTACGAAGCATGGAGAAAGAAAATACTTGAATATAAGTTAGCAAATAGAACTAGAAATTATATTTATAAATTTCTTAAAACAATTATGAATTTTGGAACTAAATGGTATGGAATTAATTTTAATGAAATATATCCTAAAATGATTAACTTCACAGATCCAAACGAAAGAAAAAAAGAAATGGATTTTTATACATTTGAAGAATTTAATCAATTTATATCTGTTGAAGATGATTTAAAGTATAGATGTTTCTTTAAGACTTTATATTTCTGTGGACTTCGTAAAGGCGAAATTAGAGCATTAAATTGGAATGATATAGATTTTAAAAATAATACTCTAACTGTTAGTAAAGGTTTATCTGATAATGTAAATGGTAAAAGATATATAATATCAAGTCCTAAAACTAAATCTAGTAATAGGACTTTACCTTTACCTAAAGAAGTTGTTAATGATTTAAAAGAATTAAAACAAAAAAATATGGAATACACTAACTATAAAGATTCATGGTTTATCTTTGGTGCAGAATTACCTTTAGGTGATGATGCTATCAGAAGAAGAAAGATTAGAAATTGCAAATTAGCAAATGTTAAACAAATTAGAACACACGATTTTAGACATAGTTGTGCCTCACTACTTATCAATAATGGTGCAGACATAACACTTGTTGCTAAATTTCTAGGTCATTCTAAAATAGATGAAACTCTTAACACCTATGCTCATATGTTTCAAAATAAGTTAAATAATATAATCGGTATTATAGATAATTTAAATGATAATATTAAATTAGATAATAAATCTAATGAATTTGATAATAATTGTACAGATTATGATGATTATGAAGAAGAATTTGAAGATTATGATACTGATAAAGATGATTTTGAAATGAGTTTATAATATAAAACAATGGGATTGATTTAATAGTCAATTCCATTGTTTTTTTATGCACTAATATATAAAAATAAGGAAAAATGCTACCTATTTGCTACCTAAAAACATATTTTTAAAATAGCAAATCCTTGCAAACCCTTATATTTCCTAAAAAAAGTAGTCGGCATATTGAATCATGCCGACTTTCAGGGGGACAATACGGAGGCGATATTGTATGAGTAAAAAAGATTTTTTGATAA
>JAEDNL010000036.1 GCA_016302505.1 Bacilli bacterium
GGTACCTTTTTTTATGGAGGAAAAAGTATGAAAAATGAAATGAATGATAATTTTGATGTTTTTGATAAATATTTTATGGAATTTGATATTGAAGATAAAATGATTCAATTTAAATATAATCATAGTTATCGAGTCTTACATCAAAGTGATGAAATATCTTTTGTATTAAATTTAGATGAAGATGATAATTATCTAGCATGTTTAATAGGATTATTGCATGACATAGGAAGATTTTCACAATGGACAAAGAATAAATCATTTAGTGATGAATTATTAGATCATGCACAACTAGGAGTTAAAATATTATTTGATGAAGGTATGATAAAAGATTATGATGTACAAGAAAGTGATTATGAAATAATTAAGAAAGCAATACTTAATCATAATAAATTTAAAATTGATGATGATTTAACCATCAGAGAAAAACTACATTCCAAAATAATAAGAGATGCTGATAAGATAGATATATTATATAGTTATTCTGAAAATATATTTAAATTAGAAACTGATAATTCTACTATTAGTGATGAGATACATGATAAATTCTTTAAGCATGAAATAATAGATATAAGAAAATGTAATACTATAAATGAAAAAGCAGTAGCATTTTTAGCATCAATATATGACTTAAATTATGATTATAGTAAAGGTCATATTTTAGATAAAAATTATATAACAAAGATATATGATGTGCTTGATAATAAAGAAGTAATAAAACCATATTATGAAGAGGTAATTAAATATTTAGAAGGAAGTGTTAAAAATGATAGATAAAAAATATAATCATAAACAAGTAGAAGATGGTAAATATGAAACATGGCTTAAAAAACAAGCTTTTACTTGTGGAGATAAAAGTAAAGAACCATTTTGTATAGTTATACCACCACCTAATGTAACAGGTAATTTACATATAGGACATGCATATGACTGTTCATTACAAGATATTATAATTAGATATAAAAAGATGCAGGGATTTGATACATTATGGTTACCAGGAATGGATCATGCTGCGATCGCAACTGAAGCAAAAGTAGTTGCTAAATTAAAAAAAGAAGGAATCAACAAATATGAACTAGGTCGTGAAAAATTCTTAGAAGAATGCCATAAATGGAGTAATGATCATAGAGAAAATATTAGAAGACAATGGGGTAAATTAGGATTTGCTCTTGATTACTCAAAAGAAAGATTTACATTAGATGAAGGACTTAATAAAGCAGTTAGAAAAGTATTCGTAGATTATTATAATAAAGGTCTTATATATAGAGGAGAGAGAATTATTAACTGGGATCCAGTTGCTAAAACTGCTCTTTCAAATGAAGAAGTTATTTATAAAGATGATAAAGGAGCTTTTTATCATATTAAATACTTTATTGAAGGAACAAATGATTATTTAGATGTTGCGACTACTAGACCTGAAACTTTATTTGGGGATACAGCTGTTGCTGTTAATCCAGAAGATAAAAGATATAAACATTTAATAGGTAAAAATGTAGTATTACCAATCGTAAATAAATTAATTCCAATTATTGGTGATGAACATGCTGATATGGAATTTGGAACTGGTTGTGTTAAAATAACACCTGCTCATGATCCTAATGACTTTGAAGTAGGAGAAAGACATAACTTAGAGAGAATTCTAGTAATGAATGAAGATGCAACTATGAATGAGAATGCATTAAAATATAATGGAATGTCTCGTGAAAAATGTAGAGAAGAACTATTAAAAGATTTAGAAAAAGAAGGATTGCTTATTAGTATTGAGCCTATGGTACACTCAGTCGGTCATAGTGAAAGAACTGATGCAGTTGTTGAACCATATTTATCTAAACAATGGTTTGTTAAAATGGATAAATTAGCTAAGATGTTAATAGATAATCAAAATACTTCAAATAAAGTTAATTTTATACCAAATAGATATGAAAAGATATTAATAAAAGGATGGATGGAAGACTGTCATGATTGGTGTATTTCAAGACAATTATGGTGGGGACATAGAATTCCAATTTGGTATAAAGAGGGTGAAGTATACTGCGGAATGGAAGCACCAAAAGAAGAAGGATGGGTACAAGATAATGATGTACTAGATACTTGGTTTAGTAGTGCATTATGGCCATTTAGTACATTAGGTTGGCCAGATAAAACAGAAGATTTTGAAAGATATTTCCCAACAAGTGTAATTGTACCAGGTTTTGATATAATATTTTTCTGGGCTGCTAGAATGATATTCCAATCACTTAATGTTAATAATAAAATACCATTTAAAGATTGTATAATTCATGGATTAATAAGAGATAGTCAAGGAAGAAAAATGAGTAAATCTCTTGGTAATGGAATAGATCCACTTGATATGATAGAAGAATATGGAGCAGATGCATTGAGATTCTATTTAACAACAAGTTCAACACTAGGAATGGATTTAAACTTCAGTACAGAAAAGCTATCATCAACATGGAACTTTATAAATAAATTATGGAATGCTAGTAGATTTGTATTAATGAAATTAGAAGACTTTAAAGAAGAAGATTATAAATTAGAAGATTTAAATGATTCAGATAAATGGGTTCTTACTAAGTTAAATGAAACAATTAAAGTGGTAACTAAATCAATGGAAAAGTATGACTTTAATATCGCAGGTAGTGAACTTTATTCATTTATATGGGATATATTCTGTGATAAATATATAGAAATATCTAAGTTTAGTGATAGTACTTCAACTAAATCAACTCTATATTATACACTTCTATCTATAATTAAAATGATGCATCCATTTATGCCATTTGTAACTGAAGAGTTATATTCATCATTGCCAATTAAGAATAAAAAATTATTAATATTTGAAAGTTATCCAACTATAAATAAAAAACTAATATTTAAAGATGAAACTAAAAAAATAGATGAACTATTAGAGTTTGTAACACTATTTAGAAATAAAAAATTAGAGAATAAAATATCAAATGATTTTGAAGTAATTGATTATAATAATAATGATTTATTAAATAGTATGTTAAAACTAAATGATAAAATAGTAGAAAATAGTAAGTTTAATGATAAATTAACAGTTGAACTTTATAACTATAAATTAGACATTTATTTTGATAACTCTAAGAATAGTGAAGAAGAACAAGAAAAGAAAAAACAAGAAATAGAATCATTAGAAAAATCTATTCAAAGAAGAAAAACATTACTTTCAAATGAAAATTATTGTAATAAAGCACCTAAGAATATAGTTGATAAAGAACGTGAAGATTTACAAAAAGAAATGGATAGATTAGAAATACTTAAGAAAAACTAATTGTTTTTCTTTTTTATTTCTATTATAATTTAAATATGATAAAAGAATTAAAATATATAAATTTAGAATATAATGAATGTGATAAAAACTATATAGATGAACTAATAGATTATATAAATTTAAGTAGTGAAGAAATAACAAACTTTTTTAGTATAGATAGTTTTAATCCAAAAGTAGAAATAAAGTTATATGATGATATTGATAAGTTTAATGAATGGTATTATTACTTTAATAAAAAAGAAGCGCCATTATGGTTTTGTGGTTTTTCATTTAAAATGAATGGTGTTTATCATATAAATGTATTAAGTTTAGAAAAATATAAAAAGACACAAGGACATGAAAAACATAATTTAAATGATTTGAAATGTTTGATAATGCATGAATTTGTTCATTCATGTGTATTAAGGATAAATAACTCATCATTACCAGCATGGTTAAATGAAGGAATAGCAATTAAATTATCACATCAATATGATAATAAAGAATATAAATTTAATGCATCTTTAAATGAAATGATAAATGGATGTAATAATTATATAAATTATTATACTATGTTTAGTTATGTAATAAATAAATATGGAAAAGACTATATATTAGATTTAATACTTAACAATAAAGCATTTGATGAAACAGAAAAACTATATAATGATTTACTTAAATCAATGTAAATATTACAAAAAATGATAATATTTATTATTTTAATGTGATATTATTATAGTGGTGAATAATATGAAAAAGAAAATTATTTTATTTATTAGTATGTTAGTTTTAACAATACCATTTGTTAAAGCAGATTCAAATACTTGTCATGCAGAACTTGAAAGTAATCAAACCTTTAATGTAGGAGAGACAGTTACATATAATTTAGGTACAACTGGTACTGATCAAAATACATTATATGGAATACATTATGAAATAGAATATGATCCAAATGTGTTAGATCCTGAAATTAATAGTGGAGTAAAAACTTATTTTAATTGGGAAAGTGTAAGAAAAGAGATAGTTAGTGATGAGGGAACTAAAAATAATATTGTAGTACTTGATATATCTACTAAAGATAAAAGTAAATATATAACTAAAAGTTATAATAAAGGTTCTTTTATTAAACTAGCAAGTATTAAATTTAAAGTAAAAGATACTAATGAAACAAGTACAAAATTATCATTATTAAATGGAAATAACAATAGTGATACAGGATCTTTTAAATATATTATAGATGATGATGGTGAAAACATTTATGAAGAATGTACAAGTAGTGTTAACTCATTTATAAATATTAAAAAAGTAGTAGAACCATTACTTTCAAGTATTACTATTAATGGTACAAAAATAGAAGGATTTAATAGTAAAAAATATGAATATGAATATACATCAACTGAAAAAGAAATAGATATAAGAGGTATAGGAGTAAATGGTACTACTGTTACGAATATAGGTAAAAAAGAGTTGAATGGTGGAGATAATGAATTTATTATAACTGTTACTAATAGTGAAGGAGATTCAACTGATTATAAATTAGTTGTTAAGTTTGATAGTACTGATAATGATTGTGATATTAATTCATTAGATATAGAAGGATATAGTTTAACATTTGATCCAAATATATTAGAATATAAATTAAAAATTAAAGATGAATATTCATTAAAAATTAATATTGAACTTGTAAATCCAGAATCTAAATATACTATTAAAGGTAATCAAAATTTAGAAAATGGAAGTACCATTGTAATAGAAGTTAGAAATGGTATTAAAAATAAAAAATATACTATAACAATAGAAAAAGAAGAAACACCTGTAGTTAAAAAGAAAACTAATATTTTATTAATAGTAGGAGTAGTAGTATTAGCTCTTAGTATTATTGGTTTATTTGTATTCTTAATTATAAAAAACAATAAAAAGAAAAATAATGAAGAAGAACTAGAAAAAACTAAGAATTTAGATAATTTATTTAATGAAGAAGAAACTAATGATATTGATGAAGAAGATATTGAAGAAGATATTGAAGAAGAAATAAATGGAGATTCAGAAGAAGAATCATTAGAAGATGACTTCAATTTAAATGAAAAATAAACAAAGTTAAATTTGTTTATTTTTTTACATTACTATACCGATTTTTAAGTAAATGTAAATTGACTAAGTAGTAGTGGTGTTTCGCTAGCTTTTTGAATTGGACTTAGATAAACAAAATATTAAGAAATAGTTGTTCAAGTATTTGATATTTGAATAACTGTTTTAAATGGTCTATTCTTACTTGAAAAGTGGTGTAAAACTTGTTATAATTTTTAATAGAATAAAAAGGAGTTTTTACTATGTTTGGAAGAATATTATCTATATATGATCAAATGATTATACTTGAAAATAATGCTCATAAAGTAGAAGCATCTTTGATAGGTGTTCATATAGTATTTGAAGAAAAGTATAAAATCGTATGTGAAATATCTAAAATAGATGCTGATATTATTGAATGTGTTATGGTAGGAGAGTTTGTTAATGGAGTTTTTAATAGTGGAATAGTACATAAACCAACTAATACCGCTACTATAAGAATAGTAAATAAAGATGAAGTTATTGCTCTTGTTGGTAATCAAAAAGTAGATAGTGATACTGATCTTTATATTGGTAAATCTTTAATATATGAAGGATTTAATGTATCAGCAAATATAGATGACTTCTTTTCTAATCATTTTGCTATTATAGGTAACACTGGTAGTGGTAAGAGTTGTAGTGTAGCAAGAATATTTCAAAATTTATTTTATAGAAGAGAATTTGTTCCTGTTAATGCTAATGTTGTTTTATTTGATGTTTATGGTGAATATCATCCCGCTTTAGAAAGAATAAATCAAACTAATAGTTGTAGGTGTAAAAGTTTAACTACTGATATTACAACAACTAAATATGATATAGTAAAAATTCCACCATATTTTTTAGAAGTAGATGATCTTGCTTTACTTCTTGGCATAACTAGCCCTGTTCAAATACCTATTATTGAAAAAGCTTTAAAATATGTATATTTGTTTACTGAAGATGAAGATAAAATAATAGGATTTAAAAATAATATTATAGCAAAAGCAATACTTGATATATTATCAAGTGGTAAAGGTCCTGCTCAATTAAGAGATCAAGTAGTTGCTGTACTATCAAGTTTTTATACTAAAGATATTAATTTAGAAAGTAAAATTATACAACCAGGTTATATTAGAACATTAAGACAATGTATGAATATAGATAATACTGGTAAAATAAATACTATTCAATTAGTTGTTGAATATTTAGAACAATTTGTTAATGAAGAATTGGTTTTAACAAAAGATATGAAACCTGAAAAATTTACTTTAAAAGATTTAAGAAATGCTTTTGAATTTGCTTTGATTAGTGAAGGTGTACTAAAAAGTGATAAAGTTTATGATATTAATAATATCTTAAAAGTTAGATTAGAATCTATTATAAATGGAGATTATGGATATTATTTTGATGTTGATGAATACATTAGTAAAGAAGAGTATATAAAAAGATTATTTACTACACCTATGGGTGAGAAAGCTCAAATAGTTAATTTTAATCTTAATTATGTTGATGAAAGATTTGCTAAGGTGCTTACAAAAATATTCTCTAAATTATTCTTTGATTATTCAATATATAAACATAAAACAGATGGCTTCTGTGTTCAAATAATTCTTGAAGAAGCACATAGATATGTTCAAAATGATACTGATATAGAAACTATTGGTTATAATATTTTTGATAGAATTACTAAAGAGGGAAGAAAGTATGGTACAGTTCTCGGATTAATTACACAAAGACCTAGTGAACTTTCTAATACTGCATTAAGTCAATGTTCAAATTACATAGTACTTAGAATGTTCCATCCTGATGATTTAGATATTATTAGAAATATAACACATAGTATATCTACTGCTGATGTTGATAAATTGAAAACATTAAGACCTGGTGTTGCATTATGTTTTGGAAATGCATTTAAAATACCTGTGTTTACTAAAATAGATAAACCAGAACCAACGCCTAATTCTAGTAATTTCCATATTGGTTCATCTTGGTTTACTAAAAGACAATAAAAAAAGATTCATTTTGAATCTTTTTTTAATTTGATTATTTAATTATATATGGATCTGTGGATGTACCAGTACCAGATTTATAAAATGTGTGTTTATTTAAACTAACAATAAATCTTAATCTTTTAAAAGTAGATGCTTTTGATAGAATTAATGAAGTACCAGTAAATGAATATGATTTATAATTATTTTGGTCAGTTGCAGTTAATAACCATTCTGAACCTTGATTAGAGCTAGATAAGTAATTATAGTTTGAACAAGATAAATCACTTAGAATTTTACAATTTTCATCCATACTAGCTCTCATATATTCATATGGAGTCATTAATGAGAATAGGTAAGTATCTTTACTTAAAACACTACATTCAGTACTTCCATCTTTAGTAGTATCAGTTTCTTTTCTAATACCTATACATAAATTTTTACTGACTAATTTTGATTTGACTTTACTACTTAATAATAATGTATCAGATAAATCTTTGTTTTCAGTTTCTAATAATTTTAATGTGTCTTTAAGCCTACTTTTTTCAAATATATTGTAACCATCATTAGATACCTTAGTTTCATTATATCTATCATCCCATACATAAGTATTTTCAGTTTTAGTATCAAGTCTTACTTTTATTGTTCCATCATTTTCAACACTCATTATTCTACCAGTTACTGATTTTTCTTTCTTTTCATTTCCACTCATACCAATAATAATATAGTTATTAACATTTTCACCTTTGTAATAATAAGTACCATTATCATTATAAAGCCCATCACCTGAAGTAACTACTGAACCAGTTATAATATTTTTTAATTCTTTTGTTTCATATTTACCAGGGCAATTTAGAAATACAATGTATGAGTATGCACTATTTTGAGCATTTACTGTAACTTTTGCACTACAGTTAGCACCATCTTTTAATAATTCACTTAGTGGTTTAATATAATTATTATCAACAAGTGTTTGATAAGATAAAGTATAGTCTCCATCAGCTGTAGGTAACATAGTTGGATTATCTTTATAATACTTTTCTGCTGAAGCTACTATTTTTTCTTCTACTTGCTCATAACTTAATTTTTTACCACCAAATATTGATATTAACCATAATACTATTAGAAGTAATACAATCACACCAATAACAGAAGAACTTATTATTATTAATTTTTTATTATCCATATATACACATCCTTTTCATCTAAAACAATTATACAATAAAATTTAAAATCTCTCAATTATTTAGTTAATAAATTAAATACTTGTTCTACACTCATATTATCTTTTTTATTATAACTAGGTATAATATGTAAATGATAATGTTTTATTTCTTGTAAACTACCATTATTTTGTACTAGTTTAATACCACTAGGGTTTAATTTTTCATTCAATAGATTAACTATTATTTTACTTGAAATATTTATTTTATTTAGAGTGTCTAAATCAATATCATCTATATCTTTAAAATGTTTTTTAGGCATTATTAGAGTATGTCCTTTAGATATAGGATTAATATCCAATATACATTTAACATTTTCATCTTCATATAATGTATATGAAGGTATCTCATTATTAATTATTTTACAAAATATACAATCCATTTTTACCACCACTTATATTATATATTAAAATAATATTAACTTCAATTATTATATTTATTATAAGTAATTTTATATAAATTGAATAATTTATTATAGGTGAGGTAAATGAAGAATAAAAATGATTTTCCAATGAAAGAAAAAAATATTATATATTTTGATAATGCTGCGACTACATTTAAACCTTATAGAGTAATTGATAAAATAAATGAATATTATTATGATTATAATGCTAATTCACATAGAGGTGACTATGATATTAGTTTTAAAGTTGATGATGAAATAGATTATACTAGAGATTTAGTTAAGATGTTTATAAATGCTAAAAGAAAGGATGAAGTTATATTTACTAAGAATACTACTGATTCATTAAATATGGTTGTATTTGGATTTTTTCTAAACTATTTAAAGGATAATGATGAAGTTATATTATCTAGTAGTGAACATGCATCGAATATATTACCTTGGTTAATATTATCTGTTAAAAAGAATATAAAAATAGTATTTGTAGATTCTAAAAATGAAAAATTAGATATTAATGATATTAAAGAAAAGATAACTTCTAAGACTAAAGTTATATCACTTGCTCATATCACTAATGTTAGTGGAGATAAAAGAGATATTAAAAATATATGTTCACTTGCTCATAAATATGGAATATTAGTTGTTGTAGATGGTGCTCAAAGTGTTCCTCATATTAAAACTGATGTTCAAGATTTAGATGTGGATTTTCTTGCATTTTCTGCTCATAAAATGTGTGGTCCTACTGGAGTAGGAGTATTATATGGAAAATATAAATTACTTAAGAAAATGATACCTTTTACTTATGGTGGTGGAATGAATTTAAATTATGATGAACATACTTTACAATTAGCAGAACTCCCATATAGATTTGAATCAGGAACTCCTAATATAGCTGATATAATTGGTTTTAGTGAAACAATAAAGTTTTTAAATGAAATAGGTATGGATAATATTGAGAGACAAGAAAAATATTTGAGAAGATATTTAATCAAAGAATTAGAAACTATTCCATATATAAAAATATATAATAAAGATTGTGAAGGAAGTAGTGTAATAATAAATATAGATGGTATTTTATCAGGCGACTTAGGACTATTTTTAAATACTAAAGGTATATGTGTGAGAAGTGGTAAACATTGTGCTAAGATGGGTGATAATAAAGAAGATACTGTTAGAATTAGTTTATATTTTTATAATACTTATGAAGAGATAGACTATTTAATATCAGTTCTTAAAAAAAGAGAAGAAATTTTTAAATTTGTTAATTAATAATTTATATAGAAATAATTTATATTTAAAAATAAAATATACTAATAATATAATTAAATATTGTAAATGTTTTAATTTTTAAAAACTAATTTTATCAATTTGTAGTAATAATTTTAATATGATATATTCCTCCATGAAAGGAGGTAAACAGAATGTTAAATCAGATAGTTATTGCAGGAAGACTTGTTGGAGATCCTGAGATAGTAGTTACTGAAAATAATAAAAAAAGAACTATGATAGTAGTAGCGGTTCCAAGATGTTATAAAAATATTGAAGGTAATTATGATACTGATTTTATTAAATGTACTTTATGGAATGGTATTGCTGAGACTACATGTGAATATTGTAAAAAAGGTGATGTTGTTGGAGTAAAGGGAAGAATTCAAACATCTAGTTATGAGAGTAACGGTGAGAAAAAATATTCAATGGATATTATCGCAGAAAAAGTATCATTCTTAAGTAGTAAAAGTAAAGAAACAGCCTAGGCTGTTTCTTATTGTATTTGGAAATATAGACAAAAAATATAATTAAAAAAAAGAATAATTAAATAACAACTATCAACTTTGATAAATCTTGACAGTATTTATAGCCCTATTGTAAAATAAAATAATGATTGAAAAAATATTTATTCTTGTGTATAGTAAGTATTTAATTTGGAGGCTATAATATGATTAAAGGAAAACCATTTGTAAAATGGGCTGGTGGTAAAAGACAAATAATAGATAAATTAAAAAAATATGTTCCAGAAGAGTTTGATACTTATTTTGAACCTTTTGTAGGTGGTGGGGCATTGCTTTTTGAGCTTTCTCCTAAAAAGGCTATTATAAATGATTATAATAAAGAACTTATGAATGTATATGAATGCATTAAAGATGAAAAAAAGTTTGAAACAATGTGTAGAGAATTAAATCATCACGAAAAAGAACATTCTGAAGAATACTATTATCAAATAAGAAACATAGATAGAGATAAAAAGAAATATAATAAGTTACCTGATTATAAAAAAGCAGCTCGTACAATTTATTTAAATAAAGCTTGTTTTAATGGTTTATATAGAGTTAACAGTAAAAATGAATTTAATGTTCCATTTGGTAAAAAGGCCAAAGTAAATACTTATGAAGGACAAAATTTAGGTATTATTTGTGGATACTTAAACTACAATGATATTAAATTATTATCAGTTGATTTTGAAGAAGCAGTAAAAGATGCAAAAAAAGGAGATTTTATTTATTTTGATCCTCCATATGATTCTGATACATCAACATTTAATAGTTATACTGAAGATGGTTTTGGAAAAGAGGAACAAAAAAGACTTGCTAAAGTATTTAAGAAATTAGATAATAAGGGATGTTATGTAATGTTATCAAATCATAATACAATTTTAGTAAATGAATTATATAAAGACTTTAATATTCATGTTATTGAAGCTAAAAGAAATATTAATTCAAATGGAAAGAAAAGAGGAAAAGTAGAGGAAGTTATTATCACAAATTTTGAAAGTAAAAGAGAATTTTAATTTATGTAAGGAGGTAAAATGTATGAGTATAAAATATTATTATGAAGATAAAAATTTCAAACTTATACATGGAGATTCATTGAAAATACTTAAAAAAATCGAATCTAAAAGTATTGATATGATTTTCGCTGATCCTCCTTATTTTTTGTCTAATAATGGAATTTCATGTAGTGGTGGAAAAATGGTATCAGTCAATAAAGGTGATTGGGATAAATTAATTAGTATTGAAGAAAAACATAAATTTAATAAAAAATGGATTAAATTATGCTACAATATTTTGAAAGATAATGGAACAATATGGATAAGTGGAACAATGCATAATATTTATTCTGTAGGTATGGCTTTAGAAGAAGAAGGATTTAAGATAATTAATAACATAACTTGGAAAAAGTTAAATCCTCCACCAAATATTAGTTGTAGAGCATTTGTTCATTCTACAGAAACGATTCTTTGGGCAAAAAAGGATTTAAAAAATTCAAAACACAAATTTAATTATTCTCTTATGAAAGAATTAAATAACGGCAAGCAAATGAAAGATGTTTGGGAGTCATCATTAACTAAGCCTAGTGAAAAAAAGTGTGGTAAACATCCTACTCAAAAACCGATGGAAATATTAGAAAAAATAATATTATCATCAACTGATGAAAATGATTTGATATTGGACCCATTTAATGGAAGTGGTACAACTGGAATAGTATCAAACAAACTAAATAGAAAGTATATAGGGATTGAGAAAGAAAAAGAATTTTTAGATTTAACAATTAGAAGAAAGGAAAATGAAAAAAATGAAGAGAAATTTTAATGAGTGGTTGAGCAAATTTAAAACAAGTATATCAGACTATACTTATTATGTTGATTTTGAAAAAATATATCACAATGTTGATAGAGTAAAAGTTGAATTAAATATTTTAAATTCATTAATAGGTAGTAAAAATATAGAGGAAGAATTTCAAAATATATTAATAAAATATCCTGAAACTTTAGAATGCATTCCTTTGCTACTTGCAGTTCGTTCAAAAGAGATTTTTATTAAAGATGAAATTAATGAATATTTATTTAAATTTGATAAAATGGTCTATTCTATAAATGATTATATTA
>JAEDNL010000086.1 GCA_016302505.1 Bacilli bacterium
TATCTTTTTGAATTCTTTTGCTAGCATCTAATATACTGCCACCATTTTTTAAAGCAATTTTAACTAAGTTCTTATTATCTTTAATAGTACTAGGCATATATTTTAAATATAAACCATTTACACTTAATAACTTCTTACAAAACTCTTTATCTTTAAATAATTCTTTATTAATTTTATTATTAATTCTATAATAACTAGCTGACTCTAAAATAATATCTTTATCATTTTCTTTTAATTCATTAGGTAATAGTTTATATATAATATTTTGAAAATCTAAAGTATGCAAATGAAAAAACATATCTCTAATATTATTATCTTTTTTTATAGTATTGGCAACCTTATTTGCATCTACTGCATCTAAACCTTTATATTTCTTTTCTTCTTCAATCTTTTTTAAAACATAATACTTTTCTAATTCAAAAATAGTTATTATTTTATTTGGAAAAAAATAATAATTATCAACATTAATATCAATTAATTCTTTATAGAACTCAACATCAAAATTAATATATTTATAAACATATTCTATTACCCTATAATCCTTCTTAGCTAATTCTTTTAAAAAATCAGTATCTTTTTTATGTATATTTACTATTCTTTTTATAGTTTTATTTTCAACTTTATTAATATTATCATTTTCTAACATAAGAGATTTATTCTTTAATATTTCATCACTTACATAATTTAATAAACATGTTCTAAAATCTGTATGCTCTCTTATAACTTCTTCATCAATTAATACTTTTTTTATAATATTAATATCATTCTTTTTCTCATTAGATAATAGTTCATATAACCATGGCATAAACTTTAATACTTCTATTATCAATGTATCATAATCATTATATTCATTATAGTAGCACATAGATTTATAATCAAAAGCAAACCATTGATTATTAAAATAATCATATAAATTTCCCTTATTATCAATGATATCTTTTACTTCTTTAATAATAGTTTCTTTACAATTATATTCTATAATATCATCATCAATTTGATCATATTCATTACTACTTTCAATCTCAACATTATAATTAAACTTCTTAATAAAATACTTTTTACCAATATCAACCAAATGATTTCCACTACTATATATTATTAACTCATTATCCTTTATTTCATAACTATCTATTGAATGTAATAGATTATACCAATATCTTTTTATTGGTAACTTTTTACCATTCAAATAATCATAATTAAAATATATGTTTTCACCTATTCTTCTAAATAAATTTTTTTCTAGCAATTCATTATCTTGATTTTTAATTATAACTTTATGATAATACCAAACTGACATAGTAAATCACCTAGTTATTATTATAACATGCAAATAAAAAGGGATGAACAATTTTCTTATTTATTTTTTTTATTGAAAGGTTGTGTTTGTTCATCCATAATTATTATTCAAATAAACTTATTTGTTCCACTTTTCTATTATCTTGATAATCATCTTCCCAACCATTGGATTCTTTTCTTAAATAATCTAAAAAATCATCTAGATTTGATTCACCAATAGGTATACTTTCTTGTCTCTTTTTTAATTCATATTGTTCATGAAAATATGTATACTCTTTATTACAAATAATTTCATCTGTAAATTTATTATATGCCCTGCTTTAATAGCTCCAGCTAAACCAAACTTTGTTCTTTCACTTGTCCTTTCAATTTCATTTTGACTAACACTCATCATTATTCTAGTTATCATCTTTCCATTAGCTGTTGTAGTATTAATATCATCATTAGCACATACTATATCAAATGAATACTTTTCAGACAATCTCATGATGTTTTCCCAGTCATATATACTTCTTGTTAATCTATCAAGTTTTATTGCTAAAACAGTGTTTATTTTCTTCTTTTTAGCATCTTCAATCATTCTATCAAACTCAGGTCTCAAGTTTCCAGTTTTAGCACTTATACCAGCATCTTCATAATAGTCATATATTTCCCAACCTTTATAATCACATAGACCTTTTAAACATTTCCTCTGCTCTGGAAGACTAAAACCTTCCCTTGCTTGATCTTCAGTTGATACTCTTAAATATAATCCACAAACTCTCTTTTCATCCATATAACCCTCCTTAATTTGGCTACACTATAACACATTTTTCTTAAAAGTCAAAATCATTTTAAATATTTTTTATTTTTAAATAATTAGCAAGTTCATTTATGTGAACTTCATTCATTAAATTATTAACATATACTTGATCTGAATAATTAAAGAATAGAATCATAAAGTTATCTAAAATTGCTTTATGTGGTTCAACATAAGTTAGATTCGTATTACTTAATTTAACTAAATTACCGCAAATATACTTGGGTTTTAATGATATACTTCTTAGACTAAAATCTACTTTATTCTTAATTGTCTTATCCATATCAATTTTAGTTTTTTTAATTTTTAACATAAAAAATCGACTCCTTTCTGGAATCGAATTTTTCTTTATAAACTGGGACTTTGCACTCGTTTGTCCGCAGTAACTAACTCTATGGCAGGGGTAGAAGGACTCGAACCCTCCCCAACGGTTTTGGAGACCGGCATGC
>JAEDNL010000037.1 GCA_016302505.1 Bacilli bacterium
CTTTTAATTTTTCGTGATTCTTTAATTTTAATAAAGTTAGTATATATATTGCTTCCTGTTCCATTATTCATCTTCTACTTTCTCTACTAAATCGGCTTTTATTAAGTCATTAACTCTTTTGCTTTCACCTAAATCTTTCATCATAAGAAATTTATAATCTGTGTCAATATCTCTTATTTCTCTTGTTTCTTTGTCAATACAAGTAATAATGTCATTGTTATATTTTCTTGAATATTCTCTTATATAACCAGTAAACCCATACTTCTCTAATTCTTTAAAATCTACATTATCTTTTATCTTTAACATCTTCTTCACCTCCTAATATTGATTCTATACAATCCTTTTGATATTTTGTTAATTTAATACGCTTTTGACCGTTTAATCGTGCCTTATTGCGTAATATTGAATAATTTTTTAACATTTCAATTGCTCTTTTATATAAATGGTCTAATGTTTTACTTACTTCTTTTTGATTTGCTGCTACCCAATAGCCACCATTACTGCCTGCTTCACTACAAATTATTTTTTGTAATATTTCGCTTTCTCTTATCTCTTGTATATAACTTCTTAAGGTTTTATTATCAGTTATTCCAAACTCACTCATTAAAACATCTGCTTTAACCCTGTTTTTGTAGCCTCTAGCGTTTGTTTTTAAATAATTATATATTTTATATGCTAGTGGCTTTTCTTTCGGTAGAGGAGGAAATTGAGCCTTTAATTCGTCTAATTCTTTATTCGTCATCATCTAAACTAGCCTCCTCTAACATAACATAATCGCAAAAACAATCTTTACTACAAAAACAATTTTCATCTTCACTATCAAAATATTTTGTTTGTAATATATTATCTAATACACGATAATAGTCATTAATAATTAGACTTCCACAATTACTACATTTTAATTCTTTTAATTTAATGCTGCTACTATCACAATACGGACAATATTCATAATCAATAATTCCTGTTTGATTATCTGTCCCTATAACTTCTTTTTCAACCTTTGGATTCTCAAACTCCCTACCACAATCATTGCATTTATACATTATCTTTTCCTCCCTTTTTTACTAGGTGCATAGCCTACGTAATAATCTATTAAATTACCATACTTTTTTAATTGGTATCTTTCAATCATTAGGATTAATTCAGGTAAATAATTAAATTTACCGTGTTTTTTATAAATTTTTTAGTAAAATAACTTCTTCTAATGATTGGTGAATCTTTATACATATTAAAGTATATTTTTAATTTAAAATCCATTTCTGCCATAAAGTCACCATACTAAATATAATACTATTAAATCTAATATCAATAAAATTAATAGTGTTATCATAACCCTTTTAGAGTAATTTTCTTTATAACAAATATTATGTTCTAATGCTCTATATTTCATTTTTAATAATTCTATTTTCTTTTTCTTTTTCATTTAGATAACCTACCTTTAAAATATTCAATTGTATTGCATAATACTATAGTAGCCAATACTAATACAATGCAACCAAATGAAGTTAAAGTCACCGGTCTTAATGTAAAAAACGGTTTAATAAGTAATTCATAAAGTGTATCAACTACAACCATTAAACTTGATACAAATAACAACCCTTTTAATATAGCCCCCCAATTTAATCTTTTCTTTTTCATAAATCCTCCTATAAATACATTTCATTTTTTGGCGTGTAGGTTTTACCTGTAGCCTGATTAAATAATAACATAATTCTATTACCAACGGTAAATGGTATATAACCTTTATCATTGATTAATTTTTCTACTTTCTTAATTTCTAATAGTTTTATCATACTATCACCTCCTACAACTATATCTTACCATAAATGGTAATACAATGCAATTATAAACTATTAAATTTTACATCATTTTACACTATTTTTTAATTATTCCAATTTATTTGTATATTTCTTTCTTTAATTTCTTTTTCTAACATTTCTAAATATACTTTTTCTTTTTTTCCTAAATGATTCTCACGTGGCTTATAATATTTATATGCTTCTATTACAGGTTTATTGTCTGCCTTATCGCAAATATCACGTATTTCATTTAACCAACTTAAATCAATTATTCTTGTCATTGTTTCACCTCCAATAATTAATTTTAATATTCACCGTTGTATATAACTTCTTTTAATTCGTAAATATGTATTCTTACTTCATCTTTATTAAGATTAGATTTTTCTACCATTTCAATTGCAAATTTTTTAATTTCACTTGCACTTATATATTTGTAATATTCTTTAATTTCACCTGTCACTATATTTTGAAATGATATTACGTAATACTTCATTATCTTACCTCCTCTGTCACTATTATTCCCTGTGACAATTATATCTTACCATATATGGTAATAATAGTCAAGCATTTTTGATAAATTTGTCCTAAAAAATGTAAAAAAAATTAAAAAAGCCCATAAATTAAGGCTTTTTTGTATATCTTTTTTCTAATATTTTTTTATTTTCCCTGATAATTTCCATACGTCTATCATATTCAGGGTGATTATCTAATTCTAATTTATGTAATTCAACGTGTGTATCTTTACTTAATAGATAACTTTCTTCATAGATAGTATGATGAGTAAGTCTAAATGGGGGGTCGTGATGTAATTGTAATTTTTCTTTTGCGAATATTTCCATATTATACATATCTACCCTACCACATTTTAAAAACAATTGAAGTTTTACTGCTTTAGACCCACTTCTACTCATAATATCACCTTTATATTATGATAAATCCTTTATGGCTTTATCTATTTTTTCTTTTAATTTAGAATTTTCTTCTGTAAGTTTTTTATTCTTTTCTACTTCTTCTTCATATAATATTTTATAATCAGTAGGTTTAGGCTCTACAATACAATCATCATTTACCCAACCTATATTACCATTATCAAGTAAATAAGGATTCCTTGCTCCCTCTACTATCTTTGTTATTGTTCCTTTAGTAATTTTTGGAGTTAATTTTTCTGTTGACATACTGCTAACATATACTCCGTTAATTTCTACTACTTCACTAACTTTATGCTTCATAGATTTTTCCTCCTCATAATCTATATATGATAATTCACCGTGTTGCTGCCAATAACCACAATAATTATTTCCTTTATGTCTTGCTCCGTTTTCATCTACTGTAGATATTTGAGTGCAATAATTCCACGCAGCAGTGCTCTCTACTACTTGTCTATTACCTATATAAACTCCAACGTGTCCTCCCATATGTAGAATCTCACCAACTTTAATATTTTTAAAATCAGTAGATACTTTGGTACATCTTTTCATAATTTGGTCTGCGTTATCATCATATACACCGTTTGAAGCATATACTGCTCCTCCGTGTGATGCCGATTTATTAAAATTAAAGCCCCATAAAATTCCTTTAATCATACAAACACAATCCATATTCCATTTTGACCCGTTCCATTTACACCACGCACCACCTGATACGCTATAATAAACTGTAGGTGAATTGGCTATTGCAATACATATATCAACGAATTGTTTTGCTTTCATTACTGCCATATTATTTACTCCCCTCATCTTTAACTTCTGGTAGTCCTGCTATTGATGTTAATATACTTAATATTCCTGCTAATAGGCTACTACTACCTACCATAATCCAATTAACATCACCCATAACTGCACTTGTTCCTATTGTAGCAATTGCAGTTTGTGCTACGGTTTTAATTGCTCTAATCAATGCTGCTTTTAACCACTTTGAAAATTTCATTTTAACACCTCGCTTTCAAATCTTTAATATCTTCTTTTATATACTTAATGTCATCTTCTATTCTAAAAGTTCGTTCTACTACTGAATTATGCTTTTCAACCTTCTTTTCTAACTGTTGTATTCGCCACTTAATCAAACTCATGCCTGTAAACGAACCTATGCAAGTTCCTAGAAAAGATATTAATGCTACTAAAATCGTGTCGTTCATATATTTATACCCCTTTCTTCCAAGTATTATTAACACCTAGATAAACTTTACACTTCTTCCATGAACCATTAACCCCTAAATAAGCCTTTGCTTTTTTATATTCTCCATTTACTCCAATTCTTAATATTCCTATGTCATAAGGAGGTAATGTTGCAGTACCTGAAGCAGTATTGTTCCACCCCCAGTTAGGCATATTGAGATAAGCACTAGCACTTATACTTTTTGTTCCATCTTCATTATGTTCTACCCAAGCCTCAGTAGTAGCAAAGGTATATTCTCCTGATGGTACATTAGTACATGAACCACTTACTTGACTTGCTGAAGTTCCGTTAACATTACCATTTCCTCCTACATCGGCAATATAAGTATTTCCACTATAATAGGCTCGTGCTTGATATTGTACCTTTGTTCTATTATTATCCTCATCTCTTTCGGAATATTTAGCATATATTCTTACATATAAGTCTCCATAAGAATTTCCTAAATAAGCCTGATTAAGCATTTGATAATTAGTCGTTAATTCCATTTCATATCACTCCTAATTATACAACAAGAATATTTGTCCATTTACAACGGTTGATGGTAAACTTGTACCACTCACTATATTATCTTGCTTGTTATTTTCTAAATTAAATATAGATTGAGAATATTGACCATTTAATGTTTTTTGATTATTAGAAAATTCATTATATTCATCTACATTAGCATTTGTGATATTCTTGATAGAATTCATATCACTTGCATTACATTTATTAACATCTGGTACACTTGCATTTGTATTTAATGCCACTTTATCGGCATATGATAATTTTTGCATTATAACACCTCCACTTTTTGAGTTATTTCATATAATTTATTACTAGATAAATTATTTAAAGTTATTGTTTGATAATTAGTTAATTCATCTTGGCTTATTATTTCTACATTTACTATATTTTTATTTCCTGGATTATATACTAAGAATTTATAAGTAGCAATTGTTCCATCAATAATTATTTGATTACTACTATCTATACTTGATATTGAACTAGAACCATCATCATAATTTATTCTTAGTTTGTTTGCTTTAGCATTATCATAATCTTTTAAATTAGATGAACTATTATTTAATCTACTTGCTCCTATGCTATTCATAATTGAATTTTGAGGATTATTATCATTTCTCATATTTATTGTATTATAAAAGTTAATATCAACAGTTTCATAGATATTAGTTTCTATCTTTTCATTAGCATTTACTAATTTAGTGTTAGTTTCACTTAATAATAATTCGTTAGATATTATTTCGTCATTTAACATATCGTTTGGTATCTCTAAAATTGATATCGTAGTGTTATTATTTACAACTCTATTATACAAGTTTCTTGAAAATATTACAACCCCATTTTCATTATATAAGTTAACACTATTCGGAACTAAACTGTTTATATCTTCATAATCTAAGCCATTATAATTCAAATTATTAAATATTGTCTTTATCAAATATCCAGTATTATCATTTTGAATAAAGAAAGAATATAAATTAAATTGACTTGAAATAAAAGGTATAAAGAAAGATGAATATTCATTTATAGTTCCTATATCATCAAAATAAACATTTGTGCCTGATATTAGACCTAGATAAAATCTGTTCCCAACAGACTGGGGTAAATTAAATGATATATAAGCATTTCTTCCATCATTAAATAAATACATAAAGTTACTAAAACCAGTCGGATATGCTTCGGTATTATAAGTTCTATTTATTAACTCAGCATTATTGCCTAATTTATAAATATAAACATTATAATTAGAAGTATTATCTTTTTCATTATATAAGGCTAAATAGATATCGTTTTGATTAAGCATAGTAGCATTTGTTAAATAAATATTATCATTTGTTGAGATTATATTGTTATATGTTTTGGTAATTACTAGATTGTTGTCACTATTCTCTATTATATAAGCATTTCTATTGGCTATTACTAATGTTTTTAACTTTAAATTATTATTATTATCCCAAGAAGCCCATGTCGTTTCTGCTGGTACACTTAAACCAGTGTTATTATTTAATATATTCCATTCGTTAGCAACACCAACATTAATCTTAAATTCAACAAGCAACAAGCCAATAGAAGAAACAAATATATAATTGCTTCCTCCGGGCTTCTTTAATACATCTAATATTGGGTGGCTAGACGATTGTAAACTATTATCTAAGAAATATGCTCTTCTTATATTCACTTGATAATTAATTTCATCAGTAGATTTAACTAAGATGTTATTTAACATTATAAATCTTTTTCGTTCGTTGTTATTTTCTATTATACTTTCTACTCCAAAGAATTTACCATCATCTCCAACTTTTAAAATTTCAAATTTTCCAAAATCTGCTCCACTAGAATATTTATTAATAAACTGAATCGGCATATAATTTTTATCAAGAATTACTATATATCCTTTGTATCCTTCGTTATCAGTTCTATCTAAACCATATAACAAATATATATCTAAATCTTCTCCTGAACTATTTTTTCCACGAATAATACCAAGCCCATTGGGTCTAGTAGTATTATTTGCTATATAGGTATATAAATTATTTGTTATTGTTTTTGTGCTTTCAAATTGAGGAGTATTATCTCCTGTTTCTTGTGTTATCTTTCCAGTCAAAAATGCTAACAATTTCTCTTTAAAATCATTTGTCATAAATTCCTCCTTATTATTCAACAAATGGACTATTTAATACACTATTCAATAAGTTATTTCCTGTTGCTGATGCTTCATTTATAGTCATATCTTTAAATATAATATTAGCAGTATTTTCTATATCGATATTTCTTGTAATTGTTTCTCCAACTGATATATTGCCCTTATTTTTATTTCTTTGATTATCAAAATAATTTATTTCTTTTTCGGCATTAAAAGAACTTGTTAATTCATAGATAAAGAATACTTTTTGACTAATTTCATCAATCATTATAATCTTAATTTGTTTACTCTTTATCATATAATCTTGTGCTAATTCAGGAATAGGACTATCAAAGTACACTATTTGTCCTATATTGTATAAATCTTTTTCTTCAGTAGTTAAAGTTAATATTACTTCAGGACTACCTTTATATTTGATATAAGATTGACCTACTTTGTCAAGTTCTTTACTAGATAAGATATCATTTCTACTTTCATATCTAGCAATAACACCTTTCCTGCCTGTTTGAGCATAAATTCTAGCCACTTCATCATTGTTATATACTACTTGTCTACCTCTTACTAAAGGGGTATAAGTAATCGTTATCTGTGTTCCTGCTGGATAAGTAGAACCGTCACTTTCAAACGAACTCTTGCCTGGTGTGTAATAAAATTCAGCGTCTATTCCAGTTTCCTTTTCATTATTAGTAGCAAAGGTCTTTTCTGTATTATCGATATATATTGACTTTATTATACCAATGTTATTCTCTGTATTAAATGTTGTTTGATATCCATTTGATAATATTACTTCAGTATAATCTATACTAGCATATATCTCATCACTCAATATTACTTGTTTATTTCTATAATCTCTACTTCCATAACTAAATGATAAATCTACTACATAATTATCTTCAAAATATTTTTCATTATATTCTAAGTTATCGCCTCGTTCCATTAAAGTAGGGTCATAGAAATCTATTGCGATTGTCTTTTCATCAATTAACCTTGTAAACCATCTAGAACCTGTTATCTCGGCTATATATTGAAACACATCATAAGCAGTCTTATTCTGGGTAGAATAAGCACCAATTACATCATCAGCACCAAATATCTTAATATTACCTAAGATAAAACCATAAGTAGATATTGCATCTATTACCATTTCTATTGCTTCAGTTATAGTCTTATTTGATATAACAAAGTCTAAAGTATCACTTTCACTTAAAAAAGTTTTAAAATCTAATATCTGGAAACTACCAAAGTGAGGATATCTAGGGTTAAGTGATATATTCCCACTGTTTTTTACAATTCCGCAAAATAACAATTTATAATTTTCCCATAAATAAGTTAAATTCATATTAGTTTGCATATTAGCGTCTAAAGAAACATTATTAACACCTTTGAAAGTAGATAAGGTATCTACTTCGCCTAAGTCAATTTCAGTAGGTGTTGCTAATTCATAGTAAACTACTACATTGGCACTTTTTAGCCATGTTTTAAAGTTTGCTAATGAAGTGTTGTGAATTGTGTCGTATATTATAAGTGCTTTTCCAGGACTTAACGTTATTCTTCCATCATACAAATTATTTCTTGCGATTTGCAGATAGTAATTTGATAATAAATTAGGTAATTCAGTAGATGTTGCTGGATATTTACAATTATCGACATAATTACCAAAATTTATGTAAGGTTGACTTTCGGTACCAGATAAAGCCCATGCTTCATTTCCTGTTATATTATATTTACCAACTTTTTTAATTATCTTTGCTCTACCATTTTCAATAACAAGTTCATCTTTTATATTGTTAGGCAAAGAACATAATTCATTTCCTTGTAAATCAATGTTTAGTATTTTTTCTTGATAAGGTTCAAACGGAATAGAAACAGAGCCTTTTGATACCATAAAACTTTGTGCATACTCAAGATTGTTTTGACTATAACTAATAGTCAAACGCATATACTTTGCATTTGCTGGAGAAAGTTGACTTTGATAACCTAATATTCCAGAAATATAATTTTTGTTTTCATCATACCAAGCACCCCAATTTCCACTAGGAATTTTAGTAATATAATAGTTTGTATTAGGTTTAATTTCAATAAAATCACTTGCAATTGAACCACTATTATAAATAGCATTTCCGTTTCTATCATCAACTAAATAACCTTTTAAAACAGTATTAGGATTGAATAAATTCTTTCCAACATCTTTCACTTGAATTATATCATAAGGTAGATAATCAGTTGCTACTGTGCCTTTTTCTAATTGTGCTATCCATAAATAAGTCCCTGTTGAAACAGTTACTTCATTACATCTTATTGATTGAACTACTACATCAGAAGTAAATGTCTTTGTAATACCATTATTCCAATTTTCAATAGTTCCATTGCTATTAACAACTGCATAGATATTAACAAAAGTATCACTAGATGCTGAAAAGGTATAAGTGCCTGCTTTTAAAGTTAAACCTATAAAATTTGTAGACCCACCATATAAATAAGATGTAGATAATTTCCCTGATACAGTTAATTTTCCATATTCTTTTGTATAATTAGCATCAATAAGTTTACAGTTATTAGGAATTAAATTTTTCCCTCTAACACATTCAATTTCACTTGGATAATCTGGACTAGGGCTTACTGGGTCTGTGCTTGTTATTTGTGTACTCTTGCCATCAATTTGAATTTTATCAAAAGGCTTTTCGGTATTAGTTTCAAATGTAGGAAATACACCACTTATATTTAACTTTGCATATCTATTAGTTCCATGTTCGAAAGAACCTTGACCTATGATACATCTAGAATAATCTCTAGGATAATAGAATTTACTTACATAGTCTTTTATATCCTCCCAAGTTTTTGGATAACAATTATTCAATATTGCTGAAGGAGTAGCCAACATTTCTTCTTTGATTACTAATTCTTTATTACTAACTACTTCTTCATCATTTATAAACATCTTAATCATAGAATTATCCTCCTACTCCTCCATAATTATAGTCATTTTTAGAGCCACCACTAAAAGTCTTAATATCTCTTACCATTTGACCTAGTGGGTCTTGTTCTATATTAACATTATTTACTACATTTATTACTGGACTTAAATTAGTGCTTGATGTTCCATATAGACTAGGTGATAAATCAAACATACTATCAAATGTATCTTGTAATTTGGCTTTCTCATTTTCAAAACCTTTTTCCATACCTTTGACGTTCATAACGCCTATATATTCAAACTCTGTTGACGGTGAGTGGATTCCAAATATACCCTTAATAGAATCTAATACTGATTTACCAAAACCTTTAATTTTATCAGTAATCCAACCTGTCACATCTTTTATACCGTTCCATAATCCTTTAATTAGGTTTTTACCTACATCTTTCATCATACTAGGTACTTTCTTAAAATAATTAAACATAGATGAGATTATTTTAGGTATATAACTTAATAAAGTAGGGACTGATTCTATAATTCCTTGTAATAATCCTGTAATTAACTGCCAACCTGCTTGTATAAATAATGGTAGATTATTAATCAAAATAGGGATTATTGACAATATCGCTTCTACTATTTGAGGCATTAATGTAGGCAACATTTCTGCTAGTGTAGTCACTATTTGTACCATACCTTGTAATAACATTTCAATTATAGTAGGTAAAGCACCTAATAAAACGGTCATTATTTGAGGTATAGCACCAATTAAACCTTGAATCAATAATATTGCTCCGTTGATAACTGTAGGTAATAGATTTTGTAATAATGTAGGGATTTGAGGCATTATTCCATTAATTAAACCTACAATACCATTTACAATATCAGGAGCCATTGCAATTACTGCTTTTGATATATTTGTGCCTGCAGTAGTAAATGTCTTTATTACTTCTTCTATTCCACCTGTCCCTGATAAAAAGTTAGTAAATGCAGCCTTTGCACTTGCAATACTTCCTGTAATGGTATCGTTTGCTTCTTTTGCAGTAGTTCCGGTAATACCTAATCCTTTACTTACATCACCTAAACCACCGTTTAACTCATCAACACCACCTTGTATAACGTGGATTGCATTATATACATCATTTAGATTTTTTATATCGTATTTTATTCCTGTAATTTTTGAAGCGTCACTTAATAAACGCTGCATTTCTTCTTTAGTTCCACCATAACCTAATTTTAGATTATCTAACCATTTCTACCCCTAGTTTCCTAGTACTTTAACACTTATTTAAAAGTGGGATTAGACTATATCTTTATCTCAAATTTCCAATCTTTTTTATTTCCTTTTTTATAATATCTTCCATATTCAATTTGGCTTTTATCACATTTAAAATATTTTGCTGTTTCATTTCTTGAATTAAATATTAATTTTTCACCATTTAAATTAGTAGCAATAATTTTTTTCTTTCTATTTTCTATTCTTTCTTTATAACCATACGCATAACAATTTTCACTAATTGTTACCCATCTAATATTTTCAAGTCTATTATCATCTTTTATTCCATTTATATGGTCGACTTGTATTTTATTTTTTTCTTGTTTTAAAAATGTTATTGCCATTAATCTATGTATATATTTAGGTACTGTCTTTCTTCCTAATTGGACTTGTAAATATCCATTTTCTTTTTTATAAGTTTTCAATATTCTACCAGTTTTATCATTTCTAACATTTCCTAAATTACTAATTGAATAATTTTCATAACCTGTAATTTTTTTGTAATATTCCATAATTACCTCCTAAAATAATTATAACATATAAACAAAATTATTGCAAGTTAGATATTATATATTTGAGATAGTATGCACTTCCAATATCGTATCAATAGATATTGTACTGAGTAACGAACTCATAGTCGTTTGACCTTCCTATTTCTAGGCTTGGCACTGGATAACCATATCTTTTAGACTTAGGCTTCCCCAGTTAGCAAGATTATCTCAATAAGTCATTTCCTACTTATATTTTAATCTCACACCCTTGATAAGGTTCACATACACTTACTTAATTATCACTAATTAAGCAGACATTAATTTTATCGTATAATTTTGCTTAGCGAAACCTTGATATGCGTTTTGTATTGCTTCAATATTTGTACCCATTTTATTGGCGTTATCTGCCATATCTTTAACTGCCATATCGGCGTATTGGGCTGCTTTTACAGTGTCACCACCTACTGATTGCAATAAACTAGCACTAAACGAAGTAACTTGTTCCATATATTGATTAGCACTTAATCCTGCAGTTTCGTAGGCTTTTTTTGAGTTAGCAATTATTTGGTCTGCACTATCTTTAAATAATGTTTCAACGCCACCTACTAACTGTTCCGTATCGGCATAGTTTTTTACTGACGCTGCAACCATACCACTTAATGCAGTAGCCCCAACTGCTGCTGCTGCTCCTAAACCTGTAGCAATTCCTCCTGCAATTCCTTTAACTTTACTCGCTAAACCTTTAGTATCTTTTTCTATATCATTGGTATTGCCTTTAAAGTTAAATATTACATCACCACCGGTCATATCATCACCTCCATATTAATTTAAAATCTTTTTTTACGGTCATCTTTGTAGGATTTGCACCTACTAAAACTATTAAGATGATAAAGAGTGAAATAAATCACTCTATAATTAATCTGACACTACAGTTCCTTTGCCATTAATTACAAGTTCTATAGCATATTCGCCCTCATCTTCTGCAGCCCCTCCTAAATCGCTAATTTTCATATTTACAGGGACATTATATTTAGTATAAGTTAGAACATTTTCTACTACATTAGTAATCAACTCAAATTGTACCATAACACTATTAAATTGTGCTACTGTGCCATTTGTTATAAGTGTATGTAAATTACCTAACATAGCCACGATAGCAGCGTTATTCATATCAATTTTAACAGTAGCATTAATAGTTAATTTTGCTCCTGTAATGATACTTCTTTGAATAGCGTCACAGAAAACGTAAAAGTCTTTTTCTTCAAAATCTGTAGTTAATCCTACTT
>JAEDNL010000038.1 GCA_016302505.1 Bacilli bacterium
CAACTAGGTTTTAAATAATATTTTTTTCGTGTCTACTTTTTGTTGACAACTTCAATATTATAATTACATTTTTTTATTTATATTACCATTTTGATCAATATAATTGTAATTTGGTTGCATTTTATTTACATATATTTTTGTTGATTTACCAAAAGGATATTTTATATCTCTATTTTCTTTATCATTATTTGATACATATATTTCTTTAGAATTTAATAATATTAATTTATATTTTAATGATCTTTTTGATAAATCATTTTCTTTTTTATTGTCAGATATTTTATAAATATTTTTAATGTTATTTTTTTCTAAGTATTTTTTAACATTTCCTTCATTATCAAGATATGCTATTTTAGCATTCCTAAATTTAAAATTTGCAAGCATTGAAAGAAGTATTAATTCTAGTTGTTTTGGATGTTTTATTATCATATGTGTTATATGTATAATAAATCTATAAAATTTAATTAATATATTCTTTGTTATTGTTAGATTATTTTTTGTTATGTAAACATAATAATTTAATAATTTATATCTTAGATTACTTTTAGTTATTATTTTAAATTCTTTAATTCCGCAAATTGTAATTTTCTCGTTATTTACAAGAACTTTTATTTTATTTGTTTCGTCTTTTAGAATTCTAAATTCTATTGATTTCATTTCTGGTGCATAATTTTCAAAATTATTAAATTGTTGTATTTGAGCTTTCTTAATATCATAATTTAGATTTCTATTATTTGTTTTTATTTGGATTTTTGATATTTTTAGTATATTTTCTGGCAATTCTAATTTAATAATGAATTCATTGTTATTATCTACGATTTCATATAGGTTTGTATATAAGTCATGTATATTACATACTTCTATATTCTTAAATAGCAATTTATTATCTTTTATTTGATAATATTCATTTGTTTTGTTATTATATTTTATATTTAATGCTTGCATTTTTTCATAAATTGATAATATTCTTTGCTCTAAGATAATGTAATCATCTATTTCTTTTAGTAATTCTTTTATTATATTATTATTTTCTTCTTTTTCTTTTTTACTCATTTTAACATCAAATGATTTATTAATTCTTGCTTGTAAATGATACATTACAAAATATTCTGCATAAGGTATTATTTTCCCAAAAATTTCTTTGGATAAATTAATTGTAAATTTATAAACTTCATTTAGTGTTAATGTGTACCAATTTTTATTTAATGTTTGTGTTTGTATTGATGAGTTTCTTGTCTTTCTTTTTCTATATAAGTATTTTGATGAAGCAATTACTCCATATTTCATTTTTTTTCTTCTAAATAATATTTCAGTCATGAATTTAGCATCTTCTGAGTATTTAAGTTTTTCATCAAATAGTATATTTTTTATTGCTTCTCTTCTAATTAATGCAGCAGCAGCACTTAATTGAAGTAATTCATGCTCTTTTGTTATATCTATTATTCTATCGCCTTTGTCAAATCTAAAATCTGTTATATGATATCCATGTGTTGCTTCAAAAAACTTTTGTCTAAATCCGACGATATCAATTTCTGGATGATTATCTAACATTTTGCATCCTTTTTCAAATGCATTTTTTTCAAATTTATCGTCTGAATCTATAAAATTAATATACTCCCCTGTGGCTAATTTAATTCCTTCATTTCTAGCTGAAGATACTCCACCGTTTTCTTTTTTAATATATTTTATATTATCATATTTCTTTTTATATTTTAGACATATTTCTTCTTCATTATATGGACTTCCATCATTTATTAATATTAATTCTATATTTTCAAATCCTATTGATTGATTTATTATACTTTTTATAGTTTCTTCAATATATTTTTCTACATTATATATTGGTATTATTACACTAATTTTATATTTTGACATACTTACTCCTTTTTGATATTTCTTTTTTATTATAAAATATATATTAAAAAAAGTAAATTCAAGTTCTTTTATTTTGTTATTAATTTATGTTATACTTTTCATGGGAGATAAAAATATGGATAGGTGTAGTGTAATTTCTTTAAAAGATATAAAAAAAATAAAATCAATTAATAGTGACTATGTAATTATTACTGATAAGGATTATGAGTTTAATTTTAATTTTAATAAAATAATTAATTTTATGAAGTATAACAATTATCAATTGTATGCTTTATGTCCTTATAATGGAAATCATAGATTAATAAAGAAATATGGTCTTGTCAATATAAATGATGGATATTTTAATTTTTATTTAGAATGTTTTATTATTAAGAAAAGTTTAATTGAAGAATGTAAATATGAGAATGAATATGGTATTCTTATGTATTTATATAATCATGCTACATATTATTATCAATCTTATGATAGATTAGATATTAATATTGTATATACTGATAAAAATAAGAATACTTTTTATATTGATAAAAATTGGTATTTAGATGATATGAAAACTATATGTGAACTTTCAAAAAATTGTAAAGGGAAGGGTATTAATTACCTATTTAATATGTATTTACTTAAACTCTATTATAATATTAGACAGGTTGAAAATAGTATTATTAATGATAATGAGTATAATGAATTTCTTAAATTATCACGTGAATTTTTAAATAATGTGGATGATATTTATATTAATACTGATAATGTAAAACTTAATATAAATATAAATAAGAATATAGTATATTACATACTTAATATTAAATATGAAAGCGTAAAGTATAAGTTAAGTGATGATTATATAAAATGTAAATATAATGTAGATAATGTTAAGTCTAATTCTATAGTGGTACATTGTATTAATTATAAGAAAGGTTATTTATATTTTGATTGCTCTTATGATAAAACATGTTTTGAATTATCAAATGTTAATATTTATGGAAATGATAAAAAAATAGATTACGATAAGACAGATATTTATATGGGAAATAAGATATTTGGTCGTGAATATTATAATGATGTTGTTTTCACTTTTAAAGTAAAATTAGAAGATAAAAATATAGTATTTAAAAATAAAGATAATGAAAAGATACATGTTTCTTTTGGAAATAATGTTTCTAGTAGACTTATCACTAATAGAAAGAATTCTTATTGGAATATAGAAAATAAATGTTTAAAGTGTAATGATAATGTAATTACAATAGGTAAAAAGAATACTTTCGTAAATGAAGTTAAATTCATTATAAGTGAGTTTAGACATAAGAAACTTAAAACTATTAAACCTTTTATAGTACGTACTTGTTATTTTTTAACTCATTCATTTTATAAGAATAAAGACATAATGGTAAGTTATGATAAACTTTATAAAGGCGGAGATTGTGGAGAATATATATTTAAATATATAAATGATAACACAAGTTCTAAAGCATATTATATTGTTAATAAAAATACTAATACTTATAATAAACTAATAAAGAATTATAAGAATATTTTAGTATATGGTAGTTTAAAATGTAAGATTATTTGCTTAAATGCTAAACATATTTTAGCAAGTGATTCACTCGCTGCTTCATTTTGTAGTTTTAATGGTTATATGAGAGATTATAATAAGAATCTATTTAATGCTGAAGTACATTGTATACAACATGGTGTTACTATGCAAAATATGTATCATAGACAAAATAGAATATTTGATAACAATAAATTATATTTTATATCATCTATTTATGAACAAAAGAACTTACTTAAAAAAGAATATGGATATAATAAAGAAAATTTAATATTTAGTGGCCTTGCTCGTTATGATGGACTTAAAAGTAATCCAAAAGGTGTAATTCTTATAATACCAACGTGGAGAGTAGATGTCGCTAGTAGTACATCAAGTGGTAAAGTAAGACCATATAATAATAACTTTAAATACACTAATTATTTTAAAGTATATAACAGTTTAATAAATAATAAACATATTATAGAAATGGCTCGTAAAAACAATTATAAGATTAAATTTTTAATACATCCAACATTAATATCTAATATTAAAGATTATGATAAGAATGATTATGTTGAAATAATACCATCAAATACAGTAGATTATGAAGATATATTAGTTGAATCTAATATTATGATAACAGATTATTCAGGAGTTCAATATGATTTTGCTTATATGAAAAAGCCAATAATTTATTATCATAATGATGATTTACCACCTTCATATGGTAATGGTGAAATGGATTATCAAAATATAGGATTTGGTGGTATAGCTAAGTGTGAAGAAGATGTTGTTAGCTTACTTATAGATATAATAAATTCTAATTGTAGATTAAATAAAAAGTATGATAAAAGAGTTAATGAATTCTTTAAATATTTAGATTACAATAATTGTAAAAGAATTTATGAAGCTATTAAGAAGTATGAAAGAGAGTGAGAAATATGCTTAAAAAAGTAATCAAATCTATTAAAGATGGTACTTTTTTTAAAAAAGTAAATAAGAAAATAAGATCAATATACTATAAAAGACTTACTAAAAAAAGTAATATCAAATTAGTTAATAATCAAGTTATGTTTATTACATTTCAAGGAGATTATACTTGTAATTCTAAAGCAATATGTGATTATATATTAAAAAATAAACTTAATTATAAAATTATATGGGTTATTCGTAGTGAAAAAGAAAATGATATAAAACAATTTCCACATGGAATTAAAGTAGTAAGTAGAGACTCAAACGAATTTTATTATGAATATAAAAGAAGTAAATTTATATTTGACAATTCTACTAATTTTGCATATATGAATTTATTCAAAAGAGAAGGTCAAATTGTTATTCAAACATGGCATGGTTCAATGGGATTCAAAAGAATAGATCCAAGCTCAGTTAGTGATAAAGACTGGTTAGAAAAAGCAATTTCTTCTGCGAATGCTGATGATTACATTATAACTAATAGTAAGTTCGAAGAAAATGTTTTTAGAGGAAGTTACTGGCCTAAAACTGAATTTTTAAAAGTAGGACATCCTAGAAATGATATTTTATTTAACAAAAATAATGAATTTTTAAATTATGATAAAAAAATAAGAAAGATGTATAATATCAAAAAAGATACTAAGATATGTTTATATGCACCTACATTTAGAAATAGTGATAGTATTAGTTGTTATGATTTAGATTATAATAGATTACATGAAGCACTAGTTAAAAGATTTAGTGGAGATTGGGTAATACTTGTAAGATATCATTTTAGACTTAAGAATACTAAAATACCTAAAAAGTATGAAAATACTGTTATTAATGTAACAAATTATCCTGATATGCAAGAATTATTATGTGTAACTGACTTTGGTATAACAGATTACTCAAGTTGGATATGTGATTATGTTATCACAAAAAGACCTGGGTTCTTATATACAACTGATATTGAAAAGTATATTGATACTGAAAGAGGGTTTTATCATACATTAGATTATTATCCATTTCCAATATGTAAAAATAATGATGAATTATATAATAAGATTATTAATTTTGATGATAAAAAGTATTTAAAAGATGTAAACAGTTTTTTAAGAAAAGTAAATTGTTATGAAAAAGGTGATGCATCTAAAAAAGTTGTAGATAAGATGAATAAATTAATTAAGTAGATTTTTAATATTATATATGCTATTATAAGGTTAGGAGGTTTTTTTTATATGAAAAACGTAGCGGTTATATTCGCAGGTGGAACAGGAACTCGTATGGGAGTTAAAGATGTTCCAAAGCAATTTTTAGAAGTAGGAGGAAAGCCAATTATCATTTACACACTTGAATATTTTCAAAATCATCCAGAAATTGATGAAATATATGTTGTATGTATCGAACCATGGATTGATTATTTGAAATTTCAACTTGAAAAGTATGGTATGTCAAAAGTAGTTTCAGTAGTACCTGGTGGTAAAACAGGTCAAGATTCAATTTATATTGGATTAAAAGAAGCAGAAAAGAATTGTAGTCCTGATGATGTTGTATTAATTCATGATGGCGTAAGACCATTTATTAGTCCTGAACTAATATCAAGAAATATCGCAGATACAAGACGCAATGGAAACTCTATTACATGTACTGGTTGTAATGAAACATTTATTATAAGTAAAGATACAGTTAATGTAGATTCAGTACCAGTAAGAAGAGAATCTTATAATGCTCAAGCACCTCAGGCATTTAGATTAGGTGAAATTATTGAAGCACATGAAACTATGAGAACTAAAAATCCAGATTATATTGATGTTATTGATAGCTGTACATTGTTTAATATGCTAGGAAAGAAAACATATCTAACAGAAGGTGTTAGAGGTAATACTAAAATTACTAATCCAGTTGATTTATATATCTTTGAAGCATGGTTAGAATTTAAAAATAATGGTGGTAAAGCTAAAGGAATACCTGATTTAATTGAATATTATGAATACGAAGAAAGTAAAAAAAAAGAAGCAGGAATAACAATGAGGTTAACTAAGCATGAACAAAATAATTAAAGAAGATATGGATAATTTAGTAAATAGTTGTCCATATGAAGAAGAATTTAAAGATAAAACAATACTTATAACAGGAGCAACTGGTTTAATAGCTCGTAACTTAACATATTTCTTTTTAGAACTAAATAAGCAAAAACATACTAATACTAAAGTAGTAGCACTTGTTAGAAATATGGATAAAGCACGTGATGCGTTTAGTGATTATTTAGAAGATTCATCACTTGAATTTATGAATCAAGATGTATGCGAAAAACTACAATATGCTGGTAATGTTGATTATATATTCCATGCTGCTGGTAGTGCTAGTGCTACAGCTATAAAGAAAAATCCAGTTGGTATTATTAAAGCAAATACTATTGGAACTATGAATGTTCTTGAACTCGCAAGAGAAAAAGGTTCTAAAGTAATATTCCCATCTACAAGAGAAATATATGGTAAAGTTGATGGAGTAGAAAAGATAACTGAAAGTGATATGGGAATTATTGATCCACTTAATGGAAGAAATTGTTATCCTGAAAGTAAAAGACTTGCTGAAGCATTATTTAGAAGTTATTATGAACAATATGGAGTTCCATTTAATGTACTTAGAATTGCTCATACATATGGTCCAACAATGGAAATTAATAATGATGGAAGAGTAATGTCAGACTTTATTGGAGACATTGTTAATGATAGAGATATCGTTTTAAATAGTGATGGTACAGCAATAAGAGCATTCTGTTATGTTGCAGATACAGTAACTGGTATTATTGAAGTAATGGTTAATGGAGAAAATACTGAAGCATATAATTTAGCTAATGAAACAGAACCATATATGATAAGAGATGTTGCTAAAAAATTAGTTGATTTATATCCTGAAAAAGGTCTTAAAGTAGTATTTAGTAATCCAAGCGATGAAGTTAAAAAAGGATATGTTTCATATAAAATAGTTAAACTTGATACATCTAAACTTGAATCTCTAGGATGGAGTCCTAAAGTAGAACTAGAAGAAGGTATGAAGAGAACTGTTGATTCATTTATTCTACAAAGAAAAAAATAGTTAAGGAGAAGATATTATGACATTTATTATTAAGATTATTAATTTTATTTTAAATGCAATTTATCTTCTTTTTAAATGTTTTAGAAGAAGAAAACAAATTATATTAATAAGTCGTGAATCTAACAATATAACTACAGATTTTAAATTATTAAGTGAAGAACTAAAAAAAGAATTACCTGACTATAAAATAGTTGTTTTATGTAAAAAGATGGATAATAAATTATTATACGCATTTCATATGTTAAAACAAATGTATCATATATCAAGAAGTAAAGTCGTTATACTTGATACATATTGTTATCTAATAAGTAATTTGAAACATAAAAAAGATTTAGTAATAATACAAATATGGCATGCGATAGGTATATGTAAAAAAGCTGGCTATGCTATAGTTGGTAAAGATGAAGGAAGAAGTGAAAAAGTAAGTAAAAGTGCTAATATGCATAAAAATTATACTTATGTTTATACCACCTCAAAAGAATGTATACCATTTATGGCACAAGTATTTAACTGTGATAAATCTATAATACGTAGTGTACCACTTCCAAGAATAGACTTATTAAAAGATAAAAAATATATTAATAGTGTTAAAAATAAAATATATAAAAAATATCCTAGTTTAAAAAATAAGATTAATGTTTTATATGCACCTACATTTAGAAAAGATAATGATTTATTTGAAAAGAATATTCATGAATTAATAAATAATTTTGATTATAAAAAGTATAACTTAATTATTAAATTACATCCACTTTGTAATATTAAAATTGATAATGATAATGTATTTATATGTAAAGACTTTAGTACAAGTGAAATGATATATATATCTGATTATGTTATAAGTGATTATAGTTCTATAATATATGAAGCAGGTATTATGAATAAAAAAATGATATTTTATGCTTTTGACTTAAATGACTATAGTGGTAAGCGTGATTTCTTTATTGATTATAAGAATGAAGTACCAGGTCCAATATGCTATAGTGCTTCTGAAGTTATTTCATTTTTAAAAAATAGTGATTACACTAAATATAAAGATAGAAACTTAATAAGTAAATATGTTGATTTAAATATAAAAAACTATACTAAAAATATGGTGAATGAAATAAAAAAGACTTTATAGTTATTTTGTGATAAAATATACTTAAGAGGTTAGAATGAATAATAAAAATAGTAAGAAAAGTAATAATAAAAAGAACACTTCTAAAAGTATAAAAAATAAAAATAATAAAAAAGTAATTAAGAATAAAGAATGTAATAAATATTTTAAAACACTTTTTATGTTTTCTTCATTACTTAAGTTGTTATTGATAATACTTTCTTTGATACTTATTGTCTTATATATAAAAAACAATAATAAAATTAATGATTTAAATGAAAATATTAATGATTTAAAGAAATCTATTATCAAAAAAGATAATGAAAAAGAACCTATAAAAGAAGAAGTAATTATCAAAAATAAAGCTACTAAAATACCAGTACTTTCTTATCATAGAACTGTTACTAGTGATATTAGAAATAAATATTTTAAAGATAATTCTTGGGTTAATGATTTAGAAGAAGTAAGTAAAGAGTTAGAATATTTATATAATAATGGGTGGAAAACAATTGATTTAGATGAATTCTATTGCTGGTATAATAAAGAATGTGATTATGAAGAAAAAACATTTGTTATAACAATAGATGATGGAGATAGTGAAGCATATTATAATTTACTTCCATTATTTGAAAAATATAATTTTAAAGCAACAATGTTTTCAATAGGAAAAGAGATACCTGAAGTTACAGAAGAATTAAATGAACCTAAAAGATTAAAACTTGGATATGATAAAATATTAGAACTAAGAAAGAATAAATCTTTACTTCAAGTAGAAAGTCATACATATAATATGCATCATAAATGTGGTAAAAAGAAAGCAGTCGAAACATTGTCTTATAATGAATTAGTAGAAGATTTTGAAAATAATAAAAAATACAATTTTAAATATTTAGCTTATCCATATGGAATATATACTAAAGATATGTTAAAAGTAACATCTAATAGTGATATTAAACTTGCTTTTAAGATAAGAGATAATAAATATGCAACTAGACTTGACAATAAATATGAGATTGCCAGAATAGAGATAGATGCATTTATGAAAATGGATAAATTTAAAAAAATATTTGAATATGCTAAAGGAGAATAAAATGATAAAAAGTATAACTGATTATTTAGATATAACATGTAATAAATATCCGGAAAAGATATCATTTGCTGAAAATGAAAATGTATTTATTACATATAAAGATTTTGTTTTAAAATCTAAAGTTATTGGTAGTAATATAGTAGAAGAATATAATTTATTTAAAATGCCTATCATGGTATTTATTGATAAGAGTATAAATACACTTTTATCCATGTTTGGTGTTTTATATAGTGGTAACTTTTATACGGTTGTTGATGTAACATCACCTAAGAATAGAATTGATTCTATAGTTAATACATTAGAACCTAAACTAATAATTACAGATAATAAAAATATAGATAAAGTAAAAGAACTTCAGTATGATTTACCTATATTAAATATAGAAGAGTTAAAATGTAAAACTAATGAAAAATTATTAAATGAAGTAAAGAATAGAGTTATTGATACTGATGCAGCATATGTTTTATTCACAAGTGGTTCAACTGGAGTACCGAAAGGTTCAGTAATAAGTCATAAATCTGTTATAGAATATACTTCATGGTTCAAAAATGCATTTAATATAAATAGTAAAACTATATTTGGAAATCAAACACCATTTTATTTTAGTATGTCTATAAGTGATGTATTTACTAATATAATGGTTGGTTCTACTTTATATATAATACCTAAAGTTTGTTTTAGTTTTCCAGTAAAATTAATTGAATACATGAATGTTAATAAGATAGATACTATATACTGGGTACCTAGTGCTTTATGTATTGTTGCTAATATGAAAACATTTGATTATGTTAAACCAAAATATTTAAAGAAAGTATTATTTGCAGGTGAAGTAATGCCTATGCCACAACTTAATATATGGCGTCGTCATTTACCAAAATTAATGTATGCTAATCTATTTGGCCCAACTGAAACAACTGATATATGTACTTATTATGTTGTAAATAGAGAATTTAAAGATAATGAAACATTACCAATAGGTAAGCCATGTGAAAATACAGATATATTAATTATAAAAGATGATAATACACTTGCATCCGTTGGTGAAGTAGGAGAACTATATGTAAGAGGAAGCATTGTCGGAAGTGGTTACTATAATAATCCTGAAAAAACAAATTCAATATTCGTAGTTAATCCACTTAATGAGTCTTATCCAGAAATATTATATAAGACAGGTGATTTAGGTAAATATAATAAATATGGTGAGATAGAATATTTGGGTCGTAAAGATTTTCAGATTAAGCATATGGGATATAGGATTGAACTTGGGGAAATAGAAACTAATATAAATTCTATTGACGGAATTATATCTTCTTGTTGTATTTATGATACTAAAAATAATTTAATTGTACTATTTTATGAATCTTTTAAACTAAATGATACAGAAATACTTGAATTTAGTAGTAAAAAACTAGTAAAATATATGCAGCCAAACAAAATTATCAAATTACCAAAGATGCCACATAACGCTAATGGTAAAATTGATAGATCAAAATTAAAAACAATGTATGAAGAAATGGAGAAATGAAAATGAAAAATGATATTATTGAAGTACTTAATGAAGTAAAAGCAGGTGTTGATTATGAAAAAGAGAATAAACTAATAACAGATGGTATTCTTACATCTTTTGATATTATTATGCTTGTATCATTACTTAATAATAAATTTAATGTTGAGATAGGAGTTATGGATTTAGTTCCAGAAAACTTTGAATCTGTAAGTACAATTGAATCATTAATAAATAAATTAAAATAATATGATTATATTTTAATATGAATGAGTGGTGTTTTACATGAGTTATGCTAGTGTAGAATTTTTATTATTCGTACTTGTGCTTGTATTAATATATTATATATTTCCGAAAAAACATAGATATATAGTATTACTTATTGGAAGCTTAATATTCTATTATTTATTCAGTGGTAAATATATAATATTTATATTATTATCATCAGTGATTACTTATTTTAGTGGTAAATTGATAGAGAAATATAATGACAAAAGAAAGTTAATATTGACTTTGTCTATTCTTTTAAATTTATCGTTTTTGCTTGTACTTAAATATAATAACTTCTTTGGTGATATATTTAGAGTAGTAGGAATAAATATTCCATATAAGAAATTTATATTACCAATAGGTATATCATATTATACTTTAGAAACAATTAGTTATCTTACTGATATATATAGAAAGAGAATGAAAGCAGAAAATAATTATTTAAAAGTATTACTATTTTTAGTATATTTTCCACAAATAGTAGAAGGACCTATTGCAAATTATAGTAGGCTTTCTAAAACATTATTTAATACAGAAAAGTTTAATTATGATAATTTTGTATCATCTTTTGTACTTATAGGTTGGGGATTTATTAAGAAACTTGTTATTGCTGATAGAGCAGGTATATTTGTAAGTAAAGTATTTGAAAATAATTATGGTGGAATATTACTTATAGTTGGAATACTTTTATATACATTACAAATATATGCTGACTTTAGTGGATGCATTGATATAGTAAGTGGTGTTTCGGAATTATTTGGTGTTAAACTAGATGAAAACTTCAAACGTCCATTTTTTTCAAAATCAATACAAGAATTTTGGAGACGTTGGCATATTACACTTGGTACTTGGTTAAAAGAATATATATTTTATCCAATTAGTTTATCTAAATTAAATATGAAACTTAATTTAAAACTTAGAAAAATGAAATCAAAATATATATCAAGATTCATAATAACAGCATTTCCATTATTCTTCGTATGGTTCTTTAATGGTATGTGGCATGGCGCTAGTTTTAAATATGTAGTTTATGGACTTTATTATTACGTTCTTATGATGATAGGTATATTATTAGAACCAGTATTTAAAAAGATAATAAGTATATTTAAAATAAATACAGAAGT
>JAEDNL010000039.1 GCA_016302505.1 Bacilli bacterium
AGTAATTTAAAAGTTAATGAAAAATTATGATTTAGGTATGCTTTATTTTGCGAAATGAGTAAGGCATGCCTTATCATTATATTTATTAGAAAAATATTTAAAAGAGGTGGTGTGATGAAATCTAGCGAAAAAAAAGTTGCTATTATTGAAATAGTTACTTTAATTATAGTTCTTTTAGATATTTTTGTAACAAATAAAATAGGTTATTTAGGCCTATCTATACTTCTTATAAGTGCTTTTCTTATTTCAGTTGGACTTCTTGGTTATGAAAAAAATAGACAATTATTTACTAAAGATGTCTTAATGACAATAATAATATATTGTATATTATATTATATAATCATTTATCTTTCTGGTGTATGGCTTGGCTTTTTAAGAAGCGGTTACAATTTGAAATTGATTGGTATTATTAAAAATATTACCCCTATAATAATAATTATAGTTGCTTGTGAATTTTTAAGATATGAATTGATTCAAAAAAGTCGAAACAATAAATATTTAATAATATTAACTTGCTTATTATTTGTTTCTATTGATAGTATTTTAGTGAGTTACTTATATGATTTACATACTGCTTCTGGGCTAGTTAAAATGTTTTATACAAGTACACTTCCATTACTATCTAAGAATATACTTCTAACATATATGGCACTTAAATTTGGCTATAAGCCTACAATAACTTATAGATTATTTATGGAGATACCTTCATTTATATTACCAATAGTTCCAGATATTGATATGTATGTTCAAACTGTACTTAATTTATTATTTCCTACTCTTATTATGTATAAACTATATAAGGAATTCAAAAAGAAAAAGACAAATGAGAGTATTAGAAATAATAATAAGATTGAGAAAGTACTTTCTATTGGTTTTGCAATAATAATACTTCTTATGATTTCTTTAACTAGTGGAATGTTTAAATACTATGCTCTTGCTATTGGTTCTGAGTCTATGGAACCTAAAATAAATAAAGGAGATATAGTAGTAGTAGAGAAACTTAATGAAAAAGAAATAAAGAAATTAAAAGAAGGTGAAGTACTAGTTTATAAACATAATGATATGGTTATTGTACACCGTATCGTAAGAGTTAAAGAATATAATGGGGCCATATATTTCAATACTAAGGGTGATAATAATGGTGAAGAAGATAGTTGGACTATTGATGAACAATTAGTAATTGGAAGAGCTATTTTTAAAATTCCATATCTTGGAGTTCCGACAGTATGGTTAAATGAAAAGGTGTGATAAAATGAACAATTTACAAAATGAAAATGAATCACTGGACAATAATAATATTGAAGAAGTTAAGCCATTTACAATGAGAAAATGGTTTATATGTATGATGATACCTACTTTGGTTATGCTTGTTTTGACACTACTTGTACTAAAAGGTTCAATGTACAGTGAAAAAGAATCTGTTGTTAATTATAATGAAACTGGAGATATTGATTATAAAGTATATCTGAAAAACAATTCATTCTATTCAGATGAATATTTAGGAAAAGATATGCAATATGTTGCTAGTTTGATTGATAAAATTAATATTAATTATAAGTTTGATATGAAATCAGATGCTAAACTTAATTATAATTACAAATATAATATTAAAGCTGATTTATTAATAACTGATCCTAATGATAATAATAAAATTCTTTATAAAAAAACTAATGTATTAGTAGATGAAAAAACTAATAAAGCAACATTAAATAATTTTATGATTGGTGATTCAGTTAATATAAAATATGATGAATATAATTCTTATGTAAATTCATTTAAGAAAACTTATGCTTTATCAGTAAAAAGTAAACTTATAGTTACTATGGAAGTTACTACTGAAGCTAAAAGTAAAATATTAAAAGATGACTTTAATAAAGTTAATAAATTATCTTTAGCTATACCACTTTCAGAACAAACAGTTGATATTGGTATTGATACTAGTACTATAAATAATGCCGGAACATTAGATAAAAATTATATATCTCAAATTAAAAAACCAGTAGTTTTAGTACTTGGTTTAATAGTAGGATTATTAAGTCTAGCATTACTTTATATAAGTTTGTATACTTTATTTAGCAGTAGATCTAAAATAGATGTTTATAAAACTATTATTGATAAAATATTAAAAGAATATGATAGGGCTATAGTTACTTCTAAATCAATTGATTCAATTAAGGAAGAAGATCATAATGTTATTAAAGTAGAAAATATAGATGAGTTATTGGATGCTCATGATACTACTGGACAACCTATATTATATTCCGAATTAATACCAAATGAAGTTAGTTGTTTTATGATATTAGATGATAAAATATTATATAAATTAATCATTAGAAGAAAACAACTTGAAAAAGAAGAAAGAAAAAGGATTAATGAAAGAAATGAATATATTAATTCTATATTAGAAAAATTCAATTGGGTTTCTGGTATTAAGAATATATTTAAAAAGAAAGATAATGCTATAGAAGAATCTAATGTAGATATTGAAAACAATAAAATAAGTGAAAATAAAGACAATATTGAAGAATAATTATATTAATAGTATAAATATATTAAAAACAATAAATCCTTGTTAAATCAATTGAAAAAGAATTATTTAATTATAATTCTTTTTCTTTTATATTAATACCACATATCAGTAAGTTTACCATCATTAATATAATATTTATCCATAAGTACTACATGAGGAAAAGATTTATATAATGAGTTCTTCTTATATTTAGTAATTATTACACCAATTTCATCATACCATAATGCTTGTGCTACATAGAAGTAATCATTATCTATACCAACTATAATACCAATGTGTCCACCAGCAGCATAACTATGAAGTAAATCTCCAACTCTAATACTTGAAAGAGTACTACTATTAATTCTTTTAACATCTCCATAATCTGTTAAATCTAAATAATCAGCAAATCCTGCTCCTACATCTTTAGGATCAAACCCTGCATTTAATAATACCCATGATACAAAGCCACTACAATCAAGTCCATTACTATCATATCTTTTAACAGGCTTACTATATAAACTGCATCCCCATGTTTTAGGGCCAGTTTTACTACCAGTTATAGAATTATATTTACTTTCATTTAAATAAAGTCCTTTGTGATAATATCTTCCTTCACCATCTACATTATTAGTAGTTTGTCTTCCATTTTCATAAAAATAATTTATTCTATAAGGAAACTCTAATGTAAGAAATCTAGCAACACTAACGGCAGCTGCTCTAGTAGAAATACCAACCTCATTAACTCTATTTTCTAATATATCATCTAAAACCTTACTATCTTCAATACTATATTGATTACAACCTAAATGTTTCTTTTTAAAATCAAATTCATTAGGCATTTTAACTATAAGATCACTTACTATAACTTCTATTTTATTTTTAGTACCATTATATTTGGTAATAATTTCAGTATTACCAATACTATTGCTAATAATTTTACCATCATTAATGTCTATTAAAGATGAATTACTATATTTAAAATCTAGGTTATTTATGTTTCCAATTACTTTAACAGGTAATTCTTTAGTATCGTTTAATGCTATATATACTTTATCTGATAGTGTTTCTAAATATATAACATCATCTTTAGAATAAACAATTTTATTATTTTTCTTTAAAAATATATATTTACTATTATCGAATTTAGTATAGCATTTATTTTCAGAATCACTTTTTATCCATTCTTTAGAGTCTATACTAGGTACTTTATAATCATCACTAAATAGACATTCATAATTACCTCTTAATTCTATTTCTAAATTATTATTTTTATTTGTAATAGATAGAATAGGGAATTTATTTATAATTAAATTATATAAATAATATGATATAAATACTATTAATATAAATAATATAAATTTTCCTAGTACTTTAAATTTATTTTTTATTTTTTTCTTTCTATATCTTTTTTTTGCCATAATATTTCACCAACCTAATTTAATTTTATCATAATGTTTCCATTAAAAAAAGATACCTATTATTATAAGTATCTTAGTTTACATTATCTATTTTACTATATATTCTATGATGATTATCTTTTACATAAACATCATTACATGGAAAATTAAATTCAATTTTACAATAAGGATTAGTAAAAGTTTCCAATGTATTATTTGATATTTTCTTATTTTCTACTTCAATTTCTACATTATTATTTCTACTTATTTTAACTCTTTTAATTTTAAGTTCATAAACTGAAGTAGGTTTGCTTCCTGCATTTATAGTTAAATTACAAGTATTATCATTATTTTTATATTCTATACTTCTTTCAAAATAACCACCATTGGTTTTACATTCTATAATTTCATAAGTTTTCTTTTCTCTTAATATAAAATATAATGAGAAAACTACTATTAAAACTATTATAGTAATAACTATTGCTTTAATATTATCTTCAATAAATTCTTCTAAAAAATACATACTTCTCACTTCCTAATACCATAATTTTGTTAATTTTCCATCTTCTTTATAATAACTATCCATAAACATTACGTAATAATATCTATTAAATATAGTTTTCTTTGAATATTTATATATTCCAACACTTACATTTGGAGATGTCCATAGACTTTCTGCTACATAATAGTAGTTATCATCTTCTCCAGCAATCATTGCTATATGGCCACCATTAACTCCACCTGAGCTTAATAAATCTCCAACTTTTACTTTACCTGATTTTACAATATCATAATTAAAATTAGTTCTTTTTCCATAGTCAGTTAAATCTAAGTGAGGAGCAAGACCAGCTCCGATATCTCCAACATCAAACCCTGCATTTAATAATACCCATGATATAAATCCACTACAATCAAGTCCATTAGGCCTATTACCATGAGATGGATTACTATATAAACTGCATCCCCATGTTTTAGGACCATGAGCGGTTTTCTTTATATTTTTAAATCTACTACTATGTAAGTATAACCCTTTATTATAATATCTTCCTTCTCCTTGAACACCATTAGTAGAACCTCTTCCGTTTTCAGAAAAATATCTAATTTTATATGGAAACTCTAATGCTAAGAATCTAGCACTTTCAACAGCACCTGCTCGTGTTTTATATCCAACAGTATTAATTCTATCCGCTAGTATTTCATCTAATAAATCATTATCTTTTTCAGAATATTTACCACATGGAAGATATGGTTTTTTATTACTAAATTCTTTTGGTTTTTTAACTATTAAATCAGTTACAATTACATCAAAAAATACTTCTTTATTCATGACTTTAGCAGTTATTTTAGTTTCTCCTTTAGAGATACCTTCAATTTTACCATTTTCATCTACATTTGCTATTTTATTATTATTACTAGTCCATATAACTTTTGAGTTAATATTACCAACATAATCAATTGTTAGAGTAGGGGTGTAGGTATCACTTAATGCCAAATAAATTTTATTCTTATTTATCTGTAATTTAGTAATGTTTCCTAGTTTATCAGAACCATCTACAAATGTTATTTTATTATCGGAAGACATTAAATAAGCTTTATATGTCTTTTTATTTATTTCAAAAGAACATTGATTATTTTTGGATAAAATCCATGAATTATCTGTAATTTTTGGCACTTCATCATTATCTTTTATTGTGCAGTAAACTTTATTATTTAATTGTTGTTCATTGGTATTAAAAGAAATTATCATTTTGTTATCTTTAATCGTAGCTTTTATTAGAGTAGGCTCAGCTGCTTCATAAAACCTAAAATAAGTTACTCTTACTAACAAGAGTAAATCAATAACCATAATAAATAAAATAAAAAACAATTTTAATATTTTTGTCTTCATATTGTTACCTACTATACAATTATAACAAATAAAAAAAAGATATTCAATTATTTATGAATATCTTTCTTTAATTAACGACTTCTTGAATTTGAAGTAGATCTTGATCTAGAATTACTTCTAGCATTACTTTTAGCTTTGCATGAAGTCTTTCTTGCATTACTTCTTGCATTATTTCTTGCATTTGCCATTATAATCACCACCTAATATTATTATGTATGAATAGGGTAGTATAATGTATTAAAAATTTGGAAATTATTGGTCTAAAAAATTATAGTAGTAATACAATATATTATGAAAATACCATTGTTATTGTCATTAATTGCTGGAGTTTCTACTGTTATTGGTGGTGTATTAATATTTTTTAAATATAAAAAAATAAATAATTTAATAGTAGTATCTCTTTCATTTTCATTAACTATTATGACATTAATATCTATATTTGATTTAATGCCATCTTCAGCATTAACTATTATTAAATATTATAAAATTTGGTATGGAGTAATATTAGTATTTTTAACTTTCTTATTAGGTTATTTAAGTATAGATAAAATAAACAAACAAATTAAAACTAAAAATAACTCAACCTTATATAAAATAGGGGTACTTAGTATGATTTCATTAATACTTCATAATTTTCCAGAAGGTATAGCTGTATTTATGGGAGCTTATACTGATATTAATCTTGGTATTAAATTATGCTTAGCAATAATGTTTCATAATATTCCAGAAGGTATAGCTATATCTATCCCACTTTATTATAGTGGAGTAGGTAGAGGTAAAACTTTTTTATATACCCTACTTTCTGGTCTTTCTGAGCCAATAGGAGCATTACTTGCATTCTTATTATTAAGAAACTTTATAAATGAAATAATGTTAGCATTTATATTAATCTTTGTAGCAGGTTTAATGATAAGTTTATCACTTAATGATATATTAAAAGAAGTGAAAGCTTATAACAATAATAAATATATGTTAATAGGAATTATTATTGCTTCAATATTATTTATTATAACAATGAAAATTATATGAGAATTTGTATGACAATTTTAGATGGATAAAACTATAATACATCAAACAGTGAAAAGGAATATTTGTCAATAATTGATAAATAAAAGAGAATTCCAAAAGGAATTCTTTTTTTATAATAGATAAATTAATATTTATTTTTAATTGTTTTTACATATAAGTTAACATAATATATATTATTAGCAGTTATAAATTTTATTAAAATTATACTTTTCTAGATTCAATTTCAGCCATTCGATTTAAAACTTCTGAAGCATTATCCTTTGTTATTTCAGTATAACCTAATTCTTTTAATGCTTGAAATTTTACAGTGTTTAACTGTTGTGTACGACTTAATTTTTCTTCCTTATCATTTTCAATTTCTTGAACAAATCTATTATGAGATTCAACTAACTTTGATCTAGAAGCCCCACCATTATTATATAAATTAAATGCTGTAAATATAATACTCTCTAATATAAATTGTTTAGTTTCATCAAATTTGAATTCCATTGGATTTGTAAAACCTGTTTTTTTAGATAAATATCCAAACAAATATTTAATTTCCGGAACATTATCAATTGATTGTAAAATATGATATAAATATAAGAATGTAAAATATGTATCTTTTGTTTTTTCTTCTGCAAATTTTTCTCTAATTAAAAATATCAAATCATTTAATAATTCTTGTTCATCTTTAGTAAGATTCTTATAATTAAAATTCTGATTATTTAAATCTTTAACTGTTTGATTAAGTCTTGATTCAACTGCTTCTAAATATTCACTATTAACTTTAATTTTTTTAATTTCTTTCTCATTACCCTCTTCAATATCAAGTAGTTTTAATAATAATAATCTTTTTTCTTGAGGCCATTTACTTAAAGAATCAAGTTCTAGGTAATTATATATCATTTGTCTTGAAACACCTAAATATTTAGCTAATTTCACTTTAGATATACCTATTCGACCAAGTAATTCATTTAATTCTTTCATATACTTATTTCTCCTATTCTTACTAAATTAATTGTATAACACTTTACACTATGTTGTCAATATATAAACACTAAATTAATTTATAATTATTTTTTTAATTTGGTTATCATTTTTAAATACAAAAAGATTCGATTTTATTTATTCAATCTATAGAATTTTACTAGTTAAATTGTAATGTACAACTACACTTGGTAGTTAAAATATATCAATTATTTATATAAATGTCTATAAAAAAATAGAAAATATTTATTTATTTTCTATTTTAAATACCAAATATCTTTGCCATCTTTAAATACTTGTTTTATGATTCCACCCATTAAGCATTGTTCTCCTAAATATATAACACATGCTTGTCCTGGTGTTACAGCTTTAACATTATCATATTTTACTTTTATTTCATTATTATCTAAATATTCTATTGTTACTGGTACATCTTCACTTCTATATCTAAATTTAGCAGTAGCGAATACCGGGTGTTTATCTGAAATAAAATTCATATTTTCGATTATAGCTTCATCTGATAATAAATATTTAGAGTCATCCCCATATGCTACATATAAAATATTATTTTTAGAATCTTTACCACATACATAATGTCTTTTTTCATCACCAGATAGTCCTACATTTCTTCTTTGACCAATTGTATAGTTCATAAGACCTTTATGAGTACCAACTTTTTTTAAAGTTTCTACATCAATAATATCCCCTTTTTTACCTTTTAAATAATTAGAGATAAATTCTTGATAATGTCTTTCTCCTATAAAACATATACCAGTTGAGTCTTTCTTTTTAGCAACAGGTAAATTATTTTCCTCTGCGATTTTTCTTACTTCTGATTTAGTTAAATTTCCTACTGGAAATAATACATCTTTCAATTGCTCTGTTGATACTTGAGATAAAAAATAAGTTTGATCTTTGTTATTATCTACTCCTCTTAAGAGTCTATTTCCTTCTATACGTGCATAATGCCCAGTTGCTATTTTATCAGCACCTAGTTTTTTAGCTTCTTTTTTGAATAAATCAAATTTTATATATTTGTTACACATTATATCTGGATTAGGTGTTCTTCCCTTTTTAAGTTCGTCTAAAAAATATTTAAATACATCATCCCAATATTCTTTTATAAAATCAACTCTATATAAGGGTATACATAATTCATCACATACAGCCTTAGCATCTCTATAATCAAGTTCTTGAGGACATACTCCATCTGTTATACCTTCTTTATCATTATTAATATTAGAGTCCCAATTTTTCATAAATAGACCAACTACATCATAGCCTTCTTTTTTTAATAAATATGCTGATACTGCTGAGTCTACTCCCCCACTCATACCTACTACTACTCTCATAATACTTCTTCCCTTTCGTAAGTATTATACTACAAATTTAATAATATTTGAACCAATATATATTTCATATACACTTGATAATAGTGTTACTACTGATAAAACTAAAAAAATATAAAAATAATTTTTAATAAAATGTCTTAAATTAATAGTTTTATCTTTTTTTATAGCATTAAAACTTTTAGTAGCAAAGGTTATACTATAATAACTAATTAATATAAGTATAAATTCTATTATAATTGTGCTTGGTATAAGCATTATTAAGGCATATAAAATACCTTTTATATGAAATACATATATTATACTTGAAATAGTAAAACCTAGTAATATACCCCTATAAACTATTATAAAAGGTATTAATAAAGAACAAAAAAATACTATACCAAATATCCATATTAATACTAAATATTTATAACTTGATATAAATGATTTAATAAGAGATGGAAAATATTTAAAATTACCTTCTTGTATTAAATTAATATAATTAGTAAGATCATCAGATAATAATATTTTCTCATTTGATGATAATAATATAAAACAAATTATTCCAATAAATATACCGATAAAAAATGAAACTAATAATGATTTAAATAACTTAGTTTTTATAATTTTCATATTAAATTATATTTAAAACTTTATTTTTTATTCTAATTATAATATAATTTTATTGAGGTATTAAAATGGCAAAAAAGAAAACTAAAAATTTATGGAAAAAAATATTTGCATGGGTAATGCTTGTTGTAATGTTTGGATATATATTTACAATAGCATTTTCTGTAATATTTAGTTAAAAAGAAGCTTTATTTATTAAAGCTTCTTTTTTAGTCTGGTAATACAAATGATTCTACTTTATAATCATTATTGACTTTTATTATTATAAAGTCATTATTAACATTAGCTATATCTTTACAATTATTTTTTTCTCCGCTAGCACAATATTTTGATTCTACATTATATGTTATTTTATTATCTTTGTTTTCTTTTAATGTTATTTCACTTATCATATATGTTGTATCTTCCTTAGTTCTTATAGAGTCTATATAATAAGTTCCATTATTATTTTTAATATTTAATGAGTTATATAATTCATTTAATGCATTATTAGTAAGACTTGTGAAATTAAAATCATTCATATTATTTATTTTGTTTTCACCTAAACTTATTTCTGTATATTCAATGTTTTTCATGAAATTCCAATATAAATTATATGTATTATTCCATAAAGTTTTACCTATATTTATCACATTCTCTTCTTTTGGTAATTCATTATTTTTTTGATTAGTATCAGTTGTAGTTGATGTATTATTATTTTCACATTTAGGACATACCTTATTAGATAATCCTTTATAATAAAATACCATTATAAGTAATACTATTATTATAATTATTAATAATATGTATGTTATTATTATATTTCTTTTCTCCATAAATACTCCTTAAAAATAAAACTCGCTATTGCGAGTCATATATCATATTTGGTGGACCACTAGGGACTCGAACCCTAGACCCACTGATTAAGAGTCAGTTGCTCTACCAACTGAGCTAGTGGTCCACATCAACATATGAAGTATAACACAAAATAAAATAAAAATAAAGTACTTTTTAAAAAAATACTTTATCTTATTGATGTTATTGCTTTATTTTGATCTATAGTATATTTTTTAATTTCTATTAGTTTAGAAATACTTACTATTTCATAACCCATTTCTTTTAATTTAGGTATAACCATTTTTGATGCTTCTACTGTTTCTTTATAACAATCATGCATAAGAACAATACAACCATCACATGCATTTTTAATGATGTTATTATATATTTTATCACTATCACGAACTAACCAATCTTTAGGGTCAATATTCCATAGAATAAGTGGATAGCCTACACTTTTGACTTTATTATTATAATTACCATAAGGAGGCCTTACATATTTTATATTATCTCCAGTTATTTCATTAAATATTATTGAGGTAGAGTTTATTTCATTATTTATTTCTTTTTCACTTAAATTTACTAAATTTTTATGAGAATATGTGTGTGAGCCCACTTCACTTATTGATGAATTAACAGTTTTAACAGTTTCACTATTCTTTTTCATTTTATTACCAAGCATAAAAAATGTAGCACTAGAGTTATTCGCATCTAATGTGTTTAATACTTCAAGAGTATAGTCACTAGGGCCATCATCATAAGTAAATGCTATATATTTTTTAGATTCATCAAACACACTTTCTTCACTTACAACATCACTATTAAGATTGATGGTTATATGTGGTATGTAATCAATATTATCAAATTTAATATCATTAAAATATATATCAAGTTTATTTTTATTTATTATATATGTATGATTATCTATATTTGACTCTTTAATTTTATTATATATTTGACTTGAATATTTATGATATACTTTAGTATTTATTTCATTACTTAAATATTCTTTTTCATAAATATTACTCATATGCGCTATTTCTTTTTTAGAAAGATCTAATAATATATTCTTGTTTTTTTCTTTACTTATTGAGTTATCTATATTAAACACTACGTTTGAATAATTATCAAAGTTATATATATCATATGTTATATTGAGTATTTTATTTTCTTTATTTTCTTTAAAAACTTTTACATAATTATATATATTATCAGTTATAATTTTATTTATTTTATCATTTTTATATCGTGGATATTCTACATTTATTTGTGTGTTTTTATTATTAAATACTATACTAGATGGTGTTACATCTCTTTCTATTTTATTTGAGTTTATATTAGCAAATGTTGTTATTAGAAAAAAAGTAATAAAAACAATTGATATGTATATAAAATATCTAAATAATCTATCTCTATAATTTAATAATATCATTTTTAGCCCTTCCTTATCTTACACTTACATTAATATAATATCACAATATGTTAATTTTTACACATTTTTTATTAAAAAGATATTGAAAATAATAAATCTTTATGATATTATTAATTAGCAGTGGACCTTTAGCTCAGTTGGTTAGAGCATCCGGCTCATAACCGGGCGGTCGTAGGTTCGAGTCCTACAAGGTCCACCACTAATGCAGGTGTGGCGAAATTGGCAGACGCACTAGACTTAGGATCTAGCGGAGCAATCCATGGGGGTTCAAGTCCCTTCACCTGCACCATTAAAGAA
>JAEDNL010000004.1 GCA_016302505.1 Bacilli bacterium
CCAAAAGAAAAGTAGGCACAATCTTTTTTGTGTCTACTTATATCTTACAACTTCAAATTTTTTAAGCTTCTTTTTCATCTTCAATAACAATAGCACTTACAGGACAACTTTCGATTATATTAAGTAAATCTTTTTTATCGTTTTCATTAACCACTTCTTTTTTTACTTTGCTAAGTCCTTCATCATTAAATTCAAAATATTCTTCATTTTGACTTACACATAATCCGCATCCAATGCAAATATCGCTATTTACCTTAATTTTTTCCATAATTATCTCCTTCTATAAAATTATATCTAAAAAATATATAAAAATCTACTTTTTTAATTTCAATTTAACAGTATTCTTGAATTTAATATATTAATATGCTATTATTATATTGGTGAATAATATGAATTCTAGAATGGAAAAATATGAAGGTGAACCTATAGAAAATATGAGCCGTTCAGCAAGAAATAGAAAAATCTATAGTTCAATTGATTTTGATGATTTATCCAGCATTAAAACTAATACAAATGTTAGTGTTATTTCTGATGCTGAAAAAGAAATCGATATAGAAAAAATAAAAAAATATATAAACTCAGTTAATAATGAAAAAATTGAAAAACGAAAAAAAATTTCGCTAGAATTACCACACCAAAGACAAGAAGAAATTATTAAAGAAGAAGAAAGAGATTATGATATTAACTCTGTTCTTGAAAGAGCAAGAGATAAAAGAACAACCGACTATGAAGTCGATAGACATCGTAAATTGAATAATACACAATATGATATTCTAAAAAATATAAAAATCGAAGATAATATCGAAAATGAGATAGAAAGTTCCAACATAACAGATGATTTAAATACGCAAGAAAAAACAATAGTTGACTTGATTCAAACAATTTCAATAAATAGTAAAAACAATAAAGATGAATTATTACAAGATTTAATAAGTAATAATGAAAATACTGTTGTTTTGGCACCAATAAATGAGGATATAAATAAGGAAACATTAAAAGAAGAATTAGAAAGTATGACTCAAGATTTAGAAAGAATAAAACAACCGCTAAATGATTTAACTCAAGATTTAATATTGGAAAAAGAAAAACTAAAAGATATATCTATTTCAGCAAAATCTATCGAAAATAGTGATGATGAAGAGCTAATTAGCAACGAGAGTGAAGAACCTAATCAAATTGAAAAATCATTTTTTACTAATTCAATGTCTTTCAGTAAAAAAGATTTTGAAGGATTTGATGATTTAGAAAAAAATATGAAAAAAACAGGTACATTTACTAAAATTGCAATATTCTTAATTATACTGATGCTTCTAGGTACAATATTCATTATATTAAATTATGTTTTAGATTTAAAATTATTTAATTGACTGTAATTGATTATATTTATAATAATTATGGTCTTTTTTTATATAATTTAATATGGGAAGAATGAAACTAAAAAAAACAATCGAAATTTCAAACATAGACAAAATAATAGTAATTTTTATAATAGTAATTGTATCAACTTTCATACGTATAAAAACATTTTCTATAAAAAGTAATTCAATATTATTAAATTTTGCAAAAAATCAAAGTACTAAGATAGCCACAACCATAATTAATATATCATTAAATAATATATTTGAAGATGATATGCCTGAGGTTATGCAAATAACAAGTGATAAATATGGTAATGTTTTAAGAATAGACTTTAATAATAAAAAAGTGAATAGATTAAATTATCAAATAAACAATAGTATTTTATCAAGTATAAAATCTTTTGAAAATGGAAAAATTAGGGATTTGGATGTTAATTATTTAGATGAACAAGATTTAATATATAAAGTTCCAATAGGTATTATCTATGATATCCCAATTTTGGTTGATATTTCAGCAAAAATACCAATTAAAACATCGCTACTTAGTAATGTTGAAAGCAGCATATTAACAAGGGTGAAAGAATATGGAATAAATAATTCATTAATAGAAATTTATGCAAAAATAACATTAAATGTTCAAGTAATTCTTCCATTTTCGTCAGAAATTGTAAAAGTAATTAAAGAAATTCCAATTGATTCAAAAGTGGTGCAAGGGAAAATCCCACAATATTATGGTGGTGTTATAACTAATACTAAAAATTGATAATTTAAATATAAAATGTTATAATGATATTGTGGTGAATAAAATGATAGAAGTGGAAAACATTAGATATAAATTAGTGAAAAATTATAGAGATGCATTTAATAAAGACGAATTTGCTAATAAATTCACAAATTTTTTTGCACAGTATGATATCATTGTAGGTGATATAGCATATTCTAAATTAAGATTAAAGGGTTTTAATAATAAAGGCAATAAAAATTTTAATAAAATAAATGATTCAAGGAACATCGAAAAATATATAAAAGAAAATTGTGCATATGATTGTAAATATTTCATTATAGAAAAAATAAATGATAATCAATTGAATAAGTAAGAAAGTAATAAAAAAATAAATTAAATATTGTGATTTAATTCTTTTCTTTATCATCAGTGGAGATAAAAACACTCGCTTAAATTAGTCAGTCTTTTTACATTTTAAGAAATACAAATTACAAATAACAAAATTGAAAATTCAAATTAAATTTTACGAATGAAAATTAAATTATTTTATCTTATTGATATTATTATTTTAATGTGGTAAAATTAATAGAGAATAGAGAGGATTTAAATATGAATAAAATATCAATTAAAAATATGGATGGCACAATGGAAGAAGTAGATTTGGTCAATGCTTTTAAAATTAATGATCTTAATAAAAGATTTGTTATTTTATCAAAGGGTGAATCTGCTGGCGAAGGGATGAGTAAAATATATATTTCGGAGTTTGTTGAAAATGAGCCGGGGGTATATAGTTTAGTTGGAATTAAAGATGAACAAATATGGCAAAAAGTTAAAGAAGCTATGAAGCAAATAGTTGAAAGTTAGGTGAAAATATGCAAAGCGAAATAGAAAATATAAAAAAAGGTGTAGTAGTAAAAACGCCGGATTACAATGAAAATAAAAGAATCATAGGTATTGTACAAAGCACAGTGCAAAGTGTAGATGGTAGCATACCGCCATTATCAAAACAAACTGCTTTTAAAACCATGGATGGTGTTGGAAAACAAGATGTTATTGATAAAACATCAATTCCATCTTTAGAAAATGTTGCAAACAATACTTTTGTTCCACAACCCCAATCTATTGAATCAAATCAAATTGAACAGCCTTTTTCTTACAATGCCAATTCTTCTGAAATGTCACAACCTTTACCAGTTGATTCAACGCCAGAACCATTGGAGAATATAGAAACATCAATTCCAATTATGGAAAGTCAATTAGAAAATCCTGTTCAAATGAACAATCCGAGTGTATTAGAATCCCTAGTTGAAGATGTTACTAATATTGGAAAACAAGTAACAAATAATATATCAAACACATTAGAGACAGTGGGCAGTTCACCAGAATCATTAGACAATTTTAGTGAAAATATAGAATTACCAAAAATTGTAGAACCAGCTATTGCCGAAGAGCCAACTGAATTAAATGCTAGCTTGTTTGATACATCAAATTTATCAGAACCAAATTTTAATAATAATTTAGATAAAGAAAAAAAACCTGATGTTGTAGAACAAGAAGTCAACAATACACAACAAGAATCAAATGTGTTTGCCACTGATAGTGATGTAAATAATATTTTAAAAGCAATAGATGCTAGAAAAAAGGAAATCTCTGATAAAATTGCTAAATATATGACTGCTGCTAGTAATATGCTTGTGGAAGAAATAATAGAAATAGTAAAAGCAGAAATGAATGTTAATGCAGTAAAAAACGTACAAGAACCAACAAATGTTGATAAAATATCAAATGAAAATGTTCAAAATGAATTAAATCCTTTTACATTAAATTTATAAAAAAATAAAGTTTTTCAAAAATTATCATATATATTAATATAGAGGTAAGATAATGAAAAACTTTTTAAATTATAATTACAATTTATTTCCATCAAAAATATATTATGATAATAATGAGAGATATTTTTTTGTTGATGATTACAAAGTTTATATAAGCGAATATGATGGAAATGACATTCAAAAAATCGTCAACATTTCTAATACACTTTTTTCTGAAGGATTTAAAATTAACACTATTTTGAGTAATAAATATGGAGAATATATAAGTAAATTTAAAAACAAAAACATTATTTTAGTTAGGGTTAATTCGATAGAAAGTGACATCTTAGAATATAGTGATATTTTAAAATTTGAAAGAAAAATTGATAAATTAAACTTAAAAGAAGTAAACTTAATTAACGAATGGACGAATGAAATAGATTTATTGGAAAAAGAGATTTTAGAATATAATTCAGAATATTCAGTAATTAAGGAAAGCTTTGATTATTGTATAGGATGCGCTGAAAATGCTGTTCAATTATATAAAATGAGTGAAACCAAACAAACTGTTTCTTTAGGTCATTTCAATTGTTCAATTTTGAATATGAAAAATTATTTAAATCCTTTACTTTTATGTAACATTGATTTTAATTATGAAATATCTAATTATATAAAAAGTAAATTTATTAATAATACCATTGATTATGAGGAATTATATATGATAATCAACAATAATAAAACACCAAAAAAGCTTTTTGCTTGTTTATTATATCCATCACACTATTTTTACACATTAAAAAAAATGCTATTAGGGCAAGAAAATACCAATATTCAAAAACATGTTATGAATTATATGAAAAATACTAAAAGATATAAAGAATTTTTAATTTTTATAAAAAAACAATTGAAAAAAAATGGAGAAATTCAATTATTAGATTGGATTAATAAATAATATTTGTTATAATAAATTTGTGATGAAAAATGAGTTATATAAAAATTGGAAATATAATTGAAGGACAAATAACAGGAATTACAAAATATGGAATTTTTGTTAGTTTAGAAGATAATTATGTTGGTTTAATACATATATCTGAAGTATCTAATAAATTTATAAGAGATTTGGAAGAAAAATTCAAAGTAGGAGATTTGATAAGGGTTAAGGTTTTGTCAATTGATGAAGATAAGTTGCAGGTAAAATTATCTATAAAAAAGTTAAAAAATAAATCTAAATCAAAAAGGAAAATTGAGGAAAAAGGTAGGGGTTTTGAGCCATTAGAGGAAAATTTATCCGAATGGGTAAATGAAACTTTGAAAAAAATTGAAAAAAAACAAGATTTGTCTTGACATAAAATATAATAAATGATATATTTATTTACGTCAGCAAGACAAATTATGGGTGATTAGCTCAGTTGGTTAGAGCATCTGCCTTACAAGCAGGGGGTCGGGAGTTCGAGTCTCTCATCGCCCACCATAATTTGCCGAAATAGCTCAATTGGTAGAGCAACTGACTTGTAATCAGTAGGTTACGGGTTCGATTCCTGTTTTCGGCACCACTTGGAGAGATAGCGAAGAGGCTAAACGCGGCAGACTGTAAATCTGTTCCTTCGGGTTCGATGGTTCGAATCCATCTCTCTCCACCACTTGAAATAATTGCCTCGTAGCCAAGTGGTAAGGCACAAGACTTTGACTCTTGCATTTCGCTGGTTCGAATCCAGCCGAGGCAACCAAAATTTACTATATCTGTCTCGCTAGCTCAGCCGGTAGAGCACTTGACTTTTAATCAAGGGGTCTGGAGTTCGAATCTCCAGCGAGACACCATTTATTTGTGCCTCAGTGGCGGAATTGGTAGACGCACAGGACTTAAAATCCTGCGAGTGTAATAGCTCATATCGGTTCAAGTCCGATCTGGGGCACCAAATTATTTATGGAGGAATACCCAAGTCCGGCTGAAGGGACCGGTCTTGAAAACCGGGAGATCGAGAAATCGGTGCGGGGGTTCGAATCCCTCTTCCTCCGCCATTGTATAATTACATAATAACATCGCAGGATAGAGCAGTCTGGTAGCTCGTTGGGCTCATAACCCAAAGGTCGATGGTTCAAATCCATCTCCTGCAACCAAATGGTTCCGTGGTGTAGCGGTTATCACACTCGCCTGTCACGCGAGGGATCGCGGGTTCAATTCCCGTCGGAACCGCCATTTGTTTTGGCTTCATAGCTCAGTTGGCAGAGCACAAGACTGAAAATCTTGGTGTCGTTGGTTCGATTCCAACTGAAGCCACCATTTTGAAAGTATTATTTTGTGCGCAAATAATCTTATTCGTAATAAACACGTGCGCTCATAGCTCAATTGGATAGAGCGTTTGACTACGGATCAAAAGGTTATGGGTTCGACTCCTATTGGGCGCACCATAAATCGGGAAGTGGCTCAACTTGGTAGAGCATTTGGTTTGGGACCAAGGGGTTGCAGGTTCAAATCCTGTCTTCCCGACCATTAGTTAAATTACCCTGAAATAGGGTTTTTTATTTTATTTTAATATATTTATATTTTTTTTTTTTGATTTATTTTTATAGCATATTAGAAAATATACTAGATAATATAATATTTCAAGAAAAACTTTATGTATTTTTTTATTTTTGAATACAAGATAGATAATGATATTTTTGTATAATCATGCTTTTTTTACAAATCACATATATTTTTCTTAATCGAAATTTATATTATCATATATAGTATTAATATTATTTTTTTGAATATCAAATGTTATTCCATGGTATCGCACCTTATATTTATTATTGACGTAATCAAGTTTAAGGTTGAATGAAATAAATATTTTTTTATCCATAAGAGCTTTTGACAAGTTATGTTTACTTTTAAATTTATAAAATTCAATTTTATTATATTTATAATATGTATTATTATAATATCTTTTTTTATCTGCTTCTACTATTGCTAAAAATCTTGATTTATTTTTCAATTTACAATATATATACTCTATAGGCCACCTCATTTTTTCGATAAGTATTAAATCATAACTTATAAATTCAATTATTATACAATCATTCTTAATATCAATGTAGCTTTTTATAAAATAGCTATAATGATATTTAACTTCATTTAAAGTAATTTTGTCATTGAAATATTTACTATTATTATTTTTGATACCATAGTGACCACATATGTTTAAAAAATTTTGTAACATTTCATTTGAACTCTTGTTACCTGTTATAGGTATAATACTTAGCAAGGAAATTGCATATGATGCTGAAGAAACACTAGTTTTGATTTCGATATTTTTATAGTCTGGCAATGATTTAGAATCTGGTTTCTTTCCAATTAAACTTTCAAATGTATTACCAGCACCGCCACTATCTTTTAAATCACTTTTAATATATCCATAATTATGTATTTTTTTAAAAATATTATATAATTCTAAAATATTGTTATATTTATTATCATTCATAGAACCTCCTATTATTATAATTAGTCATAAACAAAAAAAACACTTTAAAAATTAATAATTATATAAAAAACTTAGTTCATATACTATAAAATATATTTATTTTCTAGCAAAATTGAGCAGTATAATATTAAGATAATTTTTGCAATATAGTAAATTAACAAATATTACAAAAAAATATAAAATGATCAGAAATGACCAAATTACTTTGAATGGTATTTCTATTACTTTTAGAAAGAATGAGTTTACTTCTATTTTGGATCCAAGTGGTTCAGGTAAAACTACGCTTTTAAACATTATTAGTGGGCTTGATAAATACACAACTGGAGATTTATCAATAAATGGAGTATTTACAAAAATTATTCTGATTGGGATAGTTATAGGAAACACAGGATAGGTTTTGTATTTCAAAATTTTAATCTAATTCCACACCAAACAGTTTACAAAATGTAATATTAACATTGACATTGTCAGGCGTAGTAAAAAAGAATATTTTAACAAAAGTTGGAAAACTTACGAGTGAATTAATGAGTAGTATTTCATTTAGATTTAATGTTGATTAAAATATAATAGCGAGAGCATTTAAGTTTAACTTATCTGATGATGAATTAAAGAGAATAATGTCTGCTAGGGTTAATAAAAATAAGGATGGTAATGCAACTGTTAATTTAACCAGTTTAGAATATGAAGATAAGAATGAACCCACAATGATATCAATTTATTTTAAAAAATTTGATTTTAAAGAAAAATTTTTAAATTTCATTGATTTTTATAATAAAATACAAATATAATGACGAAAAAGATAGGATAATTAATTACATTGATACAACAGGAATATTAATGACTTCTGTTAAAAAGATTATAAATTGTGTTAGTTATGTATTAAAGGCGTTTGTGTCTATATAATTGATAGTATCTTCTATAATGCTTGGAATTATTACATATATTTCAGTTTTAGAAATGACAAAAGAAATTAGTGCATTAAAGAAAAATATTTCTTCGATTTTAAATCCTGAGACATTTATTATAGGATTGCTTTTTGGTATCCTAGGAATATGAATAACATTCTTACTAATACTTATCATAAATTTAATAATTCATTTTTTAACAAATAATGTGAATATAAATGCAAACTTACCTTTACTTGGAGTTGTATTATTTATTATTTTGAGTATGATTTTAACTTTGATTGGTGGATTAATACCGGCTAAGAAGTCTACAGAGCAAGATCCGGTAATTGTATTATGAACGGAATAGGTTTTTTGAAAAAATATTCAAAAAACTTTTTATAGAGTAAAATAAATGTTAATTTTTATAAAAAAAAGATAATAGTGTAAAAAGTATGGTAAAATTAACATATGAAATATATATCAAACAAAATTAATAAAAATGGAGAAGAAATTATCAATGATAATGATTTTTTGCTTGTTGCATTTGAAAACAGACTAATTTTGAGACTTGTTCATATATTTGAAAAATATAAAATCCCTGTGAATAAAAATATAATTAGAAAAAATCTTGAAGAGAATTTAATAAATTCTTTGCGTGCGCTTAATGTTGAAATTGTAGAAAAATACATAAAGCTGTTAAATAAGTATGAAAAAATTATTGACGAGTATGTAGGCAAAAAGACTGATACATCAATAATAAAAAAATCAACAATGGAATTTATAACTCAAATATCAAATAAAAATTCAAAAATTATTCCCAGATCTATTGTGACTAATTTTGTAGAATTTATGAAGTCAATTATTTTTGTATATGATAATGCTTCTTTGAATGAAGAAGTTATCGATAGAATAAAAAACGATACTAATGAAGTAATATTGGAATTCAATAGAAATAATTATAATTTTGTAATTGAATCAATAAATTTAATAATTAAGAACATTATAAGTAATATATAAAATTGGAGGAGAAATGAACAAACCAGATTTAAAGATACTTAAAAAATATGAGCCTATATGTGTTATAGGACATTCACATATTGATGTTGATTCAGCTGTATCATCAAAAATTTTCAGTAGTATATTAAATTTTTTTGGAATAAAATCATACTATGCTATACTAGATAAAAACTACGATTTTGATGAATTTAATAAAAAAATGATAAATGATTGTATGGATTTTAATCCAATTATTATTAATCAAAAAGATATAAACAATCATAATTATTTTTTAATTGATCATAATGATAGGACGCAATCTGTTGGTGTTTATGCGAATGTAATAGGAGCACTAGATCATCATTCTAAAGCAAATAATGTTGAAAATATAGTTATTGGTGATACATGTAGTATTTCATTATATTTATATAAAATATATAGGGATGAATACAAATTTACTGATGAAGAAAAATATCAAATTTTTATGGCTTTTTTAAGTGATTCGTCTTTTGGAATGTCATCAAGATTTCATAAAAGTGATAAAGTATTAGCAGATAAACTTGGGTATGGTGATAATTATGATGGTTTATTTAAAAAATATTTTATTGCTACTGATACGTCAAATAATTTTAAAAATGCTTTGCATAATGGAAATAAAAAATATTTATTTGGAAATATTTCTTTTGAAAGTTCGTATGTTGAGATGCTTGGAACAAGTAAGTTAAATGATTATAAAGAATTAATTAAAACACAAAAGAATTTTTTGGGTATCTGGTTTGATTATAAAAATAAAAACACATATGCATTTTTAAATTATGAAGGTCATTTTATTGAAAAAGAATATGATTATATAGCGTCTAGATCTACAACGATTCTTAAAGATATTATGCCATATTTAAATAAAAAAACAAACTAATAAATATTGAATTTTAGTTTTTTTTAATGTAGAATTGTTATAAGGAGTCTAATTATTAAAAGTCAATAATAAGACTGATATTTTTGATAGTTTTTTACAAATTGGAAATTATCCCATGCCAAAAGCCTCAAAAATAGAAATTTTTAAAATTTTGAAGGTAAAGTAAAATAATATTATGAAAATTATTACTTTATCTGTATTTGTGATAATATAGAAATCGTATTTGTATTTTGATATATCAATACCAATATAATATATCATTATAAGCACCTCGTTAATTAGTTTTTTGCATTGAATGTTTAATACAAAGTTTCTAATCATGTAAACTCGTAATTTAATAAAACATCGATTAGTTAAAAACTAATGTGTTAAGTAACTAATTAACAATTAAAATAAAAATCTGTGATCTGTGACTCCTTAAACCAATCTAACACATAATGTGGTTGTAATAAAATAGATACAAATCCACAGTGCGAGAATTATTATATAACTAGTTGTGTAATAATTCAAAAATATAAATAGAAAGGAATTAATCAATAATAGGAATTAATTAATATTTCTATAAGATTAATTATACGAGAATATTATGAATAATGTTTATGAATCTGTAAAAAAATTTAAATCAAAATATAAAAAGACAATTGCATTTAGAATTAAAGCTCATTGTAAAATTGTAAATTTACATTTAAATCCAGATGAGAAAGTGCTTTTTGCATTTCCTGCACAGGATAATAGAAATTCTTTTATAATTATTAATTCTTGCGTTGTTGCACTTACAAATAAGAGATTATTAGTGGGCAAAAAGAGGCTGATATGGGGTTATTTTTTAACATCAATAACACCTGACTTATATAATGATTTAAAAGTTATTAAGAATTTAATTTGGAGTAATATTGAAATTGACACTGTTAAAGAAACTATTTATTTTTCAAATATAGATCCTGATGGTGCAGTAGAAATTGAGTCAGTTATAACTGATTATATGATTAAGGAAAAACAAAAATATGGTCAAAAGAATAACTAGTGTTATATTTTCATTCTTTTTATTTATAGTTCCAATATATGCTGATGAATTAAGTATAGATAGTGATAAATATATTTTATATAATTTAAATGATGATAGTGTCATTATTGAACACAATAGTAATGAAAAAACACAAATAGCTAGTTTAACTAAAATAATGACTACAATAGTCGCTATAGAAAATGTAAAAGATTACAATAGAAAAGTAACTATCACTAAAGAAATGTACAATAATATTGAGTGGGACATTGCTGTTGCTGGCTATAAAGTGGGTGATAAGGTTACTTACAACGATTTATTCTATGGAGCAATATTACCTAGTGGTGCTGATGCTGTTAATGCACTGGCGTATTCTGTTTTTAATAATTATGATAGTTTTATTAAAAAAATGAATGATAAAGCAAATGAATTAGGTTTAAAAAATACTAGGTTTTCAAATCCTATAGGTTTATATGATGAAAATAACTATAGTTCAGCAAAAGATATTTCTACATTATTAATTTATGCATTAAAAAATAAGAAATTTAAAGAGATTTTTACTGCTAAAAATTATACATCTACTACCGGTGTAAAAATGAAAAGTACAATTGAAACATATAATGCTAAAAATGATAATGAAAATTTAAATTATATTACTGGAGCTAAAACTGGATATATAAAAAAAGCTGGATATTGTTTAGCAACAACTGCTGAAGTTAATGGTATAGAATATTTATTAGTTACATTAAATGCACATACAAATGGGGTCCCTCATATAAAAGATGCAATTAAAACTTATAAATATTATAGTGAAAATTATGAATATAAAAGCATAGTAAAAAAAGATACTGTAGTTGTAAAATTGCCAGTTAAATATTCAAATGAAAAGAAAATTAGTATTAAAGCTAATAAAAATATTAAACATTATTTAAAAAACGATTTTGACATTGAAGATATAAAATACATATATACTGGTAAAAAATACATAACACCATTTATTAAACAGGGTACAAAATTGGGTACTATTGAAATTAAATATAAAGATGAAACATTAGATAAATTTGATTTGATATTCTTACAAAAAGTAAAATTTAGTTTATTTAGTTTTATTTGGGCATATAAATTTATCATTATAATCATTGTAATAATAATATATATTAAAATTAAATCTAATAAAATAAAAGGATTAAAAAAACGTAAAAAAACACAACATTAAAATTTAGTATAAAAAATTTTGCATTGACAATAATTAAATAAAATTTTAAAATATTAATAGAAGTATTATAAATATTTCTAGAAAGAGAAGTAATGGAGGAAAGATATGGATAATGTAGTCTTCTCCATTTTGCTTGTAGTAGTTGGATTATTTGTCGGTGCTTTTATTATGATTATCATTAATAAACTAAAAGTATCTGCTGCACAAAAAGAAGCTGATAAATTAATTCAAGATGCTAAAAGAGAGGCTGAGAAAGCTAAAAGAGATGGCATTTTAGAATTAAAAGAAGAAAGTTATAAATTAAAAAATCAAACTGATGCAGAAATTAAGGAAAAGAAAAAAGAACTTAATGAACTAAATCAAAGAATTGATAATAGGGAAAAAAGTTTAGACAAAAGAAATGAATTACTTACTGAAAGAGAAAGAAACTTAGACCTAAAAGATAAAGATTTATTAGCAAAGCAAAAAGAAATTCAAGAAAAAGATGCAAAAATGGAGAGTATTATTAAAGAGCAAATTGCTCTTTTAGAGAAAATTTCTGGTTTTTCTAAAGAAAAAGCAAAAAATATGGTACTTAAAAAAGTTGAAGAAGAAATGAATAGGGAAATAGCTATTTATTTGAAAGACAGAGAGGATGAAGCAAAACTTGAGGCAGATAAAAAAGCTAAAGAACTAATTGTTTCAAGTATGCAAAGATACTCAAATGATGTTACTAGTGAACAAACAGTTAGTACAGTAGAACTTCCTAATGATGAAATGAAAGGAAGAATAATCGGACGTGAGGGTAGAAATATTCGTACAATCGAAGCTGTAACTGGTGTTGATTTAATAATTGATGATACACCTGAAGTTATAGTTTTATCATCCTTTGATCCATTAAGAAGAGAGATAGCTAAAGTTACGTTAGAAACATTAATTAAAGATGGAAGAATTCATCCCGCACGTATTGAAGAGTTATACGATAAGGTATGTGAAGATTATAAAAAGATAATTCGTGAGAAAGGTGAGGAAGCTTTATTTGAACTTGGACTTTCAAAGGTTGATCCAGAAGTAGTTGAATTAATAGGAAAACTTGCATTTAGAACAAGTTATGGACAAGATGCACTTGCACATAGTAAAGAGGTTGCTCATTTAACTGGATTAATGGCTGCTGAACTTGGGGAAAATGTTTCTTTAGCAAAAAGAGCTGGATTACTTCATGATATTGGTAAATCTATTGATTTTGAAGTAGAAGGAAGTCATGTAGAAATAGGTGTAGATATTGCTAAAAAACATGGTGAAGATAAAGTTGTAATTAATGCTATAGAGTCACATCACGGTGATAAAAAGGCTGAATATGTAATTTCAGAATTAGTAGGTATTGCAGATACTTTATCTGCTGCTAGACCAGGTGCTAGAAATGATTCGTTAGAAAATTATGTTAAGAGGCTTGAGGAACTTGAACATTTAGGAAATGAAATTGAGGGAGTTGACAAGACTTTTGCTATGCAAGCTGGTAGAGAATTAAGAGTCGTTGTTAAACCTGATAAAGTAGACGATTTGACAAGTTATAAAATAGCTCGTGAAATTAAAACAAAAATTGAAGATACTATGCAGTATCCAGGAACAATCAAAGTTGTTGTTATTAGAGAAACTAGAGCAGAAGAAGTTGCCAAATAGTAACTTCTTTTTTATGATTTAAATTTATTTAATTTTATGATAAAATTATTATTAAGCGATAATTAAAATTATAATATATTAAGAAGGAGGAAAATTAAAAATATATGAGAGTAATAAAAATATCATCTTTAGGGTGTCCATCGTGCATAATAATGAATAATATAATTAATAAATTAAAAAATGATTATATTTTTGAAATAGAAGAATTAGATTATGATTTTGATGATATTGAAAAATATAATCCAGGTAAAATATTACCAGTTTTAATTTTTTATAAAAATAATACTGAAATTGCAAGATTATGTGGAGAACATAAAAAAGAAGAAATAATTAATATACTGGAGAGAGATGTATGAAAAAAAAGATTTGTATATTTTTATGTTTTTTAACATTTATACCAAGTGTCGTATTTGCTAGTGAAAATGACTTAAATATATATTTATTTTATGGTGATGGTTGTCCTCATTGCGCTGCTGAAGAAAAATTTCTAAATGAATACTTAAAGAAAGAAAAAAATGTAAAACTTCATAAATATGAAATATGGTATGATAAAGATAATGCTATAAAATATAAGGAAGTGAATAAAATACTTAATGATAATTCAAATTCTATACCATACCTTATAATAGGAAATAATACAATTTCTGGATATACTGAAGATATAACAGATGAAGAAATAAAAAATACTATTAATTTTTATAAAAATAAAAAATATAAAGATAAAGTTGGTATTTATTTAGGTGTAGTTGATGAAAATAAAAATGGAGATGAAAATGTTAAATATGATAGTAAGGAAATAAATATTCCTATTTTAGGAAAAGTTGATGCTAAAAAAGTTTCTATATCGCTAAGTGCTATTGTCATTGGTTTGGTTGATGGGTTTAATCCTTGTGCAATGTGGATTTTAATATTTTTAATTTCTATGTTACTTGGCATGAAAAATAAAAAAAGGATGTGGGCTTTAGGAATTACATTTTTAGTTTCTTCAGCATTAGTTTATTTCTTATTTCTTATATCTTGGTTAAATTTAGCTGTTTTCTTAAATAAAATAGTATATATTAGGGTTGCAATATCAATGATTGCTATAATATTTGGTACTTATAATATATTAAAATTTATACCTTCAGTATTTAATAAAAAGGATGATGGGTGTGAAGTTGTAGATTCAAAGAATAGGAAAAAAATTATTAAATCAATAAATAGGATAGTGAAAGAAAAATCATTTATATTAGCACTACTTGGAATAGTTTTACTTGCTATATCGGTTAATATTATAGAACTTTTATGTTCTCTTGGTTTACCTGTTATGTTTAGTGAAATACTTGCTATTAACAATATATCTAAAACATGGCAAATTTTATATTCATTGTTATATGTGTTTTTCTTCTTAATAGATGATATTGTCGTTTTTGTTATAGCAATGAAAACGTTACAAATAAAAGCTATCTCTAATAAATTTGGAAAATATTCACATTTGATTGGTGGAATTATAATGCTAGTTATTGGTTTATTAATGGTTACTAAACCTGAATGGTTAATGTTTAATTTTTAATTATTGATAACATTTTCTATTTAGCGCATATAATACACTAGGTGATAAATGTGAATGATAATCTTTTGAATAGAATTGAGTCTAAAACAAATGTTAATAAGAATACTATTATTGCACTAGCTAGGAAACTACAAGATGGTAATTTTAAAAATGAAAATACTTTAAAAGAAATAATTGGTGAATTATCAGAGATTACTGGTAGGAAAGTAAGTGAAGAAAAAGAAAGAAAAATAATAGATATGATTGTTAATGATAAAGTTCCAAAAGATATAGATAAATATGTATAAAAAAATCTTCATGCTTGAAGATTTTTATTGTGTTTTTCTTTTTGGCTTATAAAATTCTTTTTGTATTTTTCCGGTTGACCATAATAATTGATGGAGTGGTTTGTTTATAATTAGATCAAACTCTCCTATATATTCAAAAGTCGTTGGGTTAAATTTTAATTTAAAATCATTTACATCTTTATATGGATTAGTATCTGTCATATCACCAGTGATTCCGTTCATATCTAAATAAAGATAGTTTTCTTTTTTATATTTTTCAATAATCTTATAAAATATAAAAGTTTTTACATCTATATTATTAAAATCATTTTTTTGGCCAGAAATCAATATATTTATTCTATTTTCGTATTTTATCACAAATGCTGATCCTAATATTTCACTATTTGTATCTTCTTTCATTCTGTTATTGATAATAGTAATGTTTTTTGAAATATCATTAATTATTTTATCAGATTCCATTTTTTTGTTATATAGTTCTAAATTATTAGGATTTTTATTAAATTCCATATTTATTTGTTCATTTATTTCAAGTTTTTCATTATATTCTTTTTGCATAAACTTTGTATATTCAGCATAATTCAATTTAACAAGTAATAAGTCTATCATATTATTTTTGCTAAATATTTCATAAAGATCTGAATAATATTTAACTTGATTAGTAGTTTTTTCTTTTATAAATTCATAGGCTAAATTTATATCATTTTTATCAACTATAGTTAAATTAATACCTTTTTTTTCATATGAAACTATTTCTTTTGAAATATTATTTTCTATAGCATTTAAATCATATTTAGGTAAATAAATAATTGGATTATATTTAGGAAGCATACTTTCAAAATATAAATTATCTTTTAATTTATCATATCCTAATTCTTTTAATGTGTTAATAATTTCTTTGTTTTTAGTATTAACTATTTTAGTTTTCGTATTATATTCAACTATATTATAAGTAATTTCAGGATTTATCTTGATAAATGCAAATCCTTTCATAAAGAAATAATCTTTTATTTTTTTACTAAATTCTTTTAATAGACTTGTATCATAATAATTAATTAAAAATCCTCTTGGAGCATATCCATATTTAATATTTGGACCAATTGATTTACATAATATTAAAGAAGCAGCAACTAATTTTGAGTTTGTAAATCCGCCAATATATAAAACATTATATCCATTTCTAGACATTAATTCACCATAGGCACTTGTTTGATAAAAGTTTCTTAGTACATGATTTTTTGCAAACTCATCAAAAACATTTTTTTCAATTTGTTCAATTAACATTTAGTATCACACTTCCTTTTTAATAAAATAATTATAGCATATTTATAAAAAAAATTGTATAATAAATATGTAAATAATTGGAGGCTGGTTATGAGTAAAATAGTAAACATATATGCAAGGGAAATATTAGATTCAAGAGGTTTTCCAACTGTTGAAGTAGAAGTTACAACAGAAAAAGGTTATAAAGGAATAGCTGCTGTACCATCTGGTGCATCAACTGGAACTAGAGAGGCCTTAGAACTTAGAGACAATGATGAGAGATATTTTGGAAAAGGTGTATTAAAAGCTGTAAATAATGTCAATACACTTATTAAAGATAAACTAATAGGTATTGAAGTATCTCATCAAAAAGAAATAGATGAAGCTATGATAAGATTAGATGGTACACAAAATAAAAGTAAACTTGGAGCTAATGCTACTTTAGGTGTTAGTCTTGCTTGTGTAAAAGCATCTGCTCTTGAATCACATAAAGAAATATATGAATATTTAAATTCACGTGAACATAGAATTCCAAAACTAATGTTTAATATAATTAATGGTGGGATGCATGCCAAGAATAATTTAGATATTCAAGAGTTTATGATTGTACCTAAAAGAGAATCTTTTAAAGAGGGACTAAGATGTGCTAGCGAAGTATTTCATGCATTAAAAAAATTATTAGATAATGAAGGACTTACAACTTCAGTTGGTGATGAGGGAGGATTTGCTCCTAATTTAAAGACTAATGAAATGGCATTAAATTATATTATTAAATCAATAGAAACTGCTGGGTATGTTCCTGGTAAAGATGTCTTTATTGCACTTGATATTGCTGCTACATCATTTTATAATGAACAAACAAAAACATATAAAATAGAAGATAAATTTATGAGTAAAGAAGAACTTCTTGAATATTATATGAACTTAGTAAAGAATTATCCTATAATTTCAATAGAAGATCCATTTTCAGAATTTGATTATGAAGGATTTAAATTAATTACTGAAAAGTTAGGTAAAGAGATAAATATCGTTGGTGATGATTTGTTTGTTACAAATAAAAAAGAATTAAAACATGGAATAGATAATAATTTATGTAATTCTATTTTGATAAAACCTAATCAAATTGGAACATTTTATGAGATGTTAGAAACGATAGTTCTTGCTAAAAAGAATAATTATACATGTATAATGTCTCATAGAAGTGGAGAAACTACAGATACATTTATAATAGATGCTGCGGTTGCACTTGGTATTCCTTTTATTAAAACTGGTTCAGTTTCGAGAGGAGAAAGAATTTGTAAATTTAATAGATTACTAAAAATAGAAGAAGATTTAAATAAAAAATAATATTTGCACATTTAATATAAATAGTGTATAATATTCATGCAAGGAGAAACATATGGAAAAAGTATTATTAATTATATCAGTTGCATTAATTATTATTGTATTATTACAAAGTGGAAAAGCAAATGATGCTGGTCAAATTATAAGTGGTGGTAATACTGTTCTTTTAGGTAAAACAAAGGAAAGAGGCGCAGAAAAATTTATTACTAGACTTACTTATGTATTGGGTTTTGCATTTATTATAATTTCATTAATATTATCAATATAAAAGACTATTAAAGTTCGTAATTTTTTATGAACTTTTTAATTTTTGTGCTAAAATAAAAGTGAGGTTGATTATGAGAGAAAAAATACTACAAATTATTGAAGAAGAAAAGAAAAATTTAAATCCTATAGAAATAATGGATAAAATTAAAAAGAATAGTACTGTTGATGATTTGACAAAGCTCATGCAAGAACTAGATAAATTATGTAGAGAGGGTATTTTAAGACAAGCAAGTGGTAACAGTTATAAGAAAAATGAATTAATAACTGGTATTTTAGACATGCATGAAAAAGGAAATGCACATCTTTTGGTTAAAAATGGTGATGATATATTTATTGCTAAAAATAATATTCATGGTGCTAATGATGGAGATACTGTACTAGTTGATTTTGTTAATAAAGATAAAAATGAAGGAAGAGTAGTTAAAATTATTAAAAGATCATTAGGTAAAAATCTAGGAGAAGTTATAGATGACAATGGTAAAATATATGTAAAGTCATTAGACAAAGATTTGCCATTTGACATTGATATTGACATTAACAATTGTGAGTTTAATTTAGTTGATGGATTAATAGTTCATTTAGATTATGTAAAAGATATTAGTAAAACAAAAGTACTCGCTAAAGTAGATTCTGTTATTGGTCACAAAAATGCTCCTGGTAATGAAACACAAATAGCTATGATAGCTAGTGAATATGGTGTACATTTATTTTTCCCCGAAGCCGTAAAAGAAGAAGCAAAAATATTTCCTCATGAATTAAAAGAAGAAGATATAAAATTAGAATTGCAAAAGGGAAGAATTGATTTAAGAGGCAATACAACGACAACTATGGATGGTAAAGATACTAAAGATATAGATGATGCTATACAAGATGAAGTTTATCCAAATGGAAATTATAAAGTAACAGTAGATATTGCAGATGTAAGTTATTATGTTAAAATGGGTACTGCTATTTGGGAATATGCTGAATTAAAGGGAAATTCAGATTATCTAGCTAACAAAGTTGGACCAATGCTTCCAGTAGAACTTTCTAATGGAATTTGTTCTTTAAATCCAAATGAAGATAGATACGCAGTTTCATGTACTATGGAAATAGACCATGCTGGACATATTGTTAATCAAGAAGTTTATTTATCTGTTATTAAATCTAAAATGAAAATGAATTATGATGCTGTTCAAGATATTATTGAAGATAAAGAAACAGATGATACAAAAGACTATACTGTTTTAAAATATACAGTAAAAGAAGATGAAACAATAAATGATATAGCATTTAAAAATTCTATTACTAAAGAAAGATTATTAGAATTTAATAATATAGAAGATATAAAACCAGGAAGAGAGATAAATATTCCAACTAGAGATGTTGTCAAATTAATGTATAAAGTATCTAAAGTTATGGAAGGTAATCTTAATAGAAAGGGCAAAACAAATTTTGAAAGTTCTAAAGAGAAAAAATACATATTTGATGAAAATGATAATTTAATAGATATTAAACCTAGAGTACAAAGAGATGCTGAACAAATAGTTGAAAATCATATGATATATGCTAATGTTGCATTCACAAGATTTGTTTGTGAAGCATTATCTAAGATTATTCCTCAAATGATTCCTTTTGTGTTTAGAATTCATGATAAACCAAATCCTAAGAAGATTGAAGACTTTATGACTATGCTTAGTGTATTTGGAATAAATTATACTAAGAAAATTAATCCAGAGAATGTAAGTAGTAAAGATATTCAAGAATTATTAGAGTTTTTAAAAGATAAAGAAAATTATACAATCTTTAGCAGAAAATTATTAAGATGTATGCAAAAAGCAGGATATTCTCCTGATAATATAGGACATCTTGGATTAGGACTTGAGGAGTATTGTCATTTTACATCTCCAATAAGAAGAATGGCTGATTTACTTGTTCATACAATTTTTAGGATATTTTTAGTTGAAAAAGATTATAGTGATGAGAATTTAAGATTCTGGGCATCATATTTAAGCACAGTATGTGAACATATATCAGAATGTGAAAGAACAAGCGATGAATGTGAATATGCAGTAGATGACTATTATAATGCAATTTATATGCAAGATAAAATAGGGAAAACTTTTGAGGCTATAATTGATGGGCCAATGCAAAATTCATTCTTCGCCGAAACTTTAGAAAAAGGAATAACTGGTAAAGTAGATTTTATAATCAATGAAGATGATTCTCTTGAATTATTAAAATTAACTGATCAAAATGAAATAGAACAATTCATCGCAACCCATATAAAACCATTCCCATATGAATATAATAATAATTTATATGGATATACTAAAAAGGGAAAAGTGATCTATAAATATGGTGATAAAATTTTAGTTCAGTGTATTTCTAGTGATCCTGAAAAAAGACAAGTTGATTTTGCATTAGTAAGGAAAATATAAAATGGAAATACTTAATAGAAAAGCACACTATAATTATTTTATAAAAGAAACTTATGAAGCTGGTATTGAACTTGTTGGTACTGAAATTAAAAGTATAAGAAAAGGTTCATGCAATATTAATGAATGTTATGGTAGAGTTAAAAATGGTGAGATATTCTTAATTAATATGTATATTGGCAAATATGAAGAGGGAAATATATTTAATCATGATGAGAGAAGAGAAAGACGACTTTTATTACATAAAAGAGAAATTATTAAAATTAATGAATTAGTAACTCAAAAAAAGTATACAATAGTGCCATTAAAATTATATTTTGTTAGAAATAAAATTAAAATTTCTCTAGGTATATGTCAAGGAAAGAAAAACTACGACAAAAGAGAGTCTATAAAAGAAAAAGATTTACAAAGAAAAGAATATATAAATTTCTAAAACATATAATATTTTAGGTGGTTAAATGAATAAAAAAGTACCTAAAATATTTGTTAACAAAATTAATAAAATTAATAACAACAAGGAAGTATTCTATTCTTTTAAAAATAATAATGATTTTGAATATGAGCAAAAAGAAGAAAAAGCAGTTAGTGAATTTGAACTTCAAAATAAGATAGATAAATTATTCAGAACGAATGATTTTATATATAAAAAGAAATTTCATATAAAAACTAAATATAGTGAAGGGGACTTTATAGTTATATCAAAAAGCTATGATTATCTATTAACAATTGATGGAAATCGTATATATATTAAAGATATTATTGATATTTATTAAAAACACTTGAAATAATTAAATAATTATGATATTATTTAATCACACAAAGAAGTGTTTTTTTTTGGAGGGATTTATGAAAAAAATTAAAACTTTTTTCAAAGGAGTTAAAAAAGAAGCTAAAATGGTTAAATGGCCTGATTTTAAAACAATGGTTAAGTATTCAACTGTAACTGTAGTTATGCTTATATTCTTCGGATTATTCTTTTATGGGTTTGATGCTTTATTTGCATTTATAAGGGGGTTATTCTAATGGAAGAAAAAAAATTATGGTATGTTGTTAATGCTTATAGCGGTCATGAACAAAAAGTTAAAGACTATTTAGAATCAAGAAGAGAAAGTATGGGAATGGAGAATAATATCTTTAGAGTTATTATTCCACAAAGAACTGAAATCGAAGTAAAAGATGGTGTAAAAAAAGAAAAGGTTAGAAAAATGTTTCCAGGATATGTTCTTATAGAAATGATAATGAGTGATGAAGCTTGGTATGTTGTTCGTAATACACCTGGTGTTACTGGATTTATTGGTTCTTCTGGTAAGGGTGCAAAACCTATTCCACTGTCACCGGAAGAAGTTAAGAAATTTATTGGTGATGGAGAAAAAGAGTCTAAACCAATTAATACAGATGTAACTGTTGGTGATACTGTATCAATTATAGATGGACCATTTAAGGGAATGTATGGTAAGATTGAAAGTGAAGATAAAAATGAAGAAAAACTTACTGTACTTATTGACTTATTTGGTCAAGAAACTCCTGTTGAAGTGGATCTTGTTCAAGTTACTAAAATATAAGAGTCTTATGACTCTTTTTTATTTGACTTTTAAGATTTAATATACTATACTTCTATTAGGAGGATTTAATTATGGAATTAAAAGGAAGTAAAACAGAACAAAATTTAATGGCGGCTTTTGCTGGTGAAAGTCAGGCTAGAAATAAATATACTTATTTTGCAAGTAAAGCAAAAAAAGATGGTTATGAACAAATAGCGGCTATATTTGAAGAAACAGCAAATAATGAAAAAGAGCATGCTAAAATATGGTTTAAACAACTTAATGGAGGTGAAATATCTTCAACTCTTGAAAACTTAAAAGAAGCAGCAAATGGTGAAAATTATGAATGGACTGAAATGTATAAAGGATTTGCTGAAACTGCAAAAGAAGAAGGATTCGATGAAATAGCTTTCTTGTTTGAAAAAGTTGCTGAAATTGAAAAACATCATGAGGAAAGATATATGAAACTTGTAAACAATATTGAAAATAATTTAGTTTTTGAAAAGGGTGAAGAAACTATTTGGATTTGTAGAAATTGTGGACATATTTATAAAAGCAAAACTGCATTAAAAGTATGCCCTGTATGTAAACATAAAGAAAGTTATATGGAAGTTAAAGTAGAAAATTATTAAAAATGCATTAAAATTAGTGCATTTTTTTTTAATATATGGTATCATATTAAATATAGAATAAAGGGTGTGATTATATGAGAAGAGCGACGATAAATGGTCCTAAAAAATTAGTTATAGAAAATAAAGAAGCACAAACTGGAAAGAAAGGTTATATTTTAATTGATGTAATCAGGGCTGGTATTTGTGGTTCTGATATTCACTATTGGGTTTCTGGAACTCCTAAGGGTCTTGTTATGGGACATGAATTTAGTGGTATAGTAATAGATAATGGTGGAAGTAAAAAGTTCAAAGAAGGTGATAGAGTAACTGCATTACCAATTTCACCTTGTTTAAACTGTAAAGAATGTAAAGAAGGAAATGAACAAATTTGTTCACAAACATGGGCTCAAGCTATAGGTCTTACTACTGAAACACCTGGTGGATTTGGTGGTAGAGTTTTAGTTCGAGAAGATATGGTAAGACATTTACCAGATAATGTAACTTATGAAAGCGGTGCGATGGTTGAACCAGCAGCAGTTGCATTAAGAGCTGCAAATATATCGGGCATTAAAAAAGGAGATAAAGTATTAGTTATTGGTGGTGGAATAATTGGTCTGTTAACAGCATTATTCTTAAAATTTAAAGGTGCTAGTTATGTTGCTTTAACTGAAACTAATGAAGCAAGGGGAAGCAAAGCAGTAAAATTAGGTGTTGCTGATGAATGGTTTAATGCATTAGATCCAAAATTATCTGAAAAGTTACTAGCTAAGACTGGAAACGGTTTTGATATAGTTGCAGATTGCTGTGGGAATAGTCCTGCCATTACAAGTGGAATAATATTTGCTAAACCAAACGGTAATTTAATTTTAGTTGGTATATCTCTTGGTAATGTTAGTGTTCCTTTAGTTGCTGGTGTTATGAAAGAAATAAATATTAAAGGTTCAATTGCATATAAACCTTCTGAATTTGATATGGTTATTAAACTATTATCAGATAAAAAAATAAATTTAGAAAAGTTTATTGATGATATTGTTACATTGGATGACATACAAGCTGCTTTTGAAAGATTAACAAGTGGTTTTGATGATGCAGTTAAAATATTAGTAGATCCAAATAAAAGTAAAATAATAAATATATAAATTGAAAAATTAAATGCGTAAATTGGGCAAAAAAAAGACACATAGAAGTTACCTACGTTACAATGTAAGTGTAAACTAACATTGGAGGTAAAAATATGTGTCTTTTAATTTATAATAAAAAAGCAAAAGAATATAAACATTAACTTACGCTGGAAGAACGATTATAAATTGAAATATCATAAATTGCTTGATTTTAAGGGCAATTTATGATATTATGAATAAGCAATTTATATTTATATATAAATTAGAAGTGGGAGATTACGGGATTATCATTATACCACTCGCGAAAAAATTAAAACTAAAATTTTATAGGAGGTGTTTTTCGTGGCAAAGAATGTTGTAAAGAAAATTAAATTACAAATTCAAGCAGGAAAGGCTACACCAGCTCCACCAGTTGGAACTGTTTTAGGACCTGCAGGAATTAATCTACAAGAATTTTGTACTAAATATAATGATGCAACTAGAGATAAGATGGGAGATGTAGTACCGGTTGAAATTTCTATTTATGATGATAGAACATTTGATTTTGTACTTAAGACTCCACCAACTCCAACACTATTATTAAAAGCTGCTGGTATTCAAAAGGGTAGTACTAAAGGAGCTAATAGTACAGTTGCAACAATTTCTAAAGATGATGTTAAGAAAATTGCTGAAATTAAATTACCTGATCTAAATGCATATGATTTAGATGCTGCTATGAGAATAGTTGCTGGTACAGCTAGAAATATGGGTATAGCTGTTCAAGGTATGACTGATAAAGAACTTGAAGAACAAGCAAAAGAAGCACAAGAAGCTGAAGCTCAAGCTGCTAAATTAGAAGCATCACTTGAAGAAATGGAAGAAAGTGCTAAAGCTATGGCTGAAGGAATGTCAGTTGAAGTAGAAACAACAGCACAATCTGAAATTGAAGAAACAAACGAATAATAATTATTTATTATAGCGTGAGATAAAAAGATAATCCAAACACCACATAAGGAGGTTAAATTATGAAGAAGCATAGTAAAATGTATGTGGAAGCATTAGGTAATGTTGAAAAAACTAAAAATTATGATGTTACTGAAGCGATAAAATTACTAAAGAGCTTAAAAACTAGAAAATTTGACGAATCAGTTGACCTAGTATTAAAATTAAATATTGATGCTAAAAAAACTGATATGAATGTTAGAGGTAGTTTTGTTCTTCCTAATGGAACTGGTAAAACTAAAAAAATCTTAGTTGTTACTAAGACTAAAGCTGATGAAGCTAGTGAAGCAGATTATTGTGGAGCTGAAGATATGTTAGAAAAAATCGAAAAAGAAAATTGGTTCGATTTTGATACTATCGTTGCTACTCCTGAGATGATGCCTTTACTAGGTAAATTAGGTAAAGTTTTAGGACCTAAAGGTTTAATGCCAAATCCTAAACTTGGAACAGTTACTACTAATGTTAAAGAAGCTATTAGTAATATTAAAAAAGGTATGGTTGAATATAAGAATGATTCTTATGGAAACTTACATTTAACAATTGGTAAATTATCTTTTACTGAAGATAAATTAGAAGAAAATTTAAGAGCTATTGTATCTGAAATAGTAAAAAATAAACCAAATGGAGTTAAAGGTACTTTTATTAAAAATATTAGCATATCTTCAACTATGAGTCCTGGAATTAAAATTGATAAAAATTCTTTAGGATTATAAGAGTAAATAAAAACCAGATGATTCTGGTTTTTTTGTTTATTATTCATGATGTTCATCAAATGGTTTTAAAAGTATTCCAACTGATACAAGTCCACTAATTCCAACAAGTGCATACACAAAATTGGTTAAAAAAGACTCTTTACCAAATAATAATTCAACTAAATTAACTCCGAATATTCCTATCATTCCCCAGTTAATAGCACCAATTATTATAAGAGTAAGACATATTTTGTATAATGTATTCATGTATATTCCTCCTCTAATAATAGTTTTAACAAAAAATAATTATTTTATTCATATAATTAATATTGACAAATATAATTTATTATAAAAACAAAATAATAAAAGGAGGGGCAAATTATTAAAAAGTTTTTATTACTACTAGTATCATGCTTTTTATTAGTAGGTTGTAGTAAAATGGATTCAAATAAAGCAATTTCTAAATATAAAAAATTATTAAACGACAATAGTATGTATAAATTAACAGGGGATATGGAAATTGTAAGTAATGATGAGGTATATGATTATACAGTAACAGTAGACTATATGGAAGGAGATTATTATAAAGCAACACTTGAAAATAGAGATTCTGATCATAAACAAATAATTCTTAAGAATGAAAATGGAGTATTTGTTGTAACACCACAGCTTAATAAAAGTTTTAAATTTCAAAGTGAATGGCCATATAATAGTAGCCAATCATATATATTAAGTTCACTGTTAAAAGATCTTGAAAATGATTCGAATGTCGTTTTTGAACAAAAAGATGAAAAATATGTTTTATCATCAACAGTTAATTATCCTAATAATAGTTCCTTGGTTAGTCAAAAAATTACATTTAATAGAGAAATGATACCAGAAAAAGTAGAAGTATATAACAAAGAAGGAATAGCTAATATAACATTTAAAGTATCAAAAATAGATTTTAAACCTAAATTTGATGAAAATAATTTTGAAGTTGAAAGTACTAGTGAAGAGGTAGATAATGAAAATGTTAGTTCAATTGATCAAGTTCTTTATCCCATGTATTTACCAACTGGAACAAAACTTCAAAGTGAAGAGACTGTTAAGACAAAAAATTCTGAGAGAATAATATTAACATTTACTGGTGATAAGTCATTTACATTAATAGAGGAGGTAAGCAAGACTCCTGAAGAATTTGAAGTAACTACTACATCTGGTGAGCTTGTATTTTATGAAAATGTTTTAGGAAGTTTAACTGATACATCTATTAATTGGAGTATGAATGGTAAAGATTATTATATTATAGGTGATAATCTTACTAATGAAGAATTATTAAAAGTGGCTGCTTCAACATCAGTAGTTTCACTAACTAAATAAGTACTAATTATTAGTACTTTTTTAGTTTTATATATTCAAAATGTAAAAAAAGATAAGGAAAATATAAAATTAATAAAGTAAATATTTGAATTTAATATTTTTTTTGGTATAATGATATATAGATTATAAGGAGGATACATGAAAGAAATAATATCAAGTTTAGATATTGGTTCATCTACAGTTAAACTTGTGGTATGTGAGGTCTATAAAAACGAGACTAATGTTCTAGCAGTGTCCGAAGTAAAATCTAAAGGTATAAAAAAAGGATTAATAGTTAATCCTGAAGAAGCATTAATATCATTAAGAGAAGTTTTTTCAAGATGTGAAGACATGTTAAATATTAAAATTAATAAAGTTCTTATGACTATACCTTCTTATTATTCAGAGTTCTTAATTACTGAGGCAAAAATTGATATTATTAATGAAAGTAGTATAATTAATGGTGATGATATCGTTAGGGTATTACAAGCATGTGTATATAATAAAATACCAAATAATAAAGAACTTGTAAATATTATACCAATTGAATTTAAAGCGAATGGTAAAAAAATTAAAGATCCTAAGGGATTAGAAAGTTCATGCCTTGAATGTAAGGCTTTAATAAGCTTAGTTCCTAAAAAAAATGTTTATACGGCAGTATCATTACTTGAAAATATAGGGGTATCAATAGTAGATATTAACTTTGGAGGAGTTAGTGATTATTATGAATTTAAAAATAAGGAACTTGATAGTAAAAATGTATCAGTAATAAATATTGGAGAAGAAAAAACAGAAGTTAGTATCTTTAAAAAAGGAGTAATGGTTGATACTGAAATTATTGAAATTGGTGGTAAAAGTATTGATAGAGATATTTGTTATATATATGATATAAACAAAGTTGAAGCAAGAAAATTAAAAGAAAAATTTGCTCTTGCTAGTAAAAGAAATGCATCTACATCGTGGAGTGAAGATGTCATTACAAATAACGATGAGACAATTAAAATTAATCAATATGAAATTAGTGAAATAATTTCATCTAGAATAAAAGAAATATTAGACTTAGCTAAAAAGCAAATAAATCTCTTAACAAAGATGGAAATTAGTTATATAATAATAACAGGAGGCACGACTGAAGCGAATGATTTCAATTTAATTGTTGATGAGATATTTGGTCGTGAAATGGAAATATATAAGGTTAAAGAAATTGGTTGTAGACACAATAAATATTCTACTGTACTTGGTAATGTTAAATTTTATCATGAAAAATTAGCATTTAGAAATAAAAAAGCATTTACAGTAGATGGTGATTTACAAGATGAATTATTAAATATAAAGAAAACTAATAATAGTAGCATACTAGGAAAAATATATAAATATTTTTTCGATAGTTAAGGAGTGAAATATGAATAATAAATTAGAAATGGATCAAATCGCAGATATTAAAGTTATTGGTCTTGGTGGTGGTGGATGTAACGCTGTTAACAGAATGATTGATTCTGGTTTAAGAGGTGTTGAATTTATCGTCGCTAATACTGATCAACAAGTATTAAATGTTTCACAAGCTGAACATAAAATTCAGCTTGGTAAAACAATTACTAAAGGTAGAGGAGCAGGCACAAGACCAGAAGTTGGAAGAGAAGCAGCTCTTGAAGCAAAAGAAGAAATTGAAGATGCTTTAAGAGGAGCGGATATGGTATTTATTACAGCTGGTATGGGTGGTGGAACTGGTACTGGTTCTGCAGCAGTAGTTGCAGAAATAGCTAAAGGACTTGGATGTTTAACAGTTGCTATTGTAACAAAGCCATTTAAATTTGAAGGACCTAAAAGAATGGATTATGCACTTGTTGGTATCGATGAATTAAGAAAGCATGTTGATACAATAGTAGTAATTCCAAATGATAGACTAAGAGACATAATAGATAGATCTACACCATTAACAGCTGCATTTAAAGAAGTAGATAATGTACTTAGATTAGGTGTTCAATCAATATCTGACTTAATCAGTGTTCCTGGACTAGTTAACTTAGATTTTGCAGATGTTAGAACTGTAATGGAAGACAGAGGCGATGCACTAATTGGTATTGGTGTTGGATTTGGAGATAACAGAGCTGTCGAAGCCGCTAAACAAGCTGTTAAGAGTCCACTACTTGAAACAACAATTAATGGTGCAACTGATTGTATCGTAAATATTACTGGTGGAAATTCTATGACATTATTTGAAGCTGAAGATGCTGTTGAAGTAGTAAGAGCAGTTGCTAATAAGGAAGTTAATATTATATTTGGTTCTGTAATTAATGAAGCATTAACTGATGAAATAGTTGTTACTGTAATTGCAACAGGATTTGAAGATTCAACTGAACCTTTATATCGTTCAATTGAGGGAGAAAAGAAAATTCAAGAAATTACTGACGATGATGAAGAATTAGAAATGCCAGCATTTTTAAGAAATAGAGATTTTTAAGAGCAAAAGCTCTTTTTTTATATAAGATTTATATTTATTGCTGACTGAGTATAGTAAATACAATTATAATTAATTTAACATGAAATAAATTTATGAAAGTAATAATATTGAAAATAATATGTGAACAAAATTAAAAATAAAATGTTATATAGAAAATATTAGTGAAAGTATATAGGTTACCAAAAGTAATCTTTTTTCTTTTATAAATACATGATATAATTAATATGAGGTTTAAAATGGAAGTAATACTAGATAATCAAAAATTTAATGTGATAGTAGAAAAGAAAAATAATAAAAATATGTACCTTAGAGTTAAAAAAGATGGCATACATATCACATGTAATTATTTTGTAACTAAAACTATGATACTTTCATTTATAGATAATAATAAAGATTCTATAATAAAAATGAATGAAATAGTCAAAAGAAAAGAACAAAAAGAAGAAGAATTTTATTATTTAGGAAATAAATATGATGTAGTTATATTAAATACAGTTTCTAAAATAGAATTTGTAGACTCTCAAGTATTTGTTAAAAACAAAAAATATTTAAAGACATTTTTATTAAATGAGTCTAAAAGAATATTTAATGATAGAGTTAACATATATTATCATATGTTCGAAGAGGATATTCCTTATCCTAAAGTATTAATAGGAAAGATGAAAAGAAAATGGGGTTATTGTAATAAAAAAGAAAAATTAATTAAATTAAATTCTGAATTAATTAAATATTCTTTGAATGAAATAGATTATGTTATAGTGCATGAATTATCTCATTTTGTTGAGTTTAATCACTCTAAGAATTTTTGGAAATATGTTAAAAAGTATTATCCAAATTATAAAGAAGCTCAGAAAGTATTAAAGGAGGAATAATATGCTTATTACATCTAAAGATAATAATAGAATTAAACAGATAAGAAAATTATTGAATAAGAAATATTCACTTGAGAAAGGATTATTTGTAGTAGAGGGAGAAAATCTTGTTGGAGAGGCTATTAAGAATAATCTTCTTGTTGATTTATTTGTTCTTGTAGGAAATGAATGTAAATATAACTTTAAATATGATGAAGTTACTTATGATGTTATGAGAAGTATAAGTAATTTAAAAAGTACTCCTAGAATACTTGGAATTGCTAAAATAAAAGAAAGTAAAGAAATTGGAAATAGAATTATTATATTAGATGATATACAAGATCCAGGAAATGCTGGGACTATTATAAGAAATGCAGTTGCTTTCGGTGTAGATACAGTTATATTTTCTAAGACTTCAGTTTCTCCATTCAATGAAAAAACTTTAAGAAGTACTGGTGGAATGATTTTTAATATTAATATTATTATAGATGATTTAAGTAATATTATAAGTAATATAAAAGATAAAAATATAAAAGTAATAGGAACTAGTCTTAATACTTCTAAATCTCTTGAAACACTTGAAAAAATGGATAATTTTGCTATAATATTTGGAAATGAAGGTAATGGTGTTTCAAAAGAAATATTACAACTATGTGATGAAGTAATTAAAATAAGTATGAGTAATAAATGTGAAAGTTTAAATGTTTCAGTATCATCAGGAATAATATTATATAATTTATGGAGTAAAAATGAATGATTATATTTATGTAGGTAAAATTGTTAATACACATGCTCTTAAGGGAGAAGTAAGAATACTTAGTAACTTTGAATATAAAAGCAAAGTGTTTTTGAGTGGTAAAACATTATATATCGGAATGCATAAGACAAAAGAAATAATTGAAACATATAGACGACATAAACAATTTGACATGATTAAATTTAAAGGGATAGATTATATTAATGATGTTTTAAAATATAAAGGGGCTTATGTTTATGTTTTGAAAAGTGAAATTGTTCTTAATGATGATGAAATATTACCTGAAGAGTTTTTATTAATGGATGCTTATAATGATGATAAATTAATTGGTAAAATAGAAGAATATAGAAATGACAATGGTAATAAAATGATAAAAGTATCTAATAAGTATATACCATATAATAAAGAATTTATTACTAAAATAGATAAACATAATAATATAATATATTTTCATGGAATAGAGGTGTTTTTATGAGAATAGATATATTAACATTATTTCCTAAAATGTTTGATGGTTTCTTATCAGAAAGTATTATCAAAAGAGCATTATTAAAAGATAAAGTTAAAATTAATATAGTAGATATAAGAGATTATACACCATATAAAAACAATCAAGTAGATGATTATCAATTTGGTGGAGGTGGTGGGATGATTATGATGTGTGAACCTGTATTTAATGCAGTTGAAAGTGTTAGAACAGAAGATTCACATATTATATTACTAACACCAAGAGGTAAAACTTATAACGAAACTAAAGCTAAAGAATTAAAAGAATTAAAGCATTTAATAATTATATGTGGTCATTATGAAGGATTTGATGAAAGAATATATAGTCTTGCTGATTCATTAGTATCTATTGGAAACTATATATTAACAGGAGGAGAAATACCTGCGATGGCTATAACTGATTCAGTAGTTAGATTACTTGATGGAGTTATTACTAGTACTAGTTTAGAAACAGAAAGTTTCAATGATAATTTACTTGATTATCCGGTTTATACAAAGCCAAGGGAATATAAAGGAATGGAAGTACCTGAAGTATTATTAAATGGTAATCATAAATTAATAAATGAATATAGAGAAAAAGAAAGAAAAAGAATAACTAAGGAATATAGAAATGATTTATTGTAGGTGATATAATGAAAAAATATATAATAAATAAAGATAATCCTAATGAAAAATTACTATATTATAATGTAAATATAGTTGGACTTAGTGTAACGCCTAATAAAAGTGTTCCTGGTTATAATATAACAGCAAAAAGACTAACATTTGTAGATCCAGAATTAAGAGAATCATATATTAAACAAAAAATAAATAAGAAAATAGATAAAGTTATTAAATTTATGATAAGAATTTTAAATGATGAAGATACTAGTGATGAAGATGCTGGAATAGTTTTAGATGAGATAAATAAATTAAAAGGAATAATTATTAATAAATATAAAGAATATATGATAGAAAGTGAATATAAAGCTTTACTTACTAAATTAATATTAATAGAAGAAGAGTTTAAAAAGAATTATAATCAAAAAACATATTTGGACTATATGACAAATAGTGTATATGAAGAGGTTATACAGGAAAGAGGAAGATAAATGAATAATGAGTTTAAATTAATGAATTTAAAAGGTACTAATGATTTTCTTCCAGAAGAACAAATCATTAGAAATAGAATAACTGATACATTAAGAAAATACTTCGAATTATATGGTTTTTTACCGATAGAGACACCACAATTATGTTATTATGATTTGCTTGCTAGTAAATATGCTGGTGGTAGTGAGATATTAAAAGAAGTATATAAATTTAGTGATCAAGGTTTAAGAGAAATAGGCCTTAGATATGATTTAACAGTACCTTTTTCTAAAGTGATTGGTATAAATAAAGGATTAATATTGCCATTTAAAAGATATGAAATAGGTAAAGTATTTAGAGATGGACCTGTCAAATTGGGAAGAGCAAGAGAGTTCTATCAATGTGATGTAGATGCATGTGGAGTAGAAAGTCCATCTGCTGAAGTAGAATATTTTACTATGACTAAAAGAGTATTTAATGAATTTAATATTGATATTGAAATAAGATTTAATAATAGGAAATTTTTAAGTGGATTACTAGAATATTGCGGTGTTTCAAAAGAAAATATACCACTATTTATAACATCAGTAGATAAACTAGATAAAATGACAAGAGAAGATGTAGAAAAAGAATTAATAAATCATACTGATAAAAAAATAATAGATAAAGTATTTAATTATTTTAATAATAATTTTAATGATTTAAAAAATGAATTTAATAATACAAATATAAAAATATTAAAAGAAGGAATAGATGAACTTGATAAATTAATTAATTTACTTAATGAATTAGGTCTTAATGATACATGTGTTTTTACACCTTTTTTAGCAAGGGGATTAGAAATATATACTGGAAGTGTATGGGAAATATTTGATAAGACTATGAAGTTTAAATCAGCCTTAGGAGCAGGTGGAAGATACGATAAGATAATTACTAATTTCTTACATAATGGAAATGAATATCCTGCTATTGGTATGTCATTTGGATTAGAACCTATATATGAATTATTGCGTCAAAAAGAAGAAGAAAAAATAATTAAATATGATGTTTATGTTTATGCATTTAATATAGATAAAAACTTATTTGAAATATCTGAATTATTAAGAAATAATAATTTAAGAGTCTTAACTGAACTAAATAATATTAAACTTAAAAAAGCTATGAATATGGCTAATCGTGAGAATATTAAATATGTGGTAATAATCGGAGAAGATGAACTTAAAAATAACTCTGTATCTTTAAAAAATATGATATCTGGAGAACAAGAAATAGTCAAAATAGAAGAATTAGTTAACAAAATTAACTAATTTTTTTATTAGAAATCTTGTTGACTATGTTAAGTTTTTTGTGTTATACTTTAAATATAAATAATAGTAAGGTGGTATGATATGAAAAAGAAAAAAACAAATATAATAAAATTCATTAGTTTTTTATTATTAATTTTCTCATTTAACTTAAGTGTTAATGCAGAAACAACTAAGATTTATTATGCAGATGATAGAGGAATTAGAAAACAAGCTTTAACAGCTCCTGAAGGTTATCCTAATAATGATGGTGGAGCAGAAGTAACTTTATATAGTTATAGAACCATAACAGAAAGTTATGATCCAATTAAATACTATGGATGTTCTGCAGATGCTGAAAGCACAGTTATTAAATATCAACAAATGGCATGTGGTAGTGAAGACAGCTTAGATCCTACATTAACTTATGAAAAAGAGAACTTCTACAGTTGTGCTAAAACACCAAGTGATTCAGTTGATGGTAAGAAAACTGAGGAAGGTAAAAAATGTAATTTATATTCAGCTTGGTCAGCAAGAAGTACTGAAAAGCCAAAGGGATATGATGAAAGTAAAACTGATTTATATAAAAGTGAAAAAGCCACAATGTATTTTTGGTATAAAGAAGTAGCAAATGGAACTACAATTAACTTTGAAAATAATAAAGCTTTATATGAAGCAATTAAGAAAAAGATAAGTACTAGTTATATTGAAGATGCTGAAATTAACTTTTTAGAAAATCCTCTTAGAATAGTTGCATCTGATATTACTAAGGTAAAAGAACTACGTTTATATAATGTTAATAATTCAATTGTTTCTATTGATGAACTAGCATATTTTACTGGATTAACTGAATTAGATTTAAGTCATAATGAAATCGAAAAAATTGATGCTATAAAGAATTTAGTTAACTTGGAAAGTTTAGATTTAAGTCATAATGCAATTATATCAGTTGAACCAATTATAGGTTTGAAAAAATTAGGAGATTTAGACTTATCTTATAATGAAATAACTAATTTAGGATTATTAAAGAAAATAGAAAATTATAATTCTATAGTAAAAAATTATTACTTTAACGATTTTAAAAAATCAGGTTTAATTAAAAATTGGTCTGAGTTTGTTGATGAGTTTCTTAATTTTAAAAGTCTTAATTATAGTGAATTTACAATTAAAAATACTAACGATTCATTAATTTTTTATTATGATAATAGTGAAATTGGAAAGTTTGAATTAAAAAATAATATTTTGAAATTTGTTTCAGGAGAAAATGAAATTGCACTAGGAATGGTATATTTTTTATTCGGTATAGGATACAGTCAGAGTGATTTTGATAAAGCAGCTAATTGTGCTGAAGATGATTATAAATGTTATTTTTCAAAATTTGGTGATTATTTAAAATTAAATATTACATATAAAGATGATAGAGAGACATTAGATAAAGTAGATTTTAGTTTTGATTTAAATTATTTTTTTGGTGAGGCAACTAGTGGTGGGGCAACTATTAATAATCCTAAAACAGGAGTATCAAATGCACTTGTATTGCTTGGAATAACCCTTATGTGTAGCGCTATTGGATTTGTAGTAATGTATAAACATAAAACAGGAATTCAATTATAAGAACTAGAAATAGTTCTTTTTTGATTTTTATGGCTAATTATAATAATAGAGTGGCTCTAGAAAGAAAGAGTTATAAAAGAAGAAAAATATTTTAATTCAAAATATTGCTTTTTTTCTTAATAAAAGTTTTTTTGATAATTATGAGATAAGAAAAGCTATTGCTTTAACAAGAAATAAATGGTATATAAAAATATCATTTTTCTCTTATATAACAAAAAAACTTCCGTTTGGAAGTTTAATATTCTAATGGTGACCCGTACGGGATTTGAACCCATAAATGCACGCGTGAAAGGCGTGTGTGTTAACCGTTTCACCAACGGGCCATTAAATATATGGTGGGCCTGAATGGACTTGAACCATCGACCTTTCGCTTATCAGACGAACGCTCTAACCAGCTGAGCTACAAGCCCATTAAGCTATACTTTTTGGCTGTCTAATTAATAATACCTTATTTTTTTATATTTTGCAACATTTTTTTTAAAAAAAATATAAATATTGCAAAAAAATGATAATTATTGTATTATTATAATGTAAAAATAGGAGGTAAAATGAATCCAAGTACAATAAATATTATAGTAATCATAAACTTAATTCTTTTATCAATGACATTTATAGATTCAATTGCAATAATTTTTGGTGGTAAGAAATTATTTAAAAAAGCGCAAAAAAATGAGAAATCAGCAATGTATCCAGTAGCTAATTTGTTTACTGTTTTAGAAATAACAGAAATGTCTACATTTTATGGTATATTATTTTTTGTACCTGTTGTTAATTGTGTTGTACTTTCTATAATGTTTTATAAGTTAGGGAATGTATTTTCAACAAGTGGTTTATTTAAAGTAGGATTGATGTTTTTACCAGTTATATTTTTTCCAATACTTGCAAGTAGTGATAAACAATATAAACTTTCAGACGAAGAATATTTATTAAAATTAGATTCAGCTAAAGATTATAGTATTAATCTTTTATCTGATGAAGAGTTAAAAGAAAAATTCAAAGAAACTGAAGAAACGAAAGAAAATGAAGTTGATTCTATATTTAAAAGTGAAGTTCAAATGATGGATGAGGTAGAACCATATAAAGCAAAAAGAAATGATTTTATTGAAATGGAAAATACTAATAATAATGTAGAATTTGTTGATCTTAATGATAATATAAATGATGAGAAGAAAGAAACAAAAAATGAAGAAAAATTCGAAATGATTGACTTATAATTGTCATTTAAAGTGTAAAGTGTGTGTTTACACTTTAATTTTATTTGTGTATAATTAGTAATGGAGATAAGGTGATTATGGTAGAATATAATGAAAAATCAATTAAAATATTAGAAGGACTTGAAGCAGTTAGAAAAAGACCTGGTATGTATATAGGATCTACTGATAAAAGAGGATTACATCATTTAGTATGGGAAATAGTAGATAATGCTATTGATGAGGCTATAAATGGATATGGTAAAAAAATAACAGTAACTATAACTAAAATAGGTAGTGTTATTGTAAGTGATGAGGGTCGTGGTGTACCAATTGGTAAGCATTCAAGCGGAGCCTCTACACCGGAGGTAATATATACAGTACTTCATGCAGGTGGTAAATTTGAAACAGATGGTTATAAAGTATCTGGTGGACTTCATGGTGTTGGTTCTTCTGTAGTTAATGCTCTTTCTAAATGGATGAAAGTAACTATTTGTAGAGAAGGTAAAATATGTGAAATATCTTTTAAAAATGGTGGTAAAGTAGATAAACCATTAAAACAAGTTGGTACAACTAAACAAACTGGAACTACTGTAGAATTCTTTCCGGATGAAGAAATATTTGGAACTGCTAAATTTAGTTATTCTACTATATGTGAAAGGATGCAAGAAAGTGCATTTCTAATAAATGGTCTTACTATGGAAGTTATAGATGAAGAGACTGATAGACATAATATATATAGTTATGATAATGGACTTGTGTCTTTTGTAGAATATGTAAATGATGGTAAAGAAGTTATTAATAAAATTATTAATTTCAATGGTGAAAAAAATGGTATAGTAGTAGATATAGCGATGCAGTATACAAATACATATAATGAAAGTATTTTATCTTTTGTAAATAATGTTAAAACTGTTGATGGAGGTACTCATGAAGTAGGATTTAAGACTGCTATTACTAAAGTATTTAATGAATATGTTAAGAAAAACAATTTACTTAAAGGAAATGATACTTTAGATGGTAGTGATGCTCGTGAAGGATTAACCGCTATAATTAGTTTAAAGATACCTGAGGCTTTATTACAATTTGAGGGACAAACTAAAGGTAAATTAGGTACTCCACAGGCTAAACAAGTTGTTGAAAGTATTGTATATGACAAATTAGCTTTCTATTTAGAAGAGAATAAAGGATCAGCAACAGCTATAATGGATAAAGCTTTAAAGAGTAAACTTGCTCGTGAAGCTGCTAGAAAAGCAAGATTAGAAGCTCGCAATGGTAAGAATAAATCCAAAATTGAAAAGAACTTATCTGGTAAACTTGCACCTGCTCAAAGTAAAAATGCCAAAATTAATGAGTTATTCTTAGTAGAAGGAAATTCTGCCGGTGGTTCTGCCAAGGGTGGAAGAGATAGAAAATTTCAAGCAATACTTCCATTAAGGGGTAAAGTAATAAATGCAGATAAAGCAAATATAGATGATTTATTTAAAAATGAAGAAATAAATACTTTGATATATACTATTGGAGCTGGAGTAGGACAAAGTTTTTCAGTTTCTGATTCTAATTATGATAAAATAATTATTATGACAGATGCTGATGTTGATGGAGCGCATATTCAAATATTGTTACTAACATTCTTCTATAGATATATGAGACCATTAATAGAAGAGGGTAAACTTTATATAGCATTGCCTCCATTATATAAATTAGATTATGGTAAAAAGAAGTTCTATGCTTATAGTGATGAGGAGCTAAATGAAATTAAAAGAGAAAATACTGGTAAATATTCTATTCAAAGATATAAAGGTTTAGGTGAAATGAATCCTGAACAATTATGGGAAACAACTATGAATCCAGATACTCGTAGTTTAATTAGAGTTAATATAGATGATGCATCTTTGGCTGAAAAAAGAGTTAGTGTCTTAATGGGTGATAAAGTTGAACCAAGAAAAGAATGGATTAATGAGAATGTTGAATTCACTATGGAAGATGACTATAGAAATAAGTAGGTGAAGACATGAAAAATGATATATTAAAAAAAATACAAGATTATGCTTTAGAAGAAATAATGGGTGATAGATTTAGTAAATATGCTAAAGAAATTATTTTAGATAGAGCTATTCCAGATGTTAGAGATGGACTTAAACCTGTTCAAAGAAGAATATTATATGCTATGTATAAAGCAGGTAATACTTGGGATAAAGGGTATATTAAGTGTGCTGCGACAGTAGGAGATGTTTTAGGTAAGTACCATCCTCATGGTGACTCAAGTGTTTATGATGCGATGGTAAGAATGAGTCAATGGTGGAAACAAAACTCTATACTAGTTGATATTCATGGTAATAATGGTTCAATGGATGGTGATCAGGCTGCTGCATACCGTTATACAGAGGCAAAACTTTCTCATATAAGTAGTGAACTTTTAGGAGATTTAGAAAAAGATACTGTTAAATGGGCTCCAAACTTTGATGATAGATTTTTAGAACCAACAGTACTTCCAGCAAAATTTCCAAACTTACTTGTTAATGGTGCAAATGGTATAAGTGCTGGTTATGCTACTAACATACCACCACATAATCTAGGCGAAATAATAGATGCTACTGTAAAAAGAATAGACTCACCAAACTGTAGACTTGATACTATATTAGAAATAGTAAAAGGACCAGACTTTCCAACAGGGGCAATAGTAGAAGGCGCACAAGGCATAATAGATGCTTTTACTACTGGTAAAGGTAAAGTAATAGTCAAAAGTAAAACAGAGTTTAAAAAAGAAAAAGGTCGTGAACAAATAATAGTAACAGAAATTCCTTTTGATGTTAATAAAGCTACTTTAGTACAAAAAATAGATTCATTAAGAATAGATAAAAAAATAGACGGTATAGCAGAAGTAAGAGATGAAACTGATAGAGAAGGACTTAGAATAGCAATAGATTTAAAGAGTGGTGCTAATAAAGAATTTATATTGAATTATTTATTTAAAAACACTGACTTACAAATATCATATAATTATAATATGGTAGCTATTGTTAATAGAACTCCTAAGACACTTGGTATAATACCTATATTAGATGCTTATATTAATCATTTAACTGAAGTAATAATTAATAGAACTAAGTTTGAATTATCTGCATATCAAAAAGAATTTAATATAGTTTCTGGTCTTATTAAAGCTATATCTATTTTAGATGAAGTTATTAAAACAATAAGAGGTAGTAAAAATAAATCAGATGCTAAAATTAATTTAGTTGATAAGTATGACTTTACTCCTGAGCAAGCAGAAGCTATAGTGATGTTACAATTATATAGACTTACTAATACTGATGTAGTTGTATTACAAGAGAGAAGTGAAAAACTTAAAGAATTAATAAAAGAATGTGAAAAAATATTAAATGATGATAATGAATTAAAGCTAGTTATGAAAAGTGAATTAAGAGAAATAAAGAAAAAATATGCTACTCCAAGAAAAACTGAAATAAAAAGTGAAATAACAGAAATTATAATAAATGAACTTGATATGATAAGTAAAGAAGATTATATAGTTTGTATATCTAAGAATGGTTATGTTAAAAAAATATCATTAAAGTCTTATAATAGTTCTAATACACAGGAATTACCTGCTGTTAGGGAAAATGATTATATAGAAGGTTTCTATAAGATTAATAATATTGATACAATAGTATTATTTACTAATTTAGGTAATTACTTATATTTACCAGTTAGAGATATACAAGAAGCTAAATATAAAGATATAGGAAATCATATATCTAATTATATTAAAGTAAGTGATGATGAAAAAATAATTAGAAGTATTGGTGTTGATAAATTTGATGATACTTTAATAACTGCGGTTACTAAAAATGGTATGATTAAGAAAATGAGACTTAAGGATTTTGCAGTAACTAGATATTCTAAACCAATAGCTATGTTCAAATTAAAAGATGATGATGAAGTAGTATCTGTAAGTAATAATAGTGGTAAAGATACTGTTATAGTTACAAATAATGGATATGCTTTAAGATTTAATACTGATGAAATACCAGAGTTTGGATTAAAAACTGGTGGTGTAAAAGGTATTAAGTTAGGTGATGATGATAGTGTAAATAGTGCATTTGTAATAAGTGAAAATAAAGAATATTTAAGTATATTTACAGATAAAAATACAGCTAAGAGAATAAAAGTAGAAGATATTGATATGTCTAGTAGAGCTAAAAAGGGTTCATTAATTATTAAGAGTCCTAAATCTAAAAAATATACAATATTTAAAGTATTTAATATTAGTAGTAGAAATATTGTTGGTATAGTAGATGGACAAATAGGATATTTGAAATCCAGTGATATAAACATAATGGATAAACAAAGTACAGGAAGTGTATTTACTAAAAAGAATGTTGATAATATATTTATCGTAACTAAGTTAAAAGAAATTAAATCTGATGAAGTAAAAGAACAAGAAGAAATAAAAAAAGAAGAAGTTAAGAGAGAAGAGACTAAAAAAGAAGAGAAACAACTAACAATGAGTGATTTCTTTGAAGAATTTAAGATATAGCTTGTCTATATCTTTTATCTAAAGGAGTATTTATGAAAGTATCTATAATAATACCTGTATTAAATCCTACATCTAGATTGATAACTTTAACAGATGAACTTATTAAAAATAAGTTTGATGATATTATTGTTATTGATGATGGCAGTAATAATGACTATAAAAGTATTTATAAAAAACTTAATAAAAATATAAGAATTAAGTATCATAGAGTTAATTTAGGAAAAGGTTCTGCGATAAAAACAGGAATCAAAAATGTAAAAACAGATGCATATATAACTGTGGATGCAGATCTTCAACATAGTATTAATGATATTATTAAAATAAGAGAAGAACTTAATAATAATGATGTTGTTATTGGACAAAGAAATTTCAAATTAAAAAGTGTTCCTTTTAAAAGTAAATTTGGTAATAAGTTTTCTAGTATTATGTACTTTTTAAAAACACATAAGAAATGTAATGATACTCAAAGTGGATTAAGAGGGATAAATATTAAATATAAAAATGAAATGCTAAATATTAAGGGTTATAGATATGATTATGAAATGAATCAATTATTTTATTTTGCTAAGAATAACATAGATATAAAATATATAGATATGGAAACAATATATGAAAAAGGAAATCCTACAAGTCATTTTAATGCTCTTAGAGATTCATTTTTAGTGCATAAGGAGTTCTTTATAATATTTACAATAATTATCTTAATACTTATAATAATTATATAATTATTTTTAATTAATATTTTTAATTAAAAGTATTGACAACTAAATATTAATAATGATATATTTATTGCAATATTACATTTTTAGGAGGGTTTATGCAAAGCATTACTAGAAGAATATTTGTAAAATCAATATCAAATGAAATTTGCTTTAATTTCTCTGGTTTTATATGCTGCTGTATTAACTCTTCTAAAATTTAAGCGACAAGTTTGAGCCTTTTGGCCGACTTGCCGCTTTTTTGTTATAAGAAAGGAGGGTTTTAATGATTACTAAAGAAGATTTATTTAATAAAATTAAAGAATATAATTCTGAAGAAGTTGAACTAGTTAAAAAAGCGTATGAATATGCTGAAAATTTACACAATGGACAATATAGACAAAGCGGAGAACCATATATAAGTCATCCTCTTAATGTTGCTTATATTTTAGCAGAAATGCATGCTGATGGAGATACTATTTGCGCAGGACTTCTTCATGATACTTTAGAAGATACTAATATAACAAAAGAAGATATAGCACATGATTTTAATCAAAATATCGCATCATTAGTGGATGGAGTAACCAAATTATCGAAAATGAATTTTTCTTCAAAACAAGATCAAAATTATGCTAATACTAGAAAAATAATAACAGGCATAACAGAAGATGTACGAATTATTATCATAAAACTAGCAGACAGATTACATAATATGAGAACTTTAGAATATAAAAGTGAATTTAAACAAAAAGAAAATTCATTAGAAACTATGGAAATATTTGTACCTCTTTCATATTTAATTGGGGCATATAGAATCAAAAGTGAATTAGAAGATTTATCACTTAGATATTTAAAACCTGATGTATATATGAGAATTCAAGATAAAAAAGAAAAGTTAGAAAATGAGTGCATTCCATGTTTACAAGAAATGTTATATAAAATAGAAAAATTATTAAACGATAGAAATGTGCCAAATGAAATAAAAGTAAGGACTAAAAATATATATGGTATATATAAAAGATTAAGTGAAGGTCATAAGTTGTCAGATATTCATGATTTATTAGCATTAAAAATAATGGTTGATGAAGTTGATAATTGTTATAAAACATTAGGAATTGTTCATGATGTTTATCATCCGATTAATGAAAGATTCAAGGATTATATATGTAATCCTAAAACTAATATGTATAGTAGTTTGCATACAACAGTATTTGGCCCAAATGATAGGTTAGTTCAAACTCAAATAAGAACATTTGAAATGGATAAAATAGCTTCTTTTGGATTAACTGCGTATTGGGAATCTGAAAAAGGTAAAGCAAGAGATTTGATGCAACAAGATTTAAAAAATAAATTTCAATTTTTTAACTCATTAATAGAAATCAATTCAATTTTTGGAGATAATCAAGAATTTGTACGACAAGTAAAAAATGAATTATTTTCAGATAAAGTATATGTATATACTACAAAAGGGAAAATAATAGAATTACCAAAAGGTTCAACTTTAATTGATTATGTTTATTTAGTGGATAAGAAAGTAGCTGATACAATGGTAGGCGCATTTGTTAATGATATATTAGTGCCTGTTGATTATGTATTGAAAAATAAAGATAGGGTTAAAGTCATAACAGATGAATTATCTTTTGGTCCTAAAGAAGATTGGATAGATAAGGCTCATACAAGTTTAGCAAAGAAAATGATAAAAAAAATGAATGGGGATTAAATGAATATTTGAGTTTATAGGGAACTCTTTAAAAAAACTAAGGAAGGAGGAAATGTAATGGAAGAACTAATTAAAATATTAGAAAATAATAAAGAAAAAATTTCTGTTTCTTATTCGGTGAATAGCGCTAGTTGTGATGATTTAGAATAGCAAAGGGGGATTAACAAAATGAACGAAATTAATGATTTAAGAAAAATGGAAATGTGCATTACTTCAACATGTAATTTAAAATGCAAACATTGTTATCAACATTTTGAAAAAAATAAATATAATATAGATAAAAATAAAATTTTTGAAATAATTGATTACGCATATTCTCATGGGTGCAAACAAATTATACTAAGTGGAGGAGAAATTTTTATGCGAGAGGATATATATGAAATAATTAAATATATATCTTTAAAAAAAATAGAAATAACTTTAGTGACTAATGGAACATTAATTGATATAGAAAAAATAAGTCAATTTAGAAATCAAAAATTAATTTTTCAAATATCAATTGATGGAGATGAAAAAAGACATGATGACAGAAGAGGAAAGGGAAATTATGTTAAAACATTAAACGTAATTAGAGAACTTAAAAAAATCGGATATAAAGTTAAAGCTAATGTAACTTTAGATAATGACAATTATAGATTTGTGCCAAATATTATTAATAATAAATTATATGATGAAGTTACATTTTTGCCAGTAGCAAATGTTGGTGCTGCAAAGCTAAATGGTAAATCAAAATCTTCAAACGAACTTAATCAATATATAGAATTATTATACAAAACAGTTCCAAAGACAAGAACAATTTGCGACAAGTGTTGTATTTTTCCAAATGGAATTTCTATCAATTATGATGGCTTTGTGTACCCATGTTCTATAGCAAGAGATTTTAAATTAATTCAAATGGGAAATATTTTTGATAAATCAATAAGTAAAATAATTGATGATTTTTGCGGAACAGAGGTTGCAAAAAGATTATTGAATTATAAAAGTAATAATCAAATAGAAAAATGTAGAAAATGTATGAACAAAGAAAAATGTAATCAAGGTTGTAGAATACGTGCACTTAAATTCAATGGAAACCTTTTAAAGCCAGATCCATTTTGTTGCAAAATATTTAATGGTGAATATAAAAATATAGATTATTCTGATATATATTGGGGCAATAAATGATAATAGATGCACATAGTCATATAAAAATTGACGAAAAAATAGAAGAAAATATAAACGATTCTATAATAAGTATGGAAAAAAATGGTATAAAAAAAAGTATTGTAAGCATCGACCCATTCATAAAAGAATTAAAATGTCCTAAAGATTTTTATCATTATGTTTCAGTTACTGATGATGGTAAAAATTTAAGAACTGTCTGCCATAATTGTAAAACTATAAAAAAGTATGCAAAAGATCCTTTTGAAGAATATAATGATATTCTTCTTCAAAATATTGATGAACATTTTATACCATTTCTTACTTTGCCTGTTGTTAATAATACAATAAAAGATGAAATAGAAATGTATCGTAAAAGTGTATATGGCTTGAAAATTTATACAGGATTAAGTGAAAAAAAATTAAATGAATTAGAAGAATTTGAATATGAATTACCACTGCTAATTCATACCGGTATTCAACAAAATCAAAATCCAAAATATATGATAGAATTTTTAAAAAAATATAAAGGATATGTAATTTTAGCACATTATGCAAGGTTTTGTCCTGAAACAGTTGATTTTATTAAAAATAGTTCAAATATATTTATAGATACATCCCCTTCAAACTACTTATATAAGAAATTTGTGAAAAATCAAAAAAAAGGTGGCTTATTTGATAAAAGTGATATTATGTCTCCAGAGTCGCTTTATTATAAAGCAATTGAATTATATGGCATAGATAAAATAATTTTTGGGACTGATTATCCATTTTCGAGTCGAGAAGATGAAATTGATATTCTTAATAATTTAAAATTAAGTAATGATGAAATTGATAGTATTACTTACAAGAATATAAAAAAGGTATTAGGAGGCAAAATATGATTAATTTAAAAAGAATTGAAAATTTAGTTTCGGAACAGTTGATATTAAGAGCATTTACATTAAATGATAAAGAAAAACTATATAATAATTGGGGTATTGATACTGAAATAGCAAAATATATGTTATGGAAAAATTATAAATCAATTGAGGATGCTGAAAAAAGTATAAATTATTATATTGAATGTTATGACAATAATTCAAATTTTAGACAATATGCTATTGAATTAAAAGATACAAAAGAATTAATAGGGCAAATTAGTTTTGATATTAGTAAAAGACATGAAAGTGCTGAAATAGCTTATTTATTATCAAAAAAATATCAAAATAATGGATATATGAAAGAAAGTTTATTGTTGTTAATTAATTATTTAATTGATGAAGTTGGTATAACTAAAATAAAAGCAGAAGTAATGATAGAAAATATACCAAGTATAAAATTATTGGAAAAATTAGGCTTTGAAAAAGAAGGAATCGAAAAACTTAAATATAAGAAAAAAGATGGTTTATTTACAGATGTTGTTATAATGAGTATTATAGATGATAAAAGAAAAAAGTAGAGATGTTTAGTAAACGCTATGTATAAAGTCTATGTGTGGATTTTAGTATATTGAAATTTATAGGACTGATCGCAATTATAAACTTGATAATAAAAAAACTTTACAAACAAGTAAACTAGTGCTACAATTATGACATAAATCTTTGATGTGGAGAAGTAACATATAGATGTTTTAAAGAGAGTTAGTGGTTGGTGTAAACTAATAAACTATATATGTGAATAACACCACGGAGTGGAATATTGAAATTAAGTAGATATTCTCGGGAAACCGTTATAATAATAAAGTAAACAAAGGATGGTACCGTCTTTATGACTCCTTATACCATCTTTTTTTATTTAAGGAAAGGAATGAGAAATATGGATGTAAAAGATTTATTTATAGAAATTGAAAATTATGAAAACAAAGATGTTACTTTAGAAGGATGGGTTCGTAATAATAGAAATCAATCTAATTTTGGATTCATTGATTTTAATGATGGAACATATTTTCAAAACTTACAATTAGTATATGAAAAAGAATTAAAAGACTTTGAAAGCATTAGTAAAATTA
>JAEDNL010000040.1 GCA_016302505.1 Bacilli bacterium
TGATATGGGTTCACTTGGAACACATACACTTAGAATAGCAAATATGTCTACACCAGATGAATGTAATCAAGAAGGATTTTCACAAAGTGCATGTGGATTTGTAGTTGAGTTTGCAGATATAATTGGAACACATGTTATGAATGATACTAGTACAAATAAAGATGGATGGCCAGAAAGTAGTATGTATAAATTTTTAAATGATGAAAGTGATTCAAACAGTATTATAAATTTGCTACCAACTGATTTAAAAGATGTTATAAAAGAAACTGTAACTGTATCAGGGCATGGTAAATATGATACTGATAACTTTGTATCAAAAGATAAACTATATTTATTAAGTACACATGAAGTATGGGAAAATGGAACATCAAATCCCATAGCTGACACAGCATGGAATAAAACAAGACAATTAGACTATTATAAAAACAAAGGAGTTATAATTACAACTAGCAGTAGCAGCACTGAAGGAGCTATTAAAAAGAATAATGGTTCTACTGCTTATTGGTGGCTTCGCCCTGCCCATTCTATCTATAGTAATGGTTTCTGCATTGTGAGTTATAATGGCGATTGGCGTGGCGGCAGTGATGCTACTAGTATTATCGGTGTTTCGCCAGCTTTCCGAATTGGATAAGCCTATATAAATTAAAAAATAGTTTCGTTTTTGAAACTATTTTTCTCTTAGTCTTATATATTCCATTAAACCTAATAATGTATCTTTTATATGTTTGTTTTTTAATTTTACTATGTCTTCTTTACTTAAATCTAATAATTCTACTATAGTGCCTTCTGCATAATCTAATGCACCTGATCTCATTATTAAATCTCTTACTATTTCTGCTTGTTCTTCTGTTATATTTTCTTTTCCGTAATACTTAATAAATTCATCATAATAATTTACCTTTATTAATTTTAAATAAGAATACATAATGGTTAATTTATTTTCTTCTATATCAGTTAAATTTGATTTACCTGTTGTATCACTACTTCCAAATATACCTAGGATATCATCTCTTACTTGGAATGCCATACCCATTGGTTCTAACATCTTTTCATAGTCTTTTATTTTACTTTCACTTACATTAGCAGCAATGGCGCCTAAACAAAAAGGACCTACTACTGTATACCATGAAGTTTTTAATCTAGATGTTTCCATTACATCTCTTTCAGTAAATCTTCCTTTATTATTTATTTTTTCTAAAGTAGGCAAGTAAACATCTATTATTTCTCCTTTGATAGTATTGATAATTACTTTATTTAAATATTCTAATATCTTTATTAGTTGTGGATCATTTTTATAGTTTTTGAATAATATATCATTTGTTAAATAAAAACCTAAGTCTCCTATGCAAAGCGCAAGTGATAAAGGGGTATTATCTTTTATATTTAATTCCTTTTTATAAATCTCATGTATTGTTTTTTTACCTCTTCTAGTATTTGAATTATCAATTATATCATCATGTATTAATATTGATGTTTGAAAAGTTTCATATGCAAGAGCAAGAGGTATTACATAGTTTATATTATCATTTTTTAATTGGTATCCTAATGTTATTAAAAATGCTCTTAAGTATTTTCCATCACAATTCATATATTGTAATTTATTAATAGCGTCATTTACTAATCTATGATCTTCTTGAGAAAAAGTTTTGTTCAATTTTTTTATTTCTTTTTTAAATAATTTTACTTTATCAATATAGTTTTGATAAAAATATAATAATTGATAATAGTTATTAATATATTTTTCTTTTTTTATATATAATCCTATATTAGAAGTTGATTTTACTTTATTTAAATTAAAGTATAAATCTTTTGGATTATTTATTTTAATTGCTTTTTTATCATTTGATATTTGATCAGTAAAAATAATATCAAATTCATTTTTTTTACTATTATAAACATTTTCACTTATTATCTTTATCATTATGCTTCACCTTTACATATTATATCATATTGATATTGAGAATAAAGCGTTTTTTTGATAGAATATACATGTTAGGAGTGAAATTTATGGAAAATAGTGAAACTACCGTTGTAAATACTGATGAAATTATGAGTGAAAATATTAAACTTACTTTACATAAAATATGTGAAGATTTAGAAGAAAGAGGATATAATTCTATTAAACAAATAGTTGCTTATTTAATTAGTGGAGATCCTGGTTACATTTCAAGCTATAAAGAGTGTAGAACTAGAATACTTGAGTTTAAAAGAGAAGACATAATTGAAATGATGCTTGAGGAATTTATTAACAAATGACATATTTAGGACTTGATTTAGGTAGTAAAACACTAGGTCTTTCTATTAGCGATAAAACAGGTCTTATAGCATCTTCTCTTGAAGTATTAAGATATAATGATTATTCTGAATTATTGGATAAATTAGATACTATTATTAAAGAAAGAAAAGTCCATGCTATAGTGATAGGTAATCCATTGAATCTTGATGGTAGTATTTCTAAAAGAAGTGAAGAAACATTTAAGTTTATAGATTTACTTAAAGAAAGGTTTTCACTTGAAATATTTCTTCAAGATGAAAGATTGTCTACTGTTGAAGCTGAGAAAATGCTTATAAATAATAATACTAGTAGAAAAAATAGAAAAAAAATAATAGATAAAATAGCTGCGACTATAATATTGCAGACTTTTTTAGACAGGAGAGGTAATGGAAAAGAATTTATTGACTCTTAAAGACAAAAATGGAAATAAAATAAAATATAGAATACTCTTTAATATAGAGTGTGAAAATATTAATTATGTAATATATACAGATGATAAAAAGAATAAAAGTGGGGAGATTATTTCTTATGCATCAAGTTATGTGTTGAGTGATAAAGGGAATATGACTAAATTAAAACCTGTTACTGATAAGGAAGAGTTTGACTTTATTAGTAAAATATTATCTTCACTTGAATATAAGAAGTAGAGGTGTGGTATGAAAAAAAAAGTATTTAATATAAAGAAATTTATAATTTTTATATTTGTTTTGTGTGTTATAGTATGTGGTGTTTTAGTAGGTGGTTATTTTTATATGGTTAATTCTCATGGTAAGGATGAGAGTGTTAGTTTAGTTATAAATTCTGGGGATACTTATAATACTATAGCTGATAAATTAAAGAGTGAAGGACTTATTAAATCAACTTTATACTATAAAATATATATTAAATTAAATAAACCAAAAGATTTAACTTATGGAAAATATACTTTAAATAAATCATATAATTTAAATGAATTAATTAGTGCTTTTGAAGCAGGTGGACAAAATACTAGTGAGACTAAGAAAATTACTTTTGTTGAAGGTAAAAATATGAGATATGTTATATCTAAAATAACTGAGAATTTTAGTTTTAGTGAAAGTGAAATATTATCTAAATTATCTGATAGTTCTTATTTAGATACATTAATTAATAAATATTGGTTTCTAACTGATGAAATAAAGAATAAAAATATATATTATTCTCTTGAAGGTTATTTATATCCTGATACATATGAATTTTATTCTACTGCTTCATTAGAAGATATATTTGGAAGTTTGCTTGATAATATGAATAAGAAATTAACACCATATAAAAGTGAAATTGAAAGTAGTAAATATACAGTTCATCAAATGCTTACTTTAGCATCAATAGTTGAGTTAGAGGCTGGTAGTTCTAATGATAGAAAGGGAGTTTCTGGAGTATTTTATAATAGACTTAATGACAATTGGAGTCTTGGAAGTGATGTTACTACTTATTATGCTGAAAAATTAGATAATTGGTCTGTTGATTTAAAATTGAGTCAATTAAATAAGTGTAATGCATATAATACTCGTAGTACATGTATGAATGGTAAATTACCAGTGTCTCCTATATGCAATCCTGGAAGTGATTCAATAGTAGCATCAATAGAACCAACTAAACATAAATATTATTACTTTGTAGCAGATAAGAATGGTAAAACATATTTTAATGAAACTGATAGTGCTCATGTTAAAACAGTTAATAAATTAAAGAGTGAAGGATTATGGATAGAATATCAAAATTAATAGAAGAAATAAGAGAGTATGGTATTAATAATAATGTACCTATAATGAGTGTGGATACTATTGATAAAATTAATGAAATAATCGATGAAAATAATATAAAATCTATACTTGAGATAGGTACTGCGATAGCATACTCAACTCTTATGTTTGCTAGTAATAAAAATATAGAAAAAATAACTAGTATTGAAAGAGATGATGAAAGATATAATATAGCAATTAATAATGTATTAAAGAGTAAACTTACTAATATAGAATTAATACATGATGATGCTTTGAATACTTGTATAAGTGAAAAATATGATTTAATTATTATTGATGCTGCTAAATCTCAAAATAAAAAGTTTATGGATAAATATAAGTGTAATTTAAATGAAAAAGGTGTTATAATAATCGATAACTTAGATTTCCATGGTTATGTTTTTAATAGTTCGTATATTAAAAGTAGAAATTTAAGACAAATGGTTCGTAAAATAGAAAAATTTATAACATATTTAAAAACACAAGATGAGTTTTCTGTTGAATTTATAAAAGTAGGTGATACATTAGGAGTATGCAAAAGAAAGAATTTATAATTTTACCAAAAAGAAAAGAATTGAAACTGTATGAAGAATATGGTTTCAATACTTTTATCTTACCATTAAAAGACTATTCTATAGGATTTAATGTTTATTATGATATTGATGAAATTAATAAAATAGCTAATAGTTGTGATGTTTATGTTATTATGAATAAGTTATTACATAATCAAATATATGATTTTGATATAACTAAGTTTAATAATAATATTAAATTTATAGTTGAAGATATTGGTCTTTTGAGTTTTATAGAAAAGAATAGAATAATTTTATATGAATCTCACATATTATCTAACTATAAGGCTATTAATTATTTAGATAGTTTGGGTATTAATAATGTTGTAATTAATAATGATCTTACTATTTCAGAATTAATGAAAATAAATAGTGAGTGTAAAAACAATATATTTTATTTTTATGTATCTAAAAATACTCTTATGTATTCAAGGAGAAGATTAGTTAGTAATTTTAATAAGTATTATAATATTAATAGTGACAAAAACTATTATAATTTAAGTGAAAAATCATCTAAACATAAACTATTAATTAAAGAAGAGGAATCTGGTTCTATTATTGTTAATAGTAGAATATTTTGTGCTTCTAAATATTTAGATAAATTAAAGAGTTTTAATTTGATAATTAATCTTACTGATATAGATGATGTAAGTGAGAAGTTAATTCTTGATAATTGTGATAATGCTAGTTTATGTAACTTAATAGATAGTGATTATTATTTCTTAGAGAATGATATTAAGTATAAGGTAGGTGATTTAAAATGAAATATGAATTATTATTACCTGCTGGAGACTTAAATAGACTTAAATTTGCATTTTTATATGGTGCGGATGCTGTTTATATAGGTGGAGAATATTATAGTCTTAGAGCTAATGCTAATAACTTTACATTAGATGAAATAAAAGAAGGTGTTGCCTTTGCTCATGAACGTAATAAAAAAGTATATGTTACAGTTAATATGATAATGCATAATGATGACTTAAATGGACTTGATGAATATTTAAAATCACTTGATGAGATTGGTATAGATTCATATATAGTTAGTGATTTCGCTGTTATAGAGTCTATTCACAGACAAAAATTAAAAACACCATTCTTTATATCTACTCAAAAATCTATTACTAATTTAGAAGCAGTTAAGTTTTATAAAAGTCTTGGTGCTTATAGAGTAGTACTTGCAAGAGAATGTTCTTCTTTAGATATGAAAAATATAAAGGATAATGTTGATACTGAAGTAGAAGTATTTATTCATGGTGCGATGTGTACATCATATAGTGGTAGATGCGTTATGTCTAATTATGTTACTTTAAGAGATTCTAATAGAGGTGGATGTAGTCAAGTATGTAGATTTATATTTGATAATGGTAGTGTTCATGATTATTGCATATCATCTAAAGATTTGAATATGATAGATAATATTAGTGATATGATGGATATGGGTATTGAGTCATATAAAGTAGAAGGCAGAATGAAGAGTATGTATTATATAGCAACAGTTGCTAATAGTTATAGAACTATAATGGATAAAAAATTAAATAATACATTAACAGATAATGATATTAAATATTATAAAAAAGTATTAGAAAGAGTATCTAATCGTGAGAATGCTGCTCAATTTTATGATAAAGTACCGGGAGTAGAAGGGCAATACTTTACTGGTAGACAAGAGTTAAGTAATCAAGATTTTTTAGGACTAGTAAAGTCGTATGATAAAAGTACTAGTACTGCTGTAGTTGAACAAAGAAATAAATTTAGTGTAGGAGATGAAATTGAAGTGTTTGGACCTTCTATATCATTAAATACATTTACTGTTACAAGTATAATAAATAGTGATAATGAAAGTGTTAATAGTGCTTCTCATCCACAAGAAATTATTAAAATAAAAATACCATTTGAAGTGCATGAAAATGATATTTTAAGAGTAAAGATATTGACAAATTAATAAATTTATAGTATCATTTGTTGGTACAAGAAAGAGGTGACTTAACGTAATGAAAAAGAAAGAAATTTTTCTTACAAGCGAAGGTTATTTGGAACTTGAAAATGAACTTAATTATTTAAGAAATGAAAAGAGAAAAGAAGTAACTCAAACTCTTAAGGATGCTCGTGCTTTAGGTGACTTATCAGAAAATTCTGAATATGATCAAGCTCGTGAAGAACAAGCAAATTTAGAGAGGAGAATACTAGAGATAGAATATACATTAGAACATGCAACTGTAATTGATAAATCTAGTGATGATGGTAAAGTTGGAATCGGATGTAATGTTGAATTACAATATGAAGATGATGATGAGACAGAAAGTTATAAAATAGTAGGTAGTCAAGAAGCTGATCCATTTAATAATAAGATTTCAAATGAAAGTCCAATAGCTGCTGCTATACTTGGTAGAAAAGTTGGAGATACCGTTGAAGTTTCTTCACCAGATGGTGTTTACAGTGTTAAAATTGTTGCAATAGGATAGAAGTATCCTCTTTTGTAGTGTTAAATAGAAGGGAATTAATATGAAAGAAAAATATGATGTAAAATTACAGGGAAAAGAATGGAAGGATTGCTTAAAACAAGCATTTGATAAGAAGAAAAAAGATATCAAAATGGATGGCTTTAGAAAAGGACAAGTTCCATATGATGTTTATGTTAAAAAAATGGGAGTAGAAGTATTATATATGGATGCTGTTGATATTGCAGTTGATATTTTATATGCTAAATTATTAAAAGATGATAAGACTATTATCCCAGCTGCAACTCCTGGTATTGATATTAAAAATATAACTCATGACGAAATAGAAATAGAATTTACTTTAGTATCAGCTCCAAAAGTTGAACTTGGTAAGCATACTAAACTTGGAGTAAAAAAAGAAGAAGTAGTTATAACTGACTCTCAAATTGAACATGAACTTCATCATTTACAAGAACAATTTGTTGAAGTAAAAGATCTTGATGATGATGCTGCAATTAAAGAAGGAAATGTTGCTGTTATTGACTTTGAAGGATTTAAAGACGGTAAAGCATTTAAAGGTGGTAAAGGAGAAGATTATTCATTAGAAATAGGTTCTCATACATTTATTCCTGGATTTGAAGAAGCTTTAGTAGGACTTAAAAAAGGAGATACTAAAGATGTTAATGTAACATTTCCAGAAAATTATCATTCTGAAGATTTAAAGGGACAACCAGTAATATTTAAAGTTACAGTTAAAGCTGTTAAAGAAAGAGTGTTACCTGAATTTAATAAAGAATTCTTTGAAGATTTAAATGTGGGTGGAGTAGAAAACTTAGATGATTTAAAAAAATATATTAAAGAAAATATGACTGCTGAACGTTCAAAACAATTAGAAGATGAATATTTATTTAAATGTTTAGATGAAGTAGTTAAAAATTCTAAATTTGATATTCCTGAAGAAATGACTGATGATGAAACTAATAGATTAGTAAGAGAATTTAGTGAAAAATTAAGTTATCAAGGACTAAAGTTAGAAGATTATTTAAAATATATTAATTCAACTATAGATGATTTTAAAGCTACTTTAAAGGATGAGGCAAACAAGAGAGTTGGTTATAGACTTATAATGGATGCTGTTATTGAAAATGAAAAGATTGAAGTAAGCGAAGAAGAACTTGAAAGTGAACTTAAGAAAACAAGCGAAGAATATAAAATGAGTGTTGAAGATTTCTTAAAAGAAGTAGGTAATAAAGAATTATTTAAATATGATTTACTTATGAGAAAAGCAATGGAAATCATTACAAAATAATATTAGCGACATTAGTCGCTTTTGTTTTATAATAAAATATGTTAAAAAAAAGAAAAATTTAACACAATTATTGAATATATTAAGAAAATAGGTTATTATATAGCTGAAATACTTAAATAAAATACTAGATTAATAAAATTATTAATTGAGTTTTAGATTTATATGGAGGAATTATGAAAAATAAAAGAGGTATTATGTTTGGATTAATTATAATAATAGTATCTGTTATATTACTTTTTATTAATGAAAATAAATATATAAATATTTATAAAAGCACACAAGTTGAAAGAGATAATTTAACTGATATTGAAAATGATATGGTAAATGGTTTATATGAACAGAGTTTAGTATGTGTTAGTGGTAAAATGAGTATTAATGAAACTCTTACTGATAGTAAATTTGGTGTATCAGTAAAAAGTCCTAAACTTGTTAGAGTAGTAGAAATGTATCAATATAAACAAAATGATAATAAATATAGTAAAGTGTGGTCTAGTGAATTATTTGATACATCATATAGTAAAGAATATAAAAATCCTGTATCGATGCCATATAGTTCTACTTCATATTTTGCTAGTGATGTTAAAGTCGGTGTATTTAGATTATCTTTTGAACAGTTATCTAATTTAGATACAAATAAATATTATAATGAATTTAATCAAAATATTATTAGTTCTCTTGGATATGTAATTAACGATAAATATATAACTAATTCAAGTGATATTAATAATCCTAAAATAGGGGATATAAGAATATCATTTAAATATAATGACTATAAAGAAATTACTGTACTTGCTTTACAAAAATCTGATACTTTTGAAACATATAATTCATCTAATGGTGAAAATATTAACGTAGTTGTAAATGGTATTAAAACAGGTAATGAAGTACTTGATGATATTTCAAATAACAATATAATACTTTTATGGGGATTAAGAGTTATTCTTTTTATAACAAATATTATTGGATTTATTTTAATATTAAATAATTTTAAAAAATTAAATAAGAAAGTAATATTACTTGGTAGTGTTAATCATACTCTAATAGTATCTATTATATTAAGTATATCTTTATGTTTATTAATGATTAGTATTCCTTATTTTAGTTATAATTTATTAACTGGGGTTATACTTATATTATTATCTATTATAATATTTTGGTTATGTACTTTAATTACAAGAAAAAAATCGTAGTTTATACGATTTTTAATTTGGATTTATTAATGATAAAGAAACTTTTTCTTTATCTTTATTTATATCTATAACATAACAAGTAACTATATCACCAACACTTAATACTTCACTAGGATGCTTAATATATTTATTAGTTATTTTTGATATATGTACTAAAGCAGCATCATGAAGACCTATATCTATAAAAGCACCAAAATCAACAATATTTCTAACAGTACCAGAAAGTTCCATTCCTATTTTTAAGTTATCTATTGATAATATATCACTTTTTAATAATGGTGTTTCATAGTCATCTCTAAAGTCTCTATTAGGTCTTTTTAATGAATCAATGATATCATTTAAAGTATAAGTATCTATATCTAATAATTTAGAAGTTTCATTTATATTAAGTGAATCTAATTTATTTACTAATTTTTCACTCCCAATATCACTTATATTCATATCAATATATTTAAGAAGTGATAGGGTTTTATCATAACTTTCAGTATGTATATTAGTTTCATCAAGTGGATTATCACCATCTATTACTCTCATAAATCCGATTGATTGTTCATATATTTTATCAGTTAATAGTTTTTTCTTTTTGATTTCTTCTCTTGAAGTTATTTTCCCATGTTCTTCTCTATATTTAATTATTTTATTGATTGCAGTAGTTGTAAGTCCAGATATATATTTTAATATAGAAGGGGATGCAGTATTTATATTAACACCTACATTATTTACACATTTTGTTACAGTAAAATCAAGAGATTCAGATAATTTCTTTTGTGAAACATCATGTTGATATTGTCCAACTCCTATAGATTTAGGATCTATTTTGACAAGTTCATTTAATGGATCTTGTAATCTTCTTGCGATTGAAACAGCGCTTCTTTGTTCAACATGCAAGTCTGGAAATTCTTTAATGGCTAAAGGACTTGCACTATAAACACTAGCACCGGCTTCTGATACAATAGCATATTTACAATGATTTAATTCTTTAACTGTTTCACTTACTAATTTTTCACTTTCTCTTGATGCAGTACCATTACCAATAGCAATTATATCAACTTTAAATTTATTTATTATATCCTTTAATATTTCTTTTGATTTTTCCCATTCATTTTTAGGTTCATGTGGGTATATAACAGAAATATTTAATACTTTAGAAGTAGGATCTACTACTGCTAGTTTACATCCTGTTCTAAATGCTGGGTCAAAACCTAAAACTGTTTTTTCTTTCATAGGTGCGATTAATAAAAGACTTTCTAAATTATCTTTGAATACTTCTATAGATTTATCTTCACTTTTAATAGTAAGTTCACTTCTAACCTCACGTTCTATAGAAGGACTAATAAGTCTTTTAAAACTATCTTTGATAGCTTCTTTTATTAAATAATTAACAGGGCTTTCTTTTTTAATATTTTTAGATTCAATATATGATAATATATCATCTGTATTAACTTCTATTGATACAGTTAATATCTTTTCATTTTCACCTCTATTTATAGCTAGAACTCTATGTGGTTTAATATATTTAACAGGTTCACTAAAATTATAGTACATTTCATATATTTTATTTTCATCATTAGCTTTTGGTTTTAATTTTGTAGTAAGAATACCATTTTTATAATAGTAACTTCTAATCCATTTTCTATAGTATGCATTATCACTTATCCATTCTGCTATTATGTATTTAGCACCAGTTAAAGCATCATCTATGGTTTTAACATTTTCATTTAAGAATTTATTAACTGCATTTTCATTCCATGTACTAGGTTCACTCATTATTATTTTAGCAAGACCTTCAAGACCGTTTTTAATGGCTTCTGTTGCTTTGGTTTTTTTCTTTTCTTTATATGGTGCATATATATCATCAACTTCAACTAGTTTTTTACAAGCCATAATATTATTTTTAATTTCATCTGTAAGAAGACCTTTTTCATCAATAAGTTTAATTACAGTTTCTTTTCTTTTAAGTAAATTTACTTGATATTCATAGTATTCATTAATTTGTCTTATTTGTTCTTCATCTAAAGCACCAGTTACTTCTTTTCTATATCTTGCGATAAATGGTATAGTATTTCCTTCTTCAAGTAGTTTTAATACTGCTTCTATTTGATTATTTTTAATATTTAAATTATTTGATATTTCATCTATTATTTCTTTATTCATTTT
>JAEDNL010000041.1 GCA_016302505.1 Bacilli bacterium
ACAACAGCTAGTGGTGCTACAATAAGTTCAACTTCAGTTAGTGCAAATCAAACATTTAATGGTTGGACAGCATCTAATTTATCAACTTCTACTGCAAAGTATGGAAGTTCATCATCTACTATTAATACATCATGGTCAAGTAATACTACTAAAGTTACAGATATATATTTTAAAAATTTAAATTATAATAATAATCAAACAGTAACACTTAATGCTAATTGGGGTCAAAAAAGCATTACGCTTCCAACAATAACAAAATCAGGATATAATTGTGGATGGGCTACATCATCAAGTGCAACAAGCATAACATACGCATCTGGTGCTACTTATATGCCAAATGCAAATGGTAATACATCAGTTAACTTATATGGTGTATGTAAAGAAATACCTGCGCCTAGTTTAAAAGTAACATTTACAACATCAGCTGGCTACTCTGATTATTGTACAAGCGCATATACAGCCAGCAATGGTTCTTGTACTTTTGACAGTGGATACTATACTCCACTAACATTAACACTTGAAGCGACAGATGAAAATACTGTAACTAAAATGACATTCGAATATAATTCATCAGGCCAAACTTCATATACAGATGTTAAATATACAGAGAATGTAACGTTTACTAAATCAGGGAATACTTATACAGGAACAAGAACTATTGGTTCCGCTGGAAAAAGGAAATTTAAAATAACAGCAACTAATAGTAAAGGAAAAACTAGTACTGTTATAATTAATATTAATGCGATAGAACCTACTTTTGCATCGACAAATGGTTGTTCAAATAAAGTATTAACTGCGAGTGGTAATATATATGTATGGAAAGGTGAATCTAGTTGTACTGGTGCAAGTAAAAGTGGTTGCGGTCAAATGGAAAGCAATACACTTGGAATTATTTCTAAAGGTGCAGAGTTATGTTATGTAAAGACTATATCAAGTACTTCAAATGCTATATTTATTGCTGCTTGGATAGAAGAGAGTCAATTTAAATATAAAGGTGGAGTTTTAACTAACGGATACCCTGGTTATGGAACTGCAACTACTAAAACATTTAATGGTAAAACTTACTATTATTCTAAACTAACTGCTTGGTGTAATAACTCTTCATGCGGCTATGGTTGGATAATAGATCCTAAAATTGAATAAAATTATTAAAGAAATGTAAAAAACATTTCTTTTTTTTATTTAAAATGATATTATATTTATAGTAGGTGAAGATATGAAAAAAGTATTATTTTTAGTTTTAAATATATTATTCGTTTTGAATGTAAAAGCATCAACATCGTTAAAAACATATGATGAGGCTTTATCGTCTTCTAAAACATATATAAATTCATTTAATGATAATGATAAATATATTATAGAAGGTAGTGGTAATTTATTAAAAGAAAATGACTTTCTAATAGGAAAAGATTATTTATATAATGGACTTAACTTTTGGATAATATCAAATAATACAAGTGAATATTCAATAATAGATCCAATTTATAAAAATAATAATTATATAAATAATACTCTTTCTAAGACAGATGTATCTGGTATAAGGGTAGTAGTATCCGCTCAAAACTATGTAAGAGTTTCAGGAGAAGGTACTAGGCTAAATCCATGGGAATTTACTAAAAGACAATATGAAGCAAAAATAATTGCTGAAAATGGAACAGTTACGACTACTCCAATATATGTAACAGAAGGACAAAATAAAAACGTAAGTGTTACGTCAAATAATGGATATGCATATGATAGTGTTAGTTGTACAAATGATCAAGTTGGGGTGTATGAAGATGGCAAACTAAAAATTAAATCAATTGCTAATAATACAGTATGTACTGTTAAATTTGTAAATCCCAGTAAAGAAATAACTTATAAAGAAGAAGAACAAGAGTATGAAGTAAAATACGATGGATATTATAAAATAGACGCATATGGTGCTCAAGGAAAAGATTCTATTAGTGGAAAAGGTGGACATACATCAGGAGTTATTTATTTAAATAAAGGTGCTAAAATAAAAATAAATACTGGTGGTCAAAATGGATATAATGGTGGTGGTAGCGGTTACTATAATGGTGGTGGTGCTACTACTATTAAAATTTCAAATAATGATATTATGATAGCTGCCGGAGGCGGCGGTGGTAAAAATGGAGCACCTGGTGGTAATGGGGACTCATCTGGTGGATTAACTTCTGGTGGTGCTGGAAAATATAGTGGCGGTGGCGCTGCAGGTGATAATGGAACTAATCAAGGTGGTGGTGGTTCAGGCTACGACTATACATATACAACAACATATGATGATTGTAAAACTGGAAGTAACACATGTAAAGGTGGACAGATTTCTAAGAATTGTAGTAGTTGTTATAAAACAGAATGTGTATCAGGAACAGAAGAATATGATTGTGATGATTGCGCAAGCACAAGAAAAGTTTGCAAAGGTGGGTATGATACAGTCTGTAATACATGTACCTACTATACAACAACATGTCCAGATGGATGGACTTATAAAGAATATACAAATTCTATACCTGGTTGTAAGGCCCCAGATGATTTCTATGTGTATGGAACATGTCAATGTTCTTCTGATAAGACATCTGTTTATAATTGTACTAATCAAGAATGCTTGGGTAAATCAGGATTTTCTAGGGTTTCAACTGTGCCTGTTGGGTATAGTTCTTCAGCAGAAGCTTGTAAAGCATCTACTACTGGTGTGGTTCAGTATAAAGGAACTTGCCGACATGAGGCCGCTGGTGTGATTACAACACCTCCTACTACAACAGGAGCAAATTGTAGTAAATGTGGTTCTGAAGAAAAATATGATTCATGTAAAACTCAAGAAGATGAATGTGTTAGAGAATGTAAAACTAGAACTAATAGTTGTTTAACTACAAAATGTGTCTATGGTTGTGACAGTGTATACAGCGAATGTGCTAGTGGAAGTAATACTTGTAAAGGTGGATGGAATTATGCAACAACTCCATATAATTCAGGCAAAGGTGGGTCTAATGTATTAAGTGATTTATTAAAAGAAACTAAATCAGAGTTTGGTACAAACAGTGGAAATGGTAAAGTTAAAATAGAATATTATAAGGAGAGTTTATAATGAAAAAAATATTTACAATATTATTAGTTTGTTTATTTGTATTAACCGGATGCAATAAAGATGAGACTAAGCCAAATGAAACTAAAAAACCAGAAATTAAATATTTAAATAAAATGGAAATGAATATTAAATTAACTGAATATGGAAAAGAAATATATAAGAATGAAAAATATAAAATAGTTGAAAAGAAAGATGGAATATACTTTTTATCATTAAAAACTCTTAAAGAAGAACTAGGCTATGATATATCTATGATAGTTAATCCTGATACACATGATCAGTGTGACATTAATAAAACTGGAATAGGATTAGATGTTGATAATTTAAGTAATTTAGAATACAAAGAAGAACCATTACTTATATATTTATATTGTGATTAAGAAATGTCTAAAAAAGCATTTCTTTTTTTAAAAAGTATGATATAATTGTAATATAGAATAATAGGAGGTAAAAATGTATCCAATAAATGTTAAAAGTGAAATTAATCCTTTAAAAAAAGTATTAGTTCATAGACCTGGAAAAGAATTATTAAACTTGACTCCTGATAGTTTAGGAAGATTATTATTTGATGATATTCCATACTTACCAGTTGCTCAAGAAGAACATGATGAGTTCGTAAGAATATTAAAAGACAATGGAGTAGAAGTTGTATATTTAGAAGATTTAATGACTGAAGTTCTTGACTTAGATCCTTCTATAAGAGAAAGATTTATAACTCAATTTATCTATGAAGCCGGTATTAGAACGCCTAAGTATCGTGGGCTTGTATATGACTATTTATCTTCAATTGAAAACAATAGACTTTTAGTACTAAAGACTATGGAAGGAATTATTAATAATGAAGTAATTAAGTCAAAAGCTAAGAAAGGTAAAAGCCTTGTTGACTCAATTAAAGAAGATACTGCATTTGTAGTAGACCCAATGCCTAACTTGTACTTTACAAGAGATCCTTTTGCTTCAATTGGTAATGGTGTTTCATTAAATAGAATGTATTCTGTAACTAGAAATAGAGAAACTATTTATGCTGAATATATTTTTGAATATCATCCTGATTATAAAGATCAAGTAGATAAATATTTTGATAGATATTCTGCTTATCACATCGAGGGTGGTGATATTCTTAATTTAAATGAACATATTTTAGCAGTTGGTATTTCTCAAAGAACTACTGCTGATGCGATAGAGGAACTTGCTCATAAAATATTTGCTGATAAGAAAGCTAAAATTGATACTATTTTAGCATTTAATATTCCTGATTGCCGTGCATTTATGCATCTGGACACAGTATTTACTCAAATAGATAAAGATAAATTTACATACCATCCTGGTATTATGGGAACACTAAAAGTATTTGAAATTACTAGTGACGGCGAAGGAGGGTTCAATGTTAAAGAAAAGAATGCATCGTTAGAAAAAATATTAGAAGAATATTTAGGTAAAAAAATAACATTAATTCCATGTGCTGGTGGGGACCCTATTGGTGCTGAGAGAGAACAATGGAATGATGGAAGCAATACATTATGTATAGCTCCTGGTGTAGTAATAGTTTATGATAGAAATAATGTTACTAATGAATTATTAAGAGCAAATGGAATTAAAGTACTTGAAATGCATAGTGCAGAATTATCAAGAGGAAGAGGTGGACCTAGATGTATGTCAATGCCACTAGTGAGAAGTGATAAAGCATGAAGAGTATAGTTGTTGCCCTTGGTGGAAATGCTCTAGGCAACAATCCTTCTGAACAATTAAAATTGGTCAAAAATACTGCTAAATCTATAGTTGATTTAGTAAGTGAAGGATATAATGTAGTAGTATCACATGGAAATGGTCCTCAAGTAGGAATGATAAATATGGCGTTTGAAAATTCTTCAAAAGAAGAAAAAATGTGTGATATGCCATTTCCTGAGTGTGGAGCTATGTCGCAAGGATATATTGGTTATCATTTGCAACAAGCTATTCAAGATGAATTAAGAGCAAGGTCTATTAATAGAAACTGTGCTACTGTGATAACACAAGTCTTAGTTGATAAAAAAGATCCGGCTTTTAATAATCCAGAAAAACCAATTGGAGTGTTTTATACTGAAGAGGAAGCTAAAAAAATAGAAAAATCTAAAGGATACACTTTTGTTGAAGATTCTGGAAGAGGTTATAGGAGAGTAGTACCTTCTCCAAAACCTAAAGAAATAATAGAACTTGATTTAATTAAAGACCTTTTAAATCAAGGTAATATTGTTATAGTATCTGGTGGTGGTGGAATACCTGTAGTTAAAGAAGGTAAAGAACTCAAAGGAGTAGCAGCTGTTATTGATAAAGATAGATCTAGTGCATTACTTGCTAAAGAATTGCATGCAGATATATTACTTATATTAACAACTGTTGAAACTGTATCTCTTAAATATAATACAGTTGATCAAATTAATTTAAGAGAATTAGATTCTACTACTGCTAAGAAGTATATGAAAAATGGAGAGTTTAAAAAAGGAAGTATGTTACCTAAGGTTGAGTCTTGTGTAGACTTTATTGAAAGTACTGGTGGTGTAGGTATAATTACATCATTAGAGTGTGCTCTTCCTGCTTTAAATAATGAAACAGGTACAATTATAAGAAATAGTCAAAAAGGAGGAAAAAGAATGGCAAAAACAAAGAAAAAGAAAGAAAGAATGTCTGCATTTAGCATTATTTTCTTATTAATTATAATTCTTGCAGCATTTACATATTTCTTACCATCTGCTAGTTTCGATTCCGCTGGTGAAATAATTAATGGTTCTGGTGTAGTAAAAGCTAAATTATCAGATGTATTAATGTCACCAATAAATGGTTTTGAAGATGCAGTAGATGTAGCAATATTTGTACTAGTGCTTGGTGGATTTTTAGCAATAGTACAAAAAACAGGGGCGCTTGAAAATGGTATTAAGGTCTTAGTAAAAAAACTAAAAGGAAAAGAATTAATATTAATTCCAATATTAATGACAATATTCTCAATAGGTGGTACAACTTATGGTATGCTTGAAGAAACTGTTGGTTTCTATGCATTACTTGCATTTACTATGGTAGCTGCAGGTATGGATACAATTGTAGCATCAGCAGTAGTATTACTTGGTGCAGGTAGTGGTGTTTTAGGTTCAACTATTAATCCATTTGCAACAGGAGCTGCTGTAGCAGCTTTACCAGAAGGAATTGCTGCTAATCAAGGCATTTTACTTGCATTAGGTGCAATATTATGGTTAGTGTCATTAGGAATATCTATTTACTTTGTTATGAGTTATGCTAAGAAAGTGAAAGAAGACAAAGGATCAACATTCTTATCATTACAAGAACAAAAGAAAATGGAAAAATTCAAAGAAAAAGACGCAGTTGAAAATGCATCTTTATCTGGAAAACAAAAAGTTACTTTATGGATATTTGGTCTTACATTCTTAATAATGATTATTGGATTTATTCCATGGGGTGAATTTAATGTTGGTATCTTTAATGAATGGACTTCATATTTAACTGGGGCATCTTTAGGAGATTGGTGGTTCTATGATGCTGCATTATGGTTCTTAGTATCAGGTATTATTATTGGTATAATCAATAAATTTAGTGTTAATGAAATAATTGATGAAATTATTAATGGTGCTAGAGATATATTATCAGTAGTACTTGTTATAGCAGTTGCTCGTGGTGTTAGTGTTCTTATGACTAAAACATATTTAGATAATTATATTATATTTAATGTTGCTGATATGTTAGAAGGTACACCAGTTGCTTTATTTACTCCATGTAATTATTTACTACATATAATATTATCAGTACTAGTTCCATCATCATCTGGACTTGCTACTATATCTACTCCAATTATGGCTCCTTTAGCTTTCCAACTTGGTTATAGTGTTGAAACAACTATTATGACATTTGTTGCTGCTAATGGACTTGTTAACTTAATTACACCAACTTGTGGTGCAATAATGGGTGGTCTTGCTCTTGCTAAAGTTAACTATACAACTTGGGTAAAATGGGCAACTAAAGTAGTAGTTCTAATTGGACTTGCAAGTATGTTAATATTAACATTTGCATCAGTTATATTATCTTAAGATATATTAAAAAGTCACTTAGGTGACTTTTTTAAATCATGTAAATGTTATCAGTTACTTCTGAACCTGCTGATTCTAACTTTTGAATTCTTGTATCTAAATTTCTAATTTGTCTTTCTAACGTGCTTATTCTTTGTTCATGATCATTGTTATAATTTTGATTTTGATTATAATTATCAGGTATTACATTAGGACCATATGCTTGATATTGACTGTTCATATTATAACCACTAGGAGGTATATAAGCACCAGGGGTAGAATAACCTTGATTTACATTTTGATAAAACATATTTCTATTATCCATATTTTCACCTAATATAGTATATGACAAAGCATTATATTTAGTGTATAATATATTCGAGGTGTTAAAATGAGACTTAAACATATCAAAGATGCAGATAAAATAATAATGTCATCACCATATTTGGTTAAAAACCCAGATTATTATAAAGGGAAATGGAATAAATTATTTAATAATGATAATAAAATAGAAATAGAAGTAGGTACAGGGAAGGGTAAATTTATAATATCAAAAGCTATTAAAAATCCTAATATAAACTATATAGGTATTGAAAAGTATGATAGTCCTTTAGTATCAGCCGTTAAAAAATTAGAAAATTTAGAATTAAATAATTTAAAATTAATATGTTTTGATGCTTTTAACATTGAAAATATATTTGATAAAGAAGTATACAAAATATATTTAAATTTTTCTGATCCATGGCCTAAGAAAAGACATGAAAAGAGAAGATTATCATCAAAAATATTCTTAGAAAAATATGATAATATATTTAAAAATAATAAAAGAATAGAAATGAAAACTGATAATGATGACTTATTTGAATATTCTATGGAATCATTTTTAGATTATGGATATAAAATTATTAAATGTAATACTAATTATTTTGATGAGTTTACTACAGAGTATGAAGATAAATTTATAAGTAAGGGTAAAAATATTAATTATATTTCTGTTGTTAAAAAATAAATAATTTGTTATAATTTTTAATGTAATATAGGAGATAAATATGTATAAGAAAGTAATAATAATATTATGTCTATTTTTATTTACTGGATGTAGCGCTTATTCTTTAAATAATTTATCAAATGAAGATATTATTAAATTAATTATAAATGAGAATAATAAACTATATAATATTAATAATAAAGGATATAGATATAATTTACCAATAGAGTTTAGTGTATATTCAGATAGAGATTATAGTCAAATACTTTTATCTAAAAATACTAAATATTATATGAATATCGATGTAGTAGGCTATTATTATAAAAATAAATATATTAAAGAACATGACGATTCTGACTATGAATTCTTTGAATTTGGACATGAAGATAAAACTGGTTACTTAAGAATAACTCAAAATAATGATAACTTTTTTGTTGAGTTGTGTTATAATTATGCTATAATAGAAGTAGAGGTAAAACAAAGTGAGCTAAGATATGCAATATCTAGAAGTATCTCAATATTAAATTCTATAAAGTATAACGATATAATCATTGAAAAATATATTGGTGAAAATGATTTAGATTCTAAGGAGTCAGTTTATAGTATTCCACAACCTGATAGTAAAAATGAATCAAAGAACATTTTAGAATATATTGAAGAAGATGAAGAGAAAGAATAAAAAGTCAGAAAGAGGTGCAAAATGGGAGTTTTTACAAAACTAAAGAATATATTTTATGATGAGGAATATATTGAAGAACCAGAAGAAGATATTAAAATAGAAAAACCAATTAAAAGAGAATTTAAAAGAGAAATAAATAAAGAAGAAATTGATGATACTCCTAGAGTTTCAGAAATTAAAATAACTGGATATGTAGATGAACCAGTTAAAGAAAAGAAACCTGAAAAAGAAGATATTAAAGAAGAAACTACATATAAAAATGAGAGGGAATTATTTAAAACAGAAAAATCATCATTTAACTTTACACAATTTGATGATGAAGAATTACCTCCAAGAAGAAATGTAATGAATTATGAATCTAGAACTTCTTCATATAAAAAAGAAGTACAAAAACCTGTTGAGGTAGAGCAACCTAAGGTATTTAAACCTAGTCCAGTAATATCTCCAATATATGGTATATTAGATAAAGATTATAGAAAAGAAGAAATAGTTGCTAAAACCAAAGCAAAAGAGCACACTATTAATACCAATGATAGTGCTACTACATATGATTCGGTAAGAAAAAAAGCGTATGGAACACTTGAAGATGATTTGGAAGATACATTAAATAGTATGAATAAATTATCACCAAACACAATAAAAGAAAGTATTAATGATATAAATGAAGCAGTAGATGCTATTAATACAAAAGCTAATAAAATAGAAGAATATATTTCTAAAGTTGAAGAACAAACTCCAGATGTATCAATAGGTGAACTAGAAGATAAAGTTAAAGAAACAATAGATGTTGATAATGATACTATTTCTGATAATACACTAGAACATGATTTATTTAATTTAATTGATTCAATGTATGATAAGGAGGATTGATAATGGAATATTTAAGTGAAATGTTACCAATAATTATATATTTTTTACTTATAGTACTTTTAGTAGTATTAATAATAGTTGGTATTAAATTAATATTTACTATTACTAAAGTAGATGAATTGCTTGATGATGTTACTGAAAAGTTAAGTTCATTTGATAGGCTATTTAATGTAATTAATTTTACAACAGATAGATTTGGTGTTATTAGTGAAACTATTATTAGTTTTATAACAGCAAAATTAAAAAAGTTAATGAAACCAAAAAAAAAATCTAAAAAGGAGGAAGATGATTATGAGTAAAAAAAGTGGACTTGGAAAGTTTATCGCAGGAGCAGCCATAGGAGCTGGACTTGGATTATTATTCGCACCAGATAGTGGTGAAAATACAAGAAAGGTATTAAAAAGAAAGTTAGATGATTTAGTTAATAAAGCTAAAGAAGTAGACATTGATGAAGTTAAAGATGAACTATTATATAAAGTTGAAACTCTTCAAGCAGAGTTAGCTACTTTAGATAAAGAAAAAGTTCAAAAAATTGCTTTAGAAAAAGCAGATGTTATTAAAACTAAAGCTGAAGAATTATATAAATATGCTGTAGAAAAAGGAACTCCTGTGCTAGAAAAAGCAGCTGATGAAGTTAGAAAACAAGCTTTAAAAGTAGTTAAAGAAATGGAAAAGAAATTAGAATCAGATAAAAAGAGAAAATAATTTTTCTCTTTTTTTAATCTATAAATATCTTAATTTTACCATCTTTATTAGCAAGCAATATCTTATTCCAAATATCACTTTCAATATTTCTTACTTTTTTAGGATGACATAGGAATCTAATTGTTAATTTAACATGATTATCTACAACGCTAGTATAAATTATAGGATCTAAATTATTATAATATATTCTATATTCACCAACTACATTATTTAACTGATTCTTCATTTTGCTTGGAATCTTTTTTAATGTTTCATTAGAATTAATAATCTTATACAATACTTTTTTATCTTTTTCTATATTAGAATCTATTGGTACATTAACTTCCATTTCTTTCCAAATATATTTAAATGCTTTTGAATAGTTTTTAATAGGGTAACTAAATATTTTAGAACTAGGTATTTGTACTATAATACCAGTACTTTGTTCACCTTTTTCTTCTTCTTTTACTTCTAATATTTCAAAACTTAAATAATTAATATTAATAACATCCCCAATAATATCGTTTATCTCAATTCTATCTTCTACAATAAATGTTTTATTTAATTTAATATAAATACCTGAAAAGAAATTTAATATGATATCTCTTAATGCAAAAGTTAATGCAGCAGATACAAAACTAATTAAAGTAAGAAAATTCTTAAAATAATCTTGCCATATAATAATAAAAGATAAAATAATTATAATATTTATAAATAAATGACATCTTTTATTTAATCTATATTTTTTTCTATCATTTTTATTAAATCTATTATTTAATAATTCAAATATTTTATTAATTAATTTAAAAATAATAATTATTATTAATGATTCTATTGCTAATTTAAAATTATTATTATCAATATTAATTATATTTGTAATAAAGTCTAATATATTCATTATAATACCTCCATGAAGCATAAAGTATAACATAATATTATATTTAATGAAAGTGAAAATTATTAAAAAATATAAACTTTACATATAAAATGTAAATATTGACAAGTTAA
>JAEDNL010000087.1 GCA_016302505.1 Bacilli bacterium
AACTATCTTTTTTTTAATATTTATGATAAAATCTATGCGAAGGGAAGGTGAAGCTAGGCTGTTTTCCTAGTGATGTATGAATTATAAAGACATAGAGACATATGATTATGATTTAGATGAATCTTTAATAGCGCAAACCCCATTAAAGGAAAGAGATCATTCTAAATTATTAGTTGTAAATAAAGAAAATGGAAATTATAAAGATGATGTGTTTTATAACATTATTAATTACTTAGAGAGTGGAGATACTCTTGTACTTAATAATACTAAAGTTTTACCTAGTAGAATATATGGTATTAAAAAAGAAACTAATGCTAAAATAGAGGTATTATTATTAAAAGAAATAGAAAGTGATGAGTGGGAAACATTAATAAGACCTCAAAAGAGAGTTAAGAAGGGAACGGTTATATCTTTTGATGATGATTTTGAGTGTGTTGTTACTGATGTATTAAATGATGGTATAACTCATGTTAAATTTAATTATAAAGGAATATTTTTAGAACATTTAAATAAAGTTGGTGCGATGCCTCTTCCGCCATATATACATGAGAAACTTAAAGATAATGATAGATATCAAACTGTATATTCTAAAAATTTAGGTAGTGCAGCTGCTCCTACTGCGGGACTTCATTTTACTAATGAACTATTAGATAAAATTAATGAAAAAGGAATAAATATATTATATGTAACTCTTAATGTAGGACTTGGGACATTTAGACCAGTTACTGAAAATAATATAACTAATCATAATATGCATAGTGAAAAATATGAAATAACTGAAGAAGTAGCAAAAAAATTAAATGAAGTGAAAGAAAATGGTAAAAGAATTATATGCGTAGGTACTACATCATTAAGAACATTAGAGTCTAATTATCAAAAATATAATAGATTTAAAAGTACTTGTGAAGAGACTGATATATTTATATATCCACCTTATAAATTTAAATCATGTGATGCTTTAATTACAAATTTTCATTTACCTAAAAGTACACTAATTATGTTAGTATCTGCTTTTAGTAGTGTAGATATAATAATGAATGCATATAAATATGCAATAGATAATAAATATAGATTCTTTTCATTCGGAGATGCAATGTTTTTAACTAATAAGGAGGTAAAATAATGGACTTAAAGTTTAAATTATTAAAAGAATCATCTTGTGGTGCTAGACTTGGTGAATTTGAAACTAAATGGGGTAAACATAAAACACCAATGTTTATGCCAGTTGGAACACAAGCAACAGTAAAAACATTATCACCAGAAGAATTAAAAAGTTGTGGTGCGGATGTTATACTTTCAAATACATATCATTTATGGTTAAGACCTGGAGAAGATGTAGTTGATAATGCTGGTGGATTACATGAATTTATGAATTATAAAACAGGGCCTATACTTACCGATTGTGGAGGATTTCAAGTATTTAGTTTAGCAAAACCAAAAGATATAAGTGAGGAAGGAGTTAAATTTAAAAGTCATATTGATGGAAGTAATTTATTTTTAACACCAGAGAAAAGTATTGAAATTCAAAATAAATTAGGTTCAGATATAATAATGAGTTTTGATGAATGCCCACCATATCCAGTAACACATGAATATATGAAAAATAGTATCGAAAGAACATTAAGATGGGCTAAAAGAAGTTTAAATGCTAATAAGAAAAGAGATGTTCAGGCACAATTTGGTATTGTTCAAGGAGGAGAATTTCCTGATTTAAGAAAGTATTCTGCGATTGAAACAGCAAAACTTGATTTTGATGGATATTCAGTAGGTGGTGTTTCAGTAGGTGAAGATCAGATGACTAAACTTAAAATGATAGAATATACAACTCCACATTTACCAAAAGATAAAATTAGATATTTAATGGGAGTAGGAGAACCAATTGATTTAATAGATGGTGTTATTAGAGGAATAGATATATTTGATTGTGTACTTCCAACAAGATTAGCAAGACATGGTAATGCTCTTACAAGAAATGGAAGATGTAATTTAAGAAATGCTAAATTTATTAAAGATTTAGAACCAATAGAAAAAGAATGTGATTGCTATGCATGTAAAAACTATACTAAGTCATATATAAGACATTTAATAGTGGCTGGTGAAAGCTTTGGTCAAAGATTAATATCTATTCATAATATAAGATTCTTAACTAAATTAATGGAAGATATAAGACTTCATATTGAAAAAGATGATTTATTAGAATTTAGAGAAGAATTTGTAAA
>JAEDNL010000042.1 GCA_016302505.1 Bacilli bacterium
ACTTACTGATGCGATAAGTAAGAGCTTGGAAATAATTAGTGATATGACTAATTATACTTCTGTTATCTTAGGTAAAGAATCTAGTAATAATACACTGCAGAAAGTTGAAGTTATACCTATTAGTGAAAAACAATTAATCGCAATTGTTATTACTAATACAGGTCATGTTGAAAATAAGAATATTATCCTAGAGGAGAATATTCCTGCGGATGAAATTGCTAAAACTACTGAGTTATTAAACAAGATGCTTATAGGGACGCCAATAGATGAAGTTCCAAGTAAATTAGAGTTTGATATTAAACCTATAATTAGAAATTATATTCAAAATTATGAGGTTGTATACAATGCATTTTACAATGCGTTATCAAACTTTGCTAGTGAAAGGGATGTTAAATTTACTGGTAAAGCCAATATATTAAAACAACCGGAATTCAATACAGTTGATGATGTTAAAAACATTATAAGTAAATTTGAAAGTAAAGATATGGTGAGTAAAATTGAAGAAAGTGATGATGAGGTTAAGGTATATATTGGTAGCGAAAGTGAGATTGATGATAACGTCACAATAGTTAAAACAAAATATAATGCTGGTGGTAGGGAAGGTACTATCGCAGTTATTGGTCCTAAAAGAATGGAATATGAAAGAGTTGTCAATATGCTTGAATATTTAAAGAAAAATATTGAGAGCAAAGGAAAGGAAGATGAACTTGAAAAAGAATAATAAAAATAAAAATAAAACTAAAGATGAATTAAATAAATCATGTAATTGTAGCGATGAGTGTGAATGTGGCTGCAACGAAGGAAAAGAATGTACATGTCATGATGAAAATTGTGGATGTACTGAAGATAATTGCAATTGTGAAAATGAAAACAATTGCGATGATTGTGGAAGTGAAGAAGAATCTTCATGTTCAGGATCATGCAGTGGATGCTCTGGATGTGGAAGCATGGACTCAGATACAATGATTCAAATTCTTGGAAGTAGAAATCAAGAACTTGAGGAAAAATATATGAGACTTCAAGCTGAATTTTTAAATTTCAAGACTAGAACTCAAGGTGAAATAAGTAGAATGCTTCAATATGAAGGAGAAGATTTTATAAAAGAAATCTTAACGATTAAAGATAATTTAGAAAGAGCTGTTATGATGGATGATAATGACTTAACAGATGATGTTAGTAAGTTCTTGAGTGGTATTAAAATGATACTTGGAAATTTAACATCTGTTCTTGATAAATTTGAAGTTAAAGAAATAGATTGTCTAGGACTTGAATTTAATCCTAATGTTGCCGAGGCTGTGTTAACTGATCAAGATGAAACTAAACCAACTAATGTAGTTTTAGAAGTATTAACAAAGGGATATAAATACAAAGATAAAGTTATTAGACATGCTATGGTTAAAGTAAATAAATAATAAGTAAAGGAGAGATTAAATATGGCAAAAGTAAATAAAGTTATAGGTATAGATTTAGGTACAACTAACAGTTGTGTGGCTGTATTAGAAGGTGGAGAACCAAAGGTTATTCCAAATGCTGAGGGTAATAGAACTACTCCTTCAGTAGTAAGTTTTAAAAATGGAGAGGTTAGAGTTGGAGATGTAGCTAAAAGAGAAGCTCAAACTTCTACAAATGTAATTAGTTCTATTAAAAGATTAATGGGTACTAAAGAAAAGGTTGAAGCTGAGGGTAAAAAATATACTCCAGAAGAAATCAGTGCTAAAATCTTAATGAATTTAAAAGAAACAGCTGAGAGTTATTTGGGTGGAGAAGTATCAAGAGCTGTTATTACAGTTCCAGCATACTTTAATGATGCTCAAAGACAAGCTACTAAGAACGCAGGTAAAATTGCTGGTTTAGAAGTTGAAAGAATTATTAATGAACCAACAGCAGCAGCACTTGCTTATGGTCTTGATAAACAAGAAAATGCTCACACAGTACTTGTATATGATCTTGGTGGTGGTACATTTGATGTTTCAATTTTAGAATTAGGTGATGGTGTATTTGAAGTTAAAGCAACTAGTGGTAATAATCACTTAGGTGGAGATGACTTTGATAATGCTATTATAGATTATATAGTTAAAGAATTTAAAAAAGACAATGGAGTAGATTTATCTAAAGATAAACTTGCTATGCAAAGACTTAAAGAAGGCGCTGAAAAAGCTAAGAAAGATCTTAGTGGAGTTAAGACTACTCAAATTAGTTTACCATTTATAACTCAAGGTGAATCAGGTCCATTGCATGTTGATATGACTCTTACAAGAGCTAAGTTTGAAGAGTTAATTAGTGATTTAGTTGAATCAACAAGAAAACCAGTTAGAGATGCATTAAAAGAAGCTAAATTAAAGAAAGAAGATATTGATAAAGTATTACTTGTTGGTGGTTCTACAAGAATCCCATGTGTTCAAGACTTAGTTAAAGAAGAATTAGGAAAAGAACCAAGTAAGGAAGTTAACCCAGATGAAGTAGTTGCTATGGGTGCTGCTATTCAAGGTGGAGTTTTAACTGGAGAAGTTAATGATTTAGTACTATTAGATGTTACACCTCTATCATTAGGTATTGAAACATTAGGAAACGTTATGACTGTATTGATTCCAAGAAATACAACTATTCCAACAACTAAGAGTCAAGTATTTAGTACTGCTGCTGATAATCAACCAGCTGTAGATATTCATATATTACAAGGTGAAAGACCAATGGCTGCAGATAACAAGACATTAGGACACTTCCAATTAACTAACATACCACCAGCTCCAAGAGGAGTACCACAAATCGAAGTATCATTCGATATTGATGCAAATGGTATTGTTAATGTTAAAGCTAAAGATTTAGGAACTAATAAAGAACAAGCAATTACTATTACATCATCATCTAACTTAACTGATGAAGAAATAGATAAGATGGTGAAAGAAGCAGAAGCTAATAAAGAAGCAGATGCTAAGAGAAAAGAAGAAGCTGAAATAAGAAATGATGCTGAACAAATGGTATTTGGTGCTGAAAAAGCTCTTAAAGACTTTGGTGATAAAGTAAAAGATGATGAAAAATCTAAAGTAGAAGATGCTGTTAAAAAAGTAAAAGATGCTTTAGAGAAGGATGATACTGATGAAATTAAATCAACTAGTGAAGAATTATCTAAAGTAGTTATGGAATTATCTAGTAGAGTATACCAAGAACAAGCTAAAGAGTCTCAAGCTCAAGCCGAGAATGCTTCTAATGAATCATCAACTGAAACTGATAGTAAAGTAAAAGATGCTGAATTTGAAGAAAAATAATTAAATATATAGGGCTCTAAATTGAGCCCTTAATTATTATAAAATCAAAATAAAATGATAATGAGGTACTATGGAAAAATATAATTGGGATTTAACTAAGATATTTAAAGATGAAAAAGAATATTTAGATACTTTAAATACAATAAAAAATAATATAAAAGAAATTATTAATTATAAGGGAAAAATATTATCAAATAGCGATAATTTATTTTCATTATTAGAACTTGATAGTGAAACTGATAAGTTAATAACTAAAGTATATGTATATTCTTATCTTTCATATTATAGTAATACTGCTAATAGTAAATATCAAGAATATAAAGAACAAGCAAATGATATATATAATTCTTATGCTAGTTGTACTAGTTTTATAACACCTGAGATACAAAGTGTTAGTTTAGATGAAATTAATAAAATGATTGATAGTGATAATAGATTATTAAAATATAGATTTATGATTTTAGAAATATTTAGATTAAAAAAACATATATTGAGTGAAAAAGAAGAATCATTAATTAAAAATATTTCTTCAGTATTAAATACTTCTGATGAAGCATATACAGCTCTTAATAATACTGATATTGTTTTATCTAATATAAAAGATGAAAATAATAATAGTGTTAAATTAACAGCTAGCAATTATTCTAAATATATTAAATCATCTAATGAAAGAGTAAGAAAAGATGCATTTGATTCTATGATTAGTTTTTATAAAAATCATATCAATACTATTAGTCAATTATATATTGGTTCTGTTAAAAAAGATTGTAAAATAAGTGAAATAAGAAAATATAACAGTACTCTTGAAGCTGGATTATATGGAGATAATATCTCTACTAATTTATATAATACATTAATTAAAGTTACTGATAATAATCTTAATTTAATTAAAGAATATTATGATATTAAATCCAGAGTATTAAAAAGAAAATTACATATGTATGATACATATTATAATATAGCTTCTTGTGATGAAAAAAATATTTCATATGAAGAAGGTGTGGAACTTTCTAATAAAGCACTAGAAGTATTAGGTAGTGATTATATTGATAAATTTAATTATTTAATCAATAATAATTGTGTAGATGTATATCCTAAAGATAATAAGAGAAGTGGTGCTTATGAATGGGGCTGTTATGAATGTAATCCATATGTATCATTAAATTATGAAAATAATGTTGATTCAGTGAGTACACTTATTCATGAAATGGGTCATGCGATGCATACATATTATTCTAATAAAAATCAGGAGTATATATATGCTAATTATCCTATCTTTTTAGCAGAAATCGCATCAACTGTAAATGAAATATTATTATCAGAGTATATGTTTAATAACACAAATAATATTGATGATAAAATATATTATTTAGTTGAATTTTTAGATAAATTTAAAGCAACTGTATATAGACAAGTAATGTTTGCTGAATTTGAAAGCATTATACATGATAAGTGTGATAAAAACGAACCATTAACTAAAGAAATACTATGTGATACATATTATAAACTTAATGTTAAACATTTTAGTCCTAGTGTAATAGTTGATGATGATATTAAATATGAATGGGCAAGAATACCTCATTTTTATAATTCATTTTATGTTTATAAATATGCGACTGGTTTTATAAGTGCATTAGTAATTGCAGAAAAACTTATAAATAAAGAACCAGGTTTTAAAGAAAAATATATAGAATTTTTAAGTAGTGGTAGTAGTGATTATCCTCTTGAATTACTTAAAAAGTTAGGAATAGATTTAACTTTAGAGAGTACTATTAATGATGGATTTAAAGTATTTGAAGATAAAGTAAATTTACTTAAAAAATATATGGATGAAAAAGGTGTATAAATATGGCAAAGAGAGATTATTATGAAGTTTTAGGTGTTTCAAAAGATGCAACTGAAGCTGAAATCAAATCAGCATTTAGAAAAAAAGCAAAAGAATTTCACCCTGATTTAAATAAGAGTCCTGATGCTCCTGAAAAATTTAAAGAAGCACAAGAGGCATATGCTTGTCTTTCTGATAAAAATAATCGTGCTAAATATGATCAATATGGCCATGCAGCATTTGAAAATTCATATGGAAATGCTGGTGGAGGAGCTTCTTATGGTGGAAACCCATTTGGAAACTTTGATTTTGGTGATATATTTGATGATTTATTTTCAGGTGGATTCGGTGGCACATTTAGTTCATTCGGTGGAAATTCGAGAACTAGAAGTAGAAAAGGTGCAGATACATTATATGGTATGAAAATAGATTTTATGGAAGCTGTGGATGGATGCAAAAAAGATGTTGATTTAGAATACTATGAAACATGTGATGACTGTGGCGGTAAAGGTGGCCATGGTGAAGAAGTATGTAGTGAATGTAACGGTAGAGGTACAGTTATTAAACAAGCTCAAACAATTTTTGGTGTAGTTCAAACTAAAGCTACATGTAGTGAATGTAACGGTAGTGGTAAATCATTTAAAAGAACTTGTTCTACTTGTAGAGGAAATGGTAAAATTAAAGTGCATAAAACAATTACTATAGATATACCTGCTGGCATTGATGATGGTGAACAATTAAGACTTAGTGGTAAGGGAGAAGCTGGCATAAATGGTGGACCTAATGGTGACTTATATATTGAGATTAAAGTTTTACCTCACGAATTATATAAAAGAGATGGAAATGATATATATATAGATTTACCGGTTACTATAACTGATTTATGTTTAGGATGTAAAAAGACTATTAAAACAGTAGATGGTTATGTTGACCTAAAAATAAAAGAAGGCAGTCAACCAGGTGATACATTAAGAATAAAAGGAAAAGGTATTAATAGTGAAGACTCTTGGAAAAAGGGAGATTTCTATTGTGTACTTAAATTAATAATACCTACAAACTTATCAAGAAAGCAAAGAAATTTATTAGATGATTTATCAGAAACTGGACTTGATGATGATATAGCATTTAAAAAATTTAATAAACTTAATAAATAACTTTTAAAAGTTATTTTTTCTTGATATAATATCCATACAGGGAAGGTGTTTTATGAAAGAAAAAATTTATATGACTCAAGAAGATTATGATAAATATATTTTAGAGTTAAATACTATGAGAAAAGAACTTGAAGGAAAATTACACAATTTATCTAAAATAGAAATGCTTAGTGGAGAGAGTTTCTATACATTAACTATTAATATAAAACATAAAATCGAGGAATTAAGAAGAATAGTTATAAAAGAAAAATTAGAAGAAGATATTGTTAATCTAAATGATATTGTAACTGTCGATATGATATATCCTGATAGTGAAGAGACTGTAACATTTGAACTAGTAGCAGGTATGCCGGATTTAAATTCTAGTATTATGAAAATCTCTATAGATAGTCCACTTGGAAAAGAAGTTTATCAACAAAAAATAGGAGATGAACTATCATTTGTATCTAATGGTGAGAAAGTAAGATTAAGAATAGTAAATAAAGTTAAACCTCAAACATTAAAATTAGACTAGAAATAGTCTTTTTAAATTGTGTTTTTATTGTAAAATATATAAAAAAATGATATAATATGAAAGATTTTTAAATAAATTGTTAAAAAAAGAAGTGTTTTTGAATTTTATTTCGTATATATATTATTAGGAGGGAAAAATGGCTTTCATTAGTAAGGAATTAATAGATGAGGTTAAGTCTAAGAATGATATAGTTGATGTTATTGGTAGTTACATAAACTTAAATGATAAAAATAAAGCCCTATGTCCATTTCATGATGATCATTCTCCATCGTTTAGTGTTCATCCTGATAAGCAAATATATAAATGTTTCTCTTGTGGAGAGAGTGGTAATGTAATAACATTTGTTGAAAAATTTCTTGGTATAACATTTCAAGAAGCAATTAAAATTCTTGCAGATAGAGCTGGCATTAAAATTGATATAAATGTTCCAAAGAAAACTAATAAGTTTGATAAATATTATGAAATAACTGATACAGTTAATAAATATTATAAAAATAATTTATTTTCAAATAATGGACAAAAAGCATTAAAATATTTAAGTGATAGAGCTGTTGATAAACAATTAATTAATGAGTTTAATATTGGACTTTCAACTAATAATAAATTACATGAAATATTAGCCAAAAAATATAATTTAGAAGATTTATTAAAAATAGATATTGCTCGTGAAGTAGATAATAAAATATATGATACTTTTCAAAATAGAATAATTTTCCCTATAATAGATGAAGATAATAATGTAATAGGATTCAGTGGTAGAAAATATTTAGAAGGTGATTTAGAAAATAAAGGGTTATCAAAATATGTTAATTCACGTGAAACTGAAATATTTATTAAAAGTAAAATATTTTATAATATTAATAATGCTCTTCCAAATATAAAAAAATCAAAGGAAATCATCATAACTGAAGGATTTATGGATACTATTAGAATGGTATCAATTGGATATAATAATACCGTAGCATTAATGGGAACAGCATTTACTAAAGAACATCTTGAAAAAATAATTAAATATAAATGTAAAGTGGTATTAAATCTTGATCAAGATAATGCTGGCATACTTGGTACAATATCTATTGGAGATATATTGTTAAAAAATAATATAGATGTATCTGTTATAGTGTATGATGATTATAAAGATAGTGATGAATATATTATTAATAAAGGAAAAGATGCTTTTGATATATCATATAAAAATAGAATACCTTTTATAGATTTTAAATTAAATTATTTGAAATCAAATCGAAATATGAAAGATTCTACTGATGTTAGTAAGTATATTAATGAAGCTATAAAGTCATTAAATGAAATAAATGATGATATATTAAAAGAACTTAAGATAAAAGAATTATCAAAAGAATTTGATATTGATGAGTCAGTAATTAAAAATAAAATTAAAATAAGTGGTAAAAAAGAAATAAAGAAGGAAGAAAAACTCACTAAAAAAAGATATGATAAGTATGATATTAGTGAGATAAGAATATTATATTTAATGCTTAATTATGATGATGTTATTCTTTATTTTGAGAATGGTCTTGGATATTTAGTTCATGATAATATGATGGCACTTGCATATAAAATAATAGAATTTAGAAATAATTATGGATATTTTAACTATAGTGATTTTATTGATTATATTAGTGATAATGAATCATTAAATGAAACTATAAAAGAAATAATGAGGTATCATAATGAAGAAGAATATACAGACAGAGAACTTGAAGATTATTTTGATACGATAAGAAAATATTCAATTAATAAAAGAATAAATGAATTAAAACGTGAAATGAATGAAACATTAGATGTAAATAAGAAAATAGAACTAGCAAATAAAATAAATAAAATAAATAAGGAAGTGTTACAATGGTAAACAATATTAAAACATTTGAAGAAAGAATTAATGAACTAGTTAAAGAAGGAAAAGAACAAGGATATTTAACTTATGAACAGATAGCTAAAAAAACAATAGATTTGGATTTAGATAGTAATGCATTAGATGATTTATATAATGTACTTACTGAAAATCATATTGATGTAAGAGCAGAAGATGAAGAAGATGGAAATGCTATTGATATTAAGGATGATATAACAGATAACATTCCAGATGAAAGCAAAGACATGAGCGTTAATGATAATGTAAGAATGTACTTAAAAGAAATAGGTAAAATTAGTTTGCTTTCATTAGAAGAAGAACAAGAATTGTCAAAAAGAGTAGCTGAAGGTGATGAGAAAGCTAAAAATATTTTAGCAGAATCTAACTTGAGACTTGTAGTTTCTATTGCTAAAAGATATGTAGGAAGAGGCCTTTTATTCTTAGATTTAATTCAAGAGGGAAATATTGGTCTTATGAAAGCAGTAGAAAAGTTTGATTATGGTAAAGGATATAAATTTAGTACATATGCAACTTGGTGGATAAGACAAGCTATTACAAGAGCATTAGCAGATCAAGCAAGAACAATAAGAGTTCCTGTTCATATGGTTGAAACTATTAATAAGATGGCAAGAATAGAAAGACAAATGACACTTGAATTAAACAGAGAACCTACTGATCAAGAGTTATCTAAAAAGATGGGACTTTCTGTTGAAAAGATAGCCGAAATAAGAAAAATAAGTCAAGATCCAGTTTCTTTAGAAACACCAATAGGTGAAGAAGATGATTCACATTTAGGAGACTTTCTTGCTGATGAAAGAACTATGTCACCAGAAGATTTCGCAACATATGAAATATTAAAAGATGAACTAAGACAAGTATTAGATACACTTACTGTTCGTGAAAAAGAAGTATTAGAATTAAGATTTGGTTTATTTGATGGTTCAAGTCATACTTTAGAAGAAGTAGGTAAGAAATTTAAAGTAACAAGAGAAAGAATAAGACAAATAGAAGCTAAGGCCTTAAGAAAATTAAGACACCCATCAAGAGCTAAAAAATTAAAGGATTTCTTAATTGAATAGAATTGAAAGTATTTGTTCATTTATAAATGATAATGACTTAGTAGTAGATGTTGGGTGTGATCAAGTAGAAGTAGGAATATTACTTTCTAAAAGAAATATTAAATCTATTGCTAGTGATATAAGTGAAAAAGTAATTGCTAGTGCTAAAGAAAAAATAAGTAAATTAAATTTAAATGATTATATTGATTTAAGAGTTTCAGATGGACTTGATAATATAAAAGATGGAGAAGCAAATACTTTGGTACTTGCTGGTATGGGTACTCATACAATACTTGATATATTAAAGAAAACTACTCTTAGATTTAATAAAATAATTACTATATCAAATAATTATCATTATATATTAAGAAGTGAAATGAATAAATTAAATTATAAAGTTAATGAAGAATTAATAATATATGAAAAGAATAAATATTATAATTTGATAGTATTTATTCCAGGTAATAAAGAGTATAATGAAAAAGAATTGTTATTAGGCTTAAATCATAAAGATATTGAAATGTATAGTAAATATTTAACTTATTTAGAAAATAAATATCTTAGAATACAAAAAGAATCAAATAATAAAAATATAAAAGTAAACAAAATACTTGAATATATTAGAATAGAAAGGTCTTGATGACTTTTCTATTTATTTATGATAAAATTATTTAAAGGAAAAGGTGATTATAATGAGAAAATTTTTAAAATATGTTTTAACACTTAGTTTTTTATTTATGCTTTGTTCTTGTGGTCTTAATTATGAGACTGAGACAATAGATGGTAAAACAGTATATAAAATAGAAAATAAATATATAGAAAGTGATAAAGAAACAAATTTAATTAAAATTGATGTTAAAGATAAAGGAATAATAATAGCTGAACTTTATCCCGATACAGCACCAATAACAGTAGAAAACTTTAAGAAGTTAGTTAGTGATAAATTTTATGATGGGTTAATATTTCATAGAATTATTAAAAATTTTATGATTCAAACTGGAGATCCTTTAGGCACTGGTATTGGTGGTAGTGATGAAACTATTAAAGGTGAATTTAGTGAAAATGGTGTAGAAAATAATTTATCACATGTAAGAGGAGTATTATCTATGGCAAGGCGTGGAAGTAATCCTGAAACTGAGGAAACAATGAATTCTGCGAGTAGTCAATTCTTTATTGTACATAAAGATTCAACATATTTAGATGGTAAATATGCATCATTTGGAAAAGTAATTGAAGGAATGGATGTTGTAGACTCACTTGCAAATTCACAAACTGACGATAATGATAAACCACTTAATGATAAAGTAATAAATTCAATTAGATTTGTTAGTCTTTTAGAGGAATAAATAATGGAAATAATGGATGGAAAGAATCTTTCAAATATAATAAAAGATGATTTAAGAAAAGAAATATCTCAATATGTACAAACACCTATATTAGCGGTAATAACTATAGGTGATGATGAAGCATC
>JAEDNL010000043.1 GCA_016302505.1 Bacilli bacterium
AGAAAAAACAAGTACTCCTGCTGAGGCACCAGTTGTTACTCCAACAGAAAATGTATCACCTGTACAGCCAATGCAAAGTACTCCAGTAGAGTCTACAATGACAGTTGAAACTCCGGTTGAAGCACCTAGCTTAGATGCACTTAATTCTAATGTTGCTGAGACACCAGTTATAGAATCAACTTCTGTTCAAGAACCTGCTAGTATTTTCGATAAACCTGATACAAGTGTAACAATGGAACAAACTAGTGTTCCTGAACCAAGTGTTGTACCTTCAGAGGTTGCGACACCTATTTCTGAAACACCAATTAGTGAACAACCAGTTGTTGAAACTCCTGCTATGGAAACAAATCCTGTAGTTGAACCAGTAGCGCCAACTATTGAAACAGCTACTCCACAAGATGTAGTAATGCAAACAGCTACAATTGAACCAGTTGAAGCACCTGTAATGGAAGCACCTACACCTGATGTTCCTGTTGTTGAAATGCCAGCTGCACCAGTTATGGATACAGTAACTACAACACAAATGCCAGCTACTGAGCCAATGGAAACAATTACGCCACAAAATGTAGTAATGGAAACTCAACCAGCAGAAACACCTAATGCAACAAAAGAACCTGTACAAGAAAGTACTGTACCAGAGGTTGAAGTTACTACTCAAAATATTAATCAAAACATGTAAAAATACGGATACATAATGAACTAGTCAATAAAAAATAGACAGTTTAAAAAAGGCACTAGAACCCTGATTCAATTTTATATTGAATTGGGGTTTTATAATTTAAAGCATAGCTTGTGTATTTGAGAGTGATTAAACAGTTTATGCTAGATGTAAAACTAAAACATCAAATGTTTTCATTAAACTGTTTGGTCTATTTTGGGTCTTATATTGGGTGGTATTCCATGGACTATACTGCTGTTTCTAAATAAATACTTGCATTAGAAAAAATATTGTGATAATATTAATACATTGAAAGACGAGTAAATTATATTTGCTTTTAAGAGAGCTAGTGTTTGGTGTAAACTAGCATGGAAATATATTTGAAGCTACTTTCACTTATGAGTTAATAGCTCACGTGTAATACGTTATATTAATTAAGTTAAATAAAGGATGGTACCGTCATTATGACTCCTTGTACTATTCTTTTTTTATTTTGAGGAGGATTTTATGAATATTAGAGATTTATATATTGATTTTTTTGTTAGTAAAGGACACAAACAAATTCCAAGTGCTCCAGTAGTACCTGAAAATGATAATACAGTACTGTTCAACACAGCTGGTATGCAACCATTAATACCATATTTAAGTGGAAAAGAGCATCCATATGGTAAAAGATTAGTTGATTATCAAAAATGTATTAGAACAAATGATTTGGATGAAGTAGGAGATTCTTATCACCATACTTTCTTTGAAATGTTAGGTAATTGGTCACTAGGAGATTATTTTAAGAAAGAAGCTATTACATGGAGTTTTGAGTTTCTAACTAAAGTACTTAATATTCCAGTAGAACGTCTTGCTGTTACTGTATTCGAAGGTAATGAAATCGCACCAAAAGATACAGAAGCAAAAGAACTATGGATGAGCTTAGGTATTAAAGAAGAAAGAATTTGTGAGACTAAAGAAGATAACTGGTGGCCTAATTTAGAAATGCCAGGACTTTGTGGACCTGACTCTGAAATGTTCTATTTTAGAAGTAATGATGAAATACCTGAAAAATTTGATCCAGAAGATAATAGATGGGTAGAAATATGGAATGATGTATTTATGCAATATGATCACAAAGAAGATGGAACAATCGAACCACTTAAACATAAAAATGTTGATACAGGTATGGGACTTGAAAGGGTAACTGCAATACTTGAAGGTGTTAATGATAATTATCTATCTAGTATATGGAAAGACGTTATAGAAAAAATCTGCGAAATAAGTAACACTAAATATGAAGACAATAAGCAAAGTATTAGAATTATTGCTGATCATATTAGAACTTCAGTATTCATTTCTGCTGATTATAGTGGCATTAAGCCAAGCAATGTAGGACAGGGTTATATATTAAGAAGATTAATTAGAAGAAGTATTAGACATGCTAAAAAGGTAAATATAGATATATCTAGTAATTGGGATATTGAAATAGCTAAACTAATAATTAACAAATATAAAAAATATTATAAAGAATTAGAAGAAAATGAAAATGTGGTATATGAAGTACTAACTAATGAAAAAAATAAATTCAATAAAACAATTGAAAAAGGATTAAGAGAGTTTGAAAAAGTAACTAAAGACAATAATGATATAGATGCAACTACTGCATTTAAACTTTATGATACATATGGTTTTCCACTTGAATTAACTGTAGAACTTGCTCATGAAAAAAATATTAAAGTAGATGAAAAAGGTTTTGAGGAAAAATTTAAGGCTCATCAAGAATTATCAAGAACATCTTCTGCTGGTCAATTTAAAGGCGGACTTGGTGGTAATGGTGAAATAGAAACTAAATATCATACAGCAACCCACTTATTAAATGCTGCATTAAAGTTAGTACTAGGCCCTGATGTACATCAAAGAGGTAGTAACATTACAGCAGAAAGAATGAGATTTGATTTTAATTGTGATCATAAGCTTAGTGATGAAGAAAAAGAAAAAATAGAAAATCTTGTAAACACTTGGATTAAAGAATCTATTCCTGTAACATCTGAAGAAATGAATAAAGATGAAGCAATAAAGAGTGGAGCAGAATGTATGTTCATTGAGAAATACCCTGATATTGTAACGGTTTATAGTATTGGCAATGTTTCAAAAGAACTATGTGGTGGACCTCATGTTAAAAATACTAGTGAATTAGGTCACTTTAAAATAAAAAAAGAAGAAGCATCAAGCGCAGGGGTTAGAAGAATTAAAGCTATTTTAGAATAAAAAGATACCATATTCATAAGAATATGGTTTTAATATAAAAATATGGTATAATTTAAAAGGTGAATTAATATGAATTTTTACGATTTTACATTAGAAGAATTAGAAAGTTATTTAATAGAAAATGGATTTAAAAAATATAATGCTACTCAAATAATAGAATGGGTATATGAAAAACATGTCTATAATTTTGATAAGATGACTAATTTGAGTAAAAAACTTATTCAGTTTTTAAAAGATAAAATTATTTTTGATAAACTTAAAGTAGTTAAAGTAGAAGAAAGTAGTTTAGCTAATAAATATTTATTAGAACTTAAAGATGGCAATAGAATAGAGTGTGTACTTATGAAACATGATTATGGACTATCTTTATGTGTATCTAGTCAAATAGGTTGTAATATGGGATGTTCTTTTTGTGAAAGTGGTAGACTTAAAAAGATTAGAAATCTTACTCTTAGTGAAATAGTTATGCAAGTAACAACAGTTAGTGAATATGAGGATAGTAGAATAGATTCTATTGTTATGATGGGTATTGGAGAACCATTTGATAATTTTGATACCGTTAAAAGATTTATAAGCGTTGTTATTAATAATAAAATGATAGGTATAGGGCAAAGACATTTGACTATTTCTACTTGTGGAATAGTACCTAAAATATATGAATTTGCTGATCTTGAAACTGGAGTTAATTTAGCAATAAGTCTTCATGCTCCGAATAATGAAATAAGAGATAAGATAATGAAAATAAATCATGCTTATAAGATAGAAGAAATTATGTCGGCTCTTGACTATTATATTGACAAGACTAATAGAAGAGTAACTATTGAATATATAATGCTTGCTGGTATTAATGATAGTGATAAGTGTGCTAATGAGTTATCTTGTCTTTTAAAAGGTAAACTTGTGTATGTTAATTTAATTCCATATAATGAAACAGAAAATTTTAATATGAAAAGAAGTAATGACTTTAAAATAAAAGAGTTTTGTGATATACTTAAATCAAATAATATAAATGTAACCATAAGGAAAGAAATGGGTGGTAATTTATCCGCTGCTTGTGGTCAATTAAGAGCAAATAATATGAAATAGTAAAGAGGTGAAATATGAAATCAGTTTATCAAACAGATCCTGGTAAAGTAAGAAACCACAATGAAGATTCAGTAAATATAGTTAAAAATCTAAATAACGAGATTTTACTAGTAGTAGCTGATGGTATGGGAGGACATAAAGCAGGAGAAGTAGCGTCTTCTTTAGTAGTAAATGAACTTAGTAAAAGATTTTCTGAATTATCAAGTATAGGTACTAAAGAGGAAGCAGTAGTTTGGTTAAAAGAAATAATAGAAGAAATAAATATTAAAATATTAAGATATGCTGAAGAACATGTTGATGCCAATGGTCTTGGTACTACGTGTGTATGCGCAATATTATCTAAAGACTTCTTATTATTTGGAAATATAGGAGATTCAAGTGGATTTGTGTATAAAAAAGGTAAACTGTATAAAGTAACTAAAGATCATACACTTGTGAATATGTTACTTGAAAGTGGAGAACTAACTGAACAGGAAGCGAAAACTCATCCACAAAAAAATGTACTTATGAAAGCTTTAGGAGCAGCAGAAAACATTGAAATGGATATATTTGATGTTGAAAGAACAGTAGATGGTATTTTCTTATGTAGTGATGGACTTACTAATATGTTAACTAAAGAACAAATAGAAAAAGTATTAAATGATGATAATTTAGATATAGAAGAAAAGGTTTCGAAATTAATAATGAAAGCTAATTCTCGTGGGGGAACTGATAATATTACAATTGCTTATGCAAGAATGAGTGGTGAATAGTGTGATAGTTAAGGGAGCTAAAATAAATGATAGATATCAAATAATTAAAACATTAGGTGAAGGTGGAATGGCTAATGTTTATTTAGCAAATGACACAATATTAGATAGAATGGTTGCTGTAAAAGTATTAAGAGGAGATCTTGCTAATGATGAAAAATTCGTAAGAAGATTTCAAAGAGAAGCTCTTTCAGCTTCTAGTTTATCTCATCCTAATATAGTAGAAATGTATGATGTTGGTGAAGATGATGGTCAATATTATATAGTAATGGAATATGTAGATGGTAAAACATTAAAACAAGTATTAAAGCAAAGAGGACATTTATCTATTACTGAAGTAGTAGATATTATGTTACAACTAACAGATGGTCTTGCTCATGCACATGATGCATACATAATACATAGAGATATTAAACCTCAAAATATAATGATACTTCCAAATGGAATGATTAAGATAACTGATTTTGGTGTTTCAACTGCACTTAATTCAACTCAACTTACTCAAACTAATTCAGTTATGGGAACAGTACATTATCTTCCACCAGAACAAGCTAGTGGTAAAGGTTCAACTATTAAGAGTGATATTTATTCAATGGGTATTATGATGTATGAATTATTAACAGGACTTGTTCCATATAAAGGAGATACTGCTGTTGAAATAGCTTTAAAACATCTTAAAGAACCGTTGCCAAGTGTTAGAAAGACTAATCCAAGTATTCCACAATCAGTAGAAAATGTTATTATTAAAGCAACTGCTAAGAATCCTAAAAATAGATATAAAGATTCTAGAGAAATGCATGATGACTTAAAGACTGCTTTAGATGAATCTAGAGAGAATGAAGAAAAATATGTTTATAAATATCCTGAAACTGATTTAGATGAAACTAAAGCATTAGATAAAGAATTAGAAAGCATTAAAAAACAAAAAGTAAGTGAAGAAAAAAAGAAAGCTAAAAAAATTGAAGAAGAAACTAGAAAAGAAAATAAAAAACAAAATAAATTATTAATAATATTAGCTAGTATATTTACAGGACTTGTACTTTTATTAACAATAGGAATTTCATTATATTTTAATAAGAGTAAAGTTAAAAATGTAGTTATACCAGATGTTAGTAATAAAACACCAGTACAAGCATCAAATGAACTTACTGATTTAGGTTTTGAAGTAGTCACTGAATATAAATATGAAGCAAGTGATACAATTGAAGAAGGCAAAGTAATAAGAACTACTCCTGAAATAGGTAGTAAAAGAAAATATGGTCAAAAAATAACTTTATATATAAGTTCTGGTGAAGGTGCTTACATAGTAGAAGATTTTACAGGTGAAAATTATTTAGTTGCTAAGGGTAAAATCGAAGCACAATGTCAATGTAATGTAGTTGTTGAATATGAAAAAGTAAAAGAGGATGATAAAACTAAGGAAGACACTGTACTTAAAACAGAACCAGCAGCGGGAGAATCTAGTAAATATGGTAATCAAATAAAAATATATATACCACAAGTTGAATATAAATATCCTGATTTTACTAAACTAAGTATTGCCGAACTTGAAGAATTTGTAACTAAACATGAATTAAAATTAGAATATAAATATCAAGAAGATTTAACTAAACCAGAAGGAACAATAATTAAACAAAGTAGAGCAAAAGATACAATAGTAACTCCGGGAGCAACACTTGTAATAACAGTTACAACTAAACCAGAAGAAGCAGACCCAGATAATGAAGTAGTAGTAGAGGAATAATATGCAAGGTAGAATAATTTGTATAAACACATCAATACATAAAGTACTTTTAAAAAACAATACTATAATAGATTGTAAAACAAGAGGAAAATTAAGAAATATGGATATTTCACCAGTAGTTGGAGATTTTGTTATAGTAGATACTGATAAACAAGTTATTGAAAAAGTATTAAAAAGAAAAAACTATTTGGAAAGGCCACTCATATCAAATATAGATAAACTTCTTATTGTTATGAGCACAGCAATTCCTTCTTTTTCTTCATATTTAATAGACAAATTTTTAATAATTGCTAAAAGTAATAATATTGAACCAATAATAGTAATAACTAAAACTGATATGATTTCTTTTAAGGAAAAAATTGATATTAAAAAATATATAAAATATTATAAAAAAATAGGCGTTAAGACTTATATTAATAAAGATGTTTCTAAAATTAAAAAAGAATTTAAAGACTCAGTAGTTGCTTTATGTGGACAAACTGGTGCTGGTAAATCTAGTTTATTAAATAGAATAGATGCATCACTATCACTCAAGACAGGTGAAGTTTCTTTGTCTTTAGGTAGAGGAAAACATACAACAAGATTGGTGGAATTATTAGAAGTAAATCAAGGATTAATTGCAGATACTCCTGGATTTAGTTCACTTGAAATAAAAATACCTAGAAATGATATTAAAAAGTATTATCCTGAATTTGATATACAATGTAAATATAAAAGTTGTAGTCATGTAAAAGAAGATGGGTGTAAAGTAATTGAATTAGTAAATAAAAATAAAATACCAAAATGGAGATATAATAACTATTTAAAATTCTTAGAAGAAGTTGGAAAGGAGAGATATTAATGAAAGTATCAGTTTCAGTACTATCAAATGAAATTAAACCACAAGATATAGTTAAAAAATTAGACTTAGCACGTCCTGATTATATTCATATAGATATTATGGATGGAAAATTTGTTGATAATAAAACATGGTCAGCAAGCGAAGTTAGAAAGTTTACAAGTTATTCAACACTGCCTTTAGAAGTACATCTTATGGTAAAAAATCCTGAAAAATATATTGAAGATTATGCGCTTATGAATACAAGTATAATTATATTTCATTATGAAGTGGTTAAAGATATAAATGAAATGATAAATATAGTTAAATCATACGGTTTAAAGGTTGGTATATCAATTAATCCTGAAACAAATATAAATGTATTATATCCTTATTTAAATTTAATAGATCAGGTATTAATAATGGGTGTACATCCTGGTAAAAGTGGTCAAAAATTTATAATTGATACATTAGATAAAATAAAAAATATTAAAAATATTATTGTTGATAATAATTATAAAACAATTGTATCAGTAGATGGTGGGATTAATGATGAAATTGGTTTTTTATGTAAACAAGCAGGTGTAGATGAATTAGTATCAGCATCATTCATACATAAAGACATAATAAATAACATTAAAATATTAAAAAATATATAAGAGGAATTATGAAAGTACTTATCAAATTTGATTATGAAAATAAAACATATTATGTTTATCAAGTAGGTAAAAATATTAAATATGGTACAAGTGATGATATTTATAGTATATCTGCTACTGATAAAAATATTATTAATGAAGTATTAAATTTATTAAAACCAAGTAAGTATTTAATAAATTTAACTCCTTTTATTTTTAATGGAAAGAAATTTGATATTTATTTAGACACTAAAACTAATTTTAGATTATTTTATCCAATTCCTCTTGAAGATGAAATAGTTAAATTAAATACTATATTTAATGATCAACCTTTTGAATTTAATATAGAATTTAACGATAAAGAAAAAGAATTTATTAGAAAAACTATCAATTATGGTAAAAAAACTGTAGTTGTTTTTATTGCAACTACTCTTATGGTAATGAATTTATCTTTTTTTCCTGATATTGTAAATAAAGCAAAATTAGATGTTTATACTACTCATATACAAGAAGTAGCTAGTATTAATAAAACTGTATCTGATGATGAATTTTTATCTAAGATTAATTCTGCAATTGCAAATAATAATAATTTATCAAATGAAGAAAAAGTATTTATGACATCAAATTCATTTTTCTTTTTAGATAATAAAGAATACATTGATTTAAATTCTTTAGTTGATAGGTTAAGTACCATAAAGATTGAATATTCACCATTTAAAAATAATGAAAATATAAAAGGGCAATATTTAAGAGTACAAAATACTATAAGTATTTATGAATCATCTGATTTTGAAACCTCAGCCTTTGAAGTACTAACACATGAATTTATGCATGCTTGTCAACAATTTGGTTATACAAACTATAATTCATTTTTAGTTGAAACTGTTAATAGCATAACAACATCTGAATATTATGGTAAAGATTCATCTTATTCTAAATATATTGATTATACTAAATCATTAATTGAAATACTTGGAGGTAAACCATTTAAAAGATATCAGTGTTATCCTAAAGAAGGTTTAATAGTAAATGAACTTTCTAAGATAATAGAAAGTCCTACTAAAGCTATAAAATTATTAAATGATTTAGATAATTATAAATCACTAACTTCGAGTGATGATGTTAATAATAAAGAAGAGGCTGTTATTCTATTAAAAGAAGAAATATATAATACTATTAAAAACTATTACGAAGCTAAATATCATAGAAGTATGGAAAATGATTTAATAATGCTATATTATTTAGATAAAGAATTATTTACTGATAAAATAAAAGAAGAATATAATTTGGATGGAGAATATAATATTATTTATGTAAAAGATAAGTGTTATCTAAATTCTGTATTAGTAAACTCAAATGATAATAATTTATTAGTATTTATTAAAAAACAAAATAGTAATGAGAAACCAATAAAAATAGAATTAAATGAATCAAATAGATTAGTTGAAAATAAATTAGTAAAATAATTTATTTTTTTTTATGTAAAAAGAAGTGTTTTCTATTTTTATGACTAATTATAATAATAGGAGGGATGAATGAATAAAAAACTTATAATAAGACAAAATTCATTTAAAGATTGTGGTCCTTCATGTTTGTTATCTATAATGAGGTATTATAATGTTGAAGTATCTCATGAAGAATTAACACTGAAACTTAAAATGGATAGAGAAGGAACAAATGCATATAACATAATTAATGTATCAAAGTTATATGGTTTTGATGGATATGGTATTCATTATACAGTAGATGATATTATTAATAAAAAAGTTAAGTTGCCAATAATATGCCATGTACTTAAAAACAATTATTATCATTTTATAGTAATTTATAAAGTTAACAATAATTATTTAACTGTAATGGATCCGTCTACTAATAATACTAAACTTGATATAGAAATATTTAAAACTATATATTTAAATACATCTATTGTTATATATCCAGTTAAAAAGATAAATATAATTAATAATAACAAAAGATTAATTGATATTATAAAAGTCTATTTAAAAAAAGAAAATAAAACTATATTTAAAATCATTTCTTATTCAATTATAATAATTTTATTATCACTACTCATAAACACCTATACACTTTTATTAATAGATTATGTAATACCTAATTATAAAATAAAATTATTAATTAATATAACATTTATATTTTTATTAGTTGGTTTATATAAATCAGTGTTAAATTATTATAAAAATAAACTAATAATTTATTTAAATAAACAAATATCTATCTATTTAAATAAAAAAGTTTTAAATAAATTCTTTAGCCTTCCTTATTTGTTTTTTAAAAATAAATCTACATCTGAAGTGATAAACAGAATAAATGATTTAGAAATCTTTAAAGAAATATTTACAAATATAGTAATTAATTTAAGTACAAATATTATATTGATATTAATGAGTATGATAGTTTTATTATCGATTAATATTAAATTATTTATTATTAATATTATTTCATTATTCTTATATTTTATTGTGGTTATTTCATTTAAAAATAAATTTGACAAAAATACAGAAAAATTACTTGATAATAAGAGCTTATATAATAAAATATTAAATGAGAATATATATAGTTATGAGTCAAATAGAAATATTAATCTTTTAAATAATAAAATACTTAAAATAGAAAATAAATATAATGAGTAC
>JAEDNL010000005.1 GCA_016302505.1 Bacilli bacterium
TTATAAGTGTTATTATACCGGATGTTTCATATATATTAAATATTTTAACAACTATTATGGAATATATATCTAATATAAGTTCCAAAGTGATTAATATAACTATATATTTTCCATATTTTAATAAAATACTAATGTTTTTTTACTATTTGTTTTTAATATTATTTATTAAATTAAAGAAAAAGAAATTTTTATTTTTAATATTTTTAATATTATTATTTTTAAAATTTAAGTTTCTATTTAATAAAAATACTACTTTATATTTTTTAGATGTTGGGCAGGGAGATTCTTTGTTAATTAAAACTAAAAATAATAAAAGTATAATGATAGATACAGGAGGTTCTATTAAAAATAAGATGGAAAAGTGGAAAATTAGAAACAGAAACTTTGATATAGAAAAAAGCACAATAATACCTTTTATAAAAAGTATTGGAATTAATAAAATAGATTATTTATTTTTAACACATGGAGATTATGACCATATGGGTGAAGCAATTAATTTGGTAGAGAACTTTAAAGTAGAGAAGGTAATATTTAATTGCGGTGAGTTTAATGGTTTAGAAAAAGAGTTAGTAAAAGTATTAGATAAAAAGAAAACACCATATTATTCATGTATCAAAGAATTAAATATAGATGACAACAAATTATATTTCTTAAACAATAAAGATTATGGTAATGAGAATGACAATTCATCAGTTATTTATACTGAATTTAATAATCATAAATTTCTATTTATGGGAGATGCAGGAGTAGAAGTAGAAGAAGATTTAATAGAAAAATATAATTTACAAAATATAGATGTATTAAAAGTAGGGCATCATGGAAGTAAGACTAGCAGTGGTAAAGAATTTATTGATGAAACAAATCCAAAATATTCAATTATTAGTGTTGGAAAGAATAATAGATATGGACATCCAAATAAAGAAGTATTAAATAACTTAGGAAATTCAAAAATATATAGGACAGATCAAGATGGAAGTATTATATTTAAGATTAAAAATAATAAATTAAAAATTGAGACTTGTAGTCCATAGAAAGGAAAAATATGAATTATTATAATGAAATTAAAAACAAATTAATAAATAATGAAATAAATAGAAAAATAAAAAACTATTCAATCAAGAAAAGTGATTTAGATACATACTATAATGTTGGTAAATTATTGTTAGAAGCAGGTAATCAATATGGTGAAGGAATAATAAAAGAGTACTCTAGAAATCTTACTAATGATTTGGGCACAGGATATAGTCAAAGAAATTTAAGAAATATGAGGCAATTTTATAAAGTATCTCAAAAATGGCAGACACTGTCTGCCAAATTAAGTTGGAGTCATTATTGTGAAATTCTTTGGTTTGATGAAAATAAATTTCAATATTATGTCAGGATTGCTGAATTAAATAATCTATCAATTAGGCAACTAAGAGAACGAATAAAATCTAAAGAATATGAAAGACTACCGGAATCTACTAAAAATAAAATAATGAATCAAGACAAGTCTAATGTAGTTGACTTTGTAAAGAACCCAATTATGATTAAAAATAGCAATATGTATAACATATTTTCAGAAAAGGTATTACAAAAATTAATCCTAGAAGATATTGAGAACTTTTTAGATGAATTAGGAACAGGATTTACATTTATTAAAAGTGAATATCCTATTAAGCTAGATAATAGATATAATTATATAGATTTACTTTTATATAATATTAAATACAAATGTTATGTAGTTGTAGAATTAAAAGTTACAAAATTAAAGAAAGAACATACAGGCCAAATTATGACTTACATGAATTATATAGATAAAAATATGAAAACAATAGAAGAAAGTGATACAGTTGGCATAATAATTTGTAAACAAGATAATAAATATGTAATAAAATATTGTTCGGATGATAGGATAATTGCTAGAGAATATGAATTAGTATGATATAATGTATATGAAGGTGATAATGTGGATATAAGGTATACAAATAATGAATTTCAATTTTTATTACGAGTTTCTATACTTATTTTTAATAAAGATGAATCTAAAGTATTATTGTTTAATGTAGAAGGAAGAGAATTCTATATGCTTCCTGGAGGAAAAATTAGTGAACTTGAAGAGAGTATTGATGCAGCAAAGCGTGAAGTAAAAGAAGAATTAGGTTGGGAAAATTTAGAATATAAATTTTTAGGAATAAGTGAAGAGTTTGTTACTGATAAAGGTTATAATAATCAGCAAATTAATCTTATTTACAAAGGAATTTATAATAATGATATTGATGAAATTGACTTTAAAGGTTTAGAGGGTAATTGGATCAATTTTAAGTGGATAGATATAAAAGATATTAATGATTATAAAATATATCCAAATATGGTTAAAGAAATGGCAAAGAATTCAAATAAAATATATCATTCAGTAGATAATTTAATAAAAGAATAAATTGATTGTAAATTACAATCTTTTTTCTTTATAAACAAAGGAAACTTATTCGCGTGCATAAAAGTATATCACCACATGGTGACTACGACCATATGGGTGAAGCAATTAATTTAGTTGAAAATTTCAAAGTAGAGAAAGTTATCTTTAATTGTGGTGAATTTAACGAGTTAGAGCAAGAACTTATTAAAGTATTAGATAAAAAGAAAATACCATATTATTCTTGTATTTAAGAATTAAATATAGATGATAATAAATTATATTTTTTGAATAATGCAATTTATGGTAATGAAAATGATAACTCAAGTGTTATTTATACTAAATTAAATAATCATAAATTTTTATTTATGGGAGATGTTGGAGTAGAGGTAGAAGAAGATTTAATTAAAAAGTATAATCTTAAAAATATAGATGTATTAAAAGTAGGACACCATGGAAGTAAGACTAGCAGTGGTAAAGAATTTATTGATGAAACAAATCCAAAATATTCAATTATTAGTGTTGGTAAAAAAAAATCGTTATGGTCATCCAAATAATAGTGTGTTAGATAATTTAGAGGATTCTAAAATTTATAGAATAGATCAAGATGGGAGTATTATGTTTAAGATTAAAAATAATAAATTAAAAATTGAAACTTGTTCACCGAAAAATCTTTTATTTTTTGATATCATAAAGTATAATGATAATGGAGGTAATAATATGAATGATAGAATTATAAAAAATGCTCTTTCTTATGCGTTAGGTTCTGATTTACATGAAGCATGGAGAGCACCAAGAAAAAGAACAGATGGAACATTTGAACCAAGAATTAAAAAATCTAAAGACGAGGCTTGGAATGCAAATCATGGAACAGACGAAGTAGATATTGCTAATTGTTCTTTTGAACAACTTCCATCAAATTGGCAATATGAAAATTTGGAAGCTGCTAGAGTTGCTATTGAATTGGTGTATGATAAAACTGTTTCAGGAGAACAGTTTATGTCCGATGAAATTGAACAAATGGCTTCTATTATTCATGATGAATGGTTAAAAAGAAATGATTGGGTATTTAATCCCGAATATGGGGATCCAAAATTAGCAGTTCCATATGCGCAGTTATCTAAAGAGGAACAAGATAAAGATAAGGCACAATTAATACCGGCACAAGCAAAGGTGCAAGCATATATTAGTGGATTAATAAATATTGAAGAAATATGTGCTCAATATAATTTACCAACATCAAGTAAAAGTTTATAGTATAAAGATTGCAATGCAATCTTTTTTCTTTATAAACAAAGAGTTTAATTCGACTTACTTTTTGACAATCACCATATGGAGATACAGATCATTGTGGTAATTCTAAAAGTTTAATAGATAATTTTAATGTGAAGAATATTTATTTAAATAAAGGAGAAATTAATAATTGTGAAAAAAGTACTAATGGTATTATTTTTGATGAGTATTATATAAAAATAGATAATATAGAGATATATTCATTAAATGATTATGAATATAATGATGAGAATTTATCTAGTATGGTTCTTTTGTTTGTTATAGATAATTATAAATTGCTTGTAATGGGGGATGCTCCTGTGAAAGTTGAAAATGAAATAATTAAGAAATATAAATTAGAAGAAATAGATTTTTTAAAAGTAGGACATCATAGTTCTAAGACAAGCTCTAGTAAAAATTTTATAGATGAGATTAGTCCTAAATATTCGATTATAAGTGTTGGAAAGAATAATAAGTATGGTCATCCAAATAAAGAAGTACTAAATGTATTAGAACAATCTAAAATATATAGAACAGATATAGATGGAACCATAGAAATTAAAATAAATAATAATTATGTTATTAAAAATTATTCACCATAGAAAGGCAAAATATTAACTATTAAATAATGAAATTAATATAATAATAAAAATATGTTATAATTAATTAAAGAGAGATTGATTATGGATAATAAACTAATTGGATTATTTAAAGAAATAGAAGAAATATCAATTAATGAATTTAATAGACTTACAAGAGTGTAAGATGATGTGATTAAAAACATAATAACAAATGAAAAGATTATTAGTAATATTTTTGATTCGATATTAAGTATTGTTTTTATAAATGAAGATGTTAAAAAAATATTATTTGATGAACCAATAAAATAAGGAGACTAGTTATGGAAAAATATGGTAAAATAGTATATCCAGCGATACTTTATAATAATTGTATTTATATGTCATTTAAAGGTCATTATGATATATTAACTATGGAAGACATTGGAGTTTTAAAAAAAGGACAACAAGGATTTGTAACAGAAAATGGATATTTTGTAGATAGAGAACTAGGTCTTTCAATTGCAAAATACTACGAACAAATAGAATATAAATATAATCCTAAAAATGAGTTATTAAGTGAAGACTTAAAAAAAGAAGATTTAAAACTATTAAGAAAAATAGATAAATATTCATATAAATTTAATGTAAATTAACTACTTAATATTAATAACTAATCATAATATATAGTAGATAATATTTAGTATTATCTAACTAATAAATAAATCATCTAACATATTATGTATCCTCCCTTTTAAATAAATTCTTTTAAAATATGCAACTAATGACATATAATCCATAGAATATTAATGAACCACCAAATGGTGTTAATATAGATTGAGACACATATGTGTCTCTTTTAATTTAATATAAAATATATTATAATTAATGTATGGATAAAGAAGAATTTAAAAAACAAAAATATATTAAATTATTTATAGATTATATAAATCAAAAGAATTATTCTATTAATACATTAGATTCTTATTTTAAAGATTTATATTATTTTTATCTGTATATTAAAAAAGACTTAATAACAATTACTGAAGATGATGTAAGAGCTTATTTAGAATATTTAAATAAAAATAATGAAAAAGTATCTTCTATAAGAAGAAAGATTAGTACATTAAAATCATTTTATAAATTTTTATATAAAAATGACTATATTGATAAAAAAGATTATCCTTTAACTAGAATAGTTTATCCTAAGAATGAGAAAAAATTACCTAAATTTATATATTATAATGATCTATTAGAAATAATACATGAATCTTCTTTAGATAAAGATTCTACAAGAGATAGATTAATAATAGAGATGCTTTATGCGACTGGTGTTAGAGTTAGTGAACTTGTAAATATTAAATTATCAGATATAGATTTTGATAATAAAAGAATAGTTGTATGTGGTAAAGGTAATAAAGAAAGAATTGTATACTATGGAGATTATGCAAGTGAAGCTTTATATGAATATTTAAATACTCATCCTAAAAGAGAACATAATTACTTGTTTATGAATAGTAGAGGTGGTAAAATAACTGATAGAGGAATTAGATATATAATAGATAATATAATGAAAAGGTTATCTGTTAAAATACATGTAACGCCACATGTTCTTAGACATACATTCGCAACAGATATGCTAAATAATGGTTGTGATATAAGAGTAGTGCAAGAATTACTTGGACATTCATCACTTAAAGCTACTGAAATATATACGCATGTTACGAATGAACAATTAAAGAAAGTGTATTATAGTTGTTTTCCAAGGAGGGATAGAGATGAGTAAATTATATTTTAGATATGGTGCGATGAATTCAGGTAAGACAACACTATTATTACAAGTAGCTCATAATTATGAAGAAAGAGGAATGAATGTAGTAATATTAAAACCTATAATTGATACTAAGGGTGATGATAAGATTATTACAAGAATTGGTCTTAAAAGACAAGTTGATCATTTAATAGAAAAAGATGAAAAACTATCTAAATATTTAAACACACTTGATAATAGTATTGTTTGCATACTTGTAGATGAGGCTCAATTCTTAACAAGAGATCAAGTTGATGAATTATTTATGTTTAGTAAAATAAAAGATGTGCCTGTTATATGTTATGGACTTAGAACTGATTTTAAGAGTATGTCTTTTGAAGGTAGTTTAAGACTATTTGAACTATCTGATGTAATGGAAGAATTATACACTATATGTAGATGTGGTAAAAGAGCTAAATTTAATGGAAGAATTGTTAATGGAAAGTTTACATCTAGTGGTTCACAGGTTGCGATAGATGGTGAAAATGAAGTTACTTATGAATCATTATGTGGAAAATGTTATCTTGAAAAAGTACTTGGTATAACATCATTAGAAGAGTAATATCTTCTTTTTTTTTGTAAATAAAATATCAAGTTACTATGTAATAAAAGCCTTATATGATATAATTAAAAGGTAAAAATAGGAAGGAGAAATACTAATGAAATATGTATATATGTTTAGTGAAGGTAATAAAGATATGAAAAATCTTTTGGGTGGTAAGGGTGCTAATTTAGCTGAAATGACAAGTATTGGTTTACCTGTACCAAGAGGTTTTACTGTTACCACAGAAGCATGTACTAATTATTATGATTCTGGTAAAAAAATTAGTGATGATATAAGAAATGAAATATTTGAAAAATTATCAGAACTTGAAAATATAACTGGTAAAAAAATGGGAGATGTAACTAATCCTTTATTAGTATCAGTAAGAAGTGGTGCAAGAGCTAGTATGCCTGGTATGATGGATACTGTATTAAATCTTGGACTTAATGATGAAGTATGTGTTAATTTTGCAAAAGAAACTAATAATAAAAGATTTGTATATGACTCATATCGTAGATTTATTATGATGTTTGCTGATGTAGTTAAAGGATATTCAAAAAGTTCTTTTGAAAGAGTATTAGATAAATATAAGGAAGATAAAAAAGTTAAATATGATACTGATTTAGATGAAAATGATATGTATGATATTGCTATGAAATTTAAATCAATATATAAAGAATTATCTGGTGGTGATTTTCCACAAGATCCAAAAGAGCAATTAATTGAAGCAGTTACTGCTGTATTTAGAAGTTGGAATAATGAAAGAGCTATATATTATAGAAGAATGAATGATATTCCTAGTTCATGGGGAACTGCTGTTAATGTACAAGAGATGGTATATGGAAATAAAGGGGATGATTGTGGAACAGGTGTTGCATTTACAAGAAATCCAGCTACGGGAGAAAAGAAACTTTATGGTGAATATTTAATGAATGCTCAAGGGGAAGATGTTGTAGCTGGAGTAAGAACTCCTCAAAGTATAGATACATTAAAAGAAGTAATGCCTAAAGCATATGATGAGTTTGTACATACTTGTGAAATATTAGAACGTCATTATAAAGATATGCAAGATATGGAATTTACTATTGAAAATGGTAAGTTATTTATGTTACAAACTAGAAATGGTAAGAGAACTGGTTCTGCTGCTATTAAAATTGCAGTTGATTTATATAATGAAGGTATGATTACTAAGGAAGAAGCTTTATTAAAAGTTGAACCTAAACAATTAGATCAATTATTACACCCAACATTTGATAGTGAGACTTTAAAGAGTGTTACTCCTATAGCTAAAGGACTTGCTGCATCTCCTGGTGCTGCTTGTGGTAAAATTTATTTTACTGCATCTGATGCTACAAATCATGCTAAAAATGGAGAAGATGTAATATTAGTAAGATTAGAAACATCACCAGAGGATATTGAAGGAATGAATCTTGCAAGGGGAGTTTTAACAATTCGTGGTGGTATGACATCACATGCTGCAGTAGTAGCAAGAGGTATGGGTAGATGTTGTGTTTCTGGATGTGGTGAACTAACGGTAAATGAGGATAATAAAACATTAACAACTAGTGATGGAGTTGTATTTAAAGAAGGAGATTATATATCTATAGATGGTTCTGTAGGTAATGTGTATGCTGGTGAAGTTAAAACAGTTGAACCTGAAATAAGTGGGGATTTTGAAACATTTATGTCATGGGCAGATGAGGTAAGAACTCTTGAAGTAAGAACAAATGCCGATACTAAGAGGGATGCACATCAAGCTGTTAAATTTGGAGCAGAAGGAATAGGACTTTGTAGAACTGAGCATATGTTCTTTGAAAAAGATAGAATATTTGCTATTAGAGAAATGATAGTTTCTGATACTAAAGAGCAAAGACAAAAAGCACTTGCTAAATTATTACCAATGCAAAGAGGAGACTTTGAAGAATTATTTAAAGAAATGAATGGTTATCCAGTAACTATAAGATTCTTAGATCCACCATTACATGAATTTGTTCCACATACAGATGAAGAAATAAAAGAACTTTCAAAGGACTTAGGTGTAAAATTTGATGATCTAAAAAATAAAATTAATAATTTACATGAATTTAATCCAATGATGGGACATAGAGGTTGTAGACTATCAATAACATATCCGGAAATAGCCGTTATGCAAACAAGAGCTGTAATAGAGGCTGCTATTAATGTAGCAAAAAGTGGTATTAAAGTTAAACCTGAAATTATGATACCTTTAGTAGGAGATCCTAAAGAATTAAAATATATTAAAAATATAGTAGTAGAAACTATAAATAAAGTATTTGAAGAACAAAATTATAAAGTTGAATATATGATTGGTACAATGATTGAAATACCAAGAGCTGCATTACTTGCAAATGAAATCGCAGAGGATGCAGAGTTCTTTAGCTTCGGTACTAATGATTTAACTCAAATGACATATGGATTTAGTAGAGATGATGCTGGTAAATTCTTAAATGATTATTATGAAAAACAAATATTTGAGAGTGATCCATTCGCAAGAGTTGACACTAAGGGAGTAGGACAACTAATTGAAATAGCTGTAGAAAAAGGTAAGAAAACAAGACCTAATATTGAACTTGGAATATGTGGTGAACATGGTGGAGATCCATCATCTGTAGAGTTTTGTCATAATGTAGGACTTACTTATGTATCATGTAGTCCATTTAGAGTACCTATTGCTAGACTTGCTGCTGCACAAGCCGCTATCAAGTCTGAGGGGCAAAAATAATTAAATAAAAATGACATATTTATAATAAATACTGGTTTTGTAAGGTATTTAATGAATATTTTAAATGATATTTAATTAAAAAAATTAGAAATATAATAATTGAAAAGACTAAGATTAAACATTAAGTTGCAAATCTTGGTCTTTTTTTGCTTTTTTGATAACAATGTACGATGAAATAAAAATAACTTGTGGCACTAAGTACCACAACCACAAGCACAACCACAAGCATAAAAATTGATTTTTAACTGCTTTTATGTTATTATATAATACAATTTGAGGGGGAATTCTGTATGTTAAATAAAAATAATATAAGAGTTTTATTATCAAAAATGACAGAAGATGTGAACTCTAATGTAAAAAAAATTAAGAGTGCATTTGGTAGTTTGGATTATACCGATGATGATAATCAATCAATATTACATATTTTAGTAGATGATAAGTATGATGAGGCAAAATGTTTTTTAGCTATTAAATCGTTATTACAAATTGGATTAAGTCCAAATTTAGAAGCCGATTATAATTATAATTTCATTCAAACTGCTTTATATTCTGGATATAGTGAAGAATTTATTTTAAATATTATTAATGAATCACTAAAATATAATTTAAATGTTAATCATGTTGATAGCGATAAAGATACAATTATGCATACTGCAATATATAGTGATGATTATTTGGGTGAAATTGAAAGAATTTATGATTTATTATGTTCTAATGGTTATGATTGTACTAAAGTTTGTTCAGAAGGTAGAAATTTATTGGAAGCTATGATTTTTCAAAAACAATATTCTAAAGAACAAATAGAAAGTTTTAAGAAAAAATTTGAAGAAAGATATCCTAAGGTTCAAAAAGATAATAAACCTAAAGAAATTAAACCTGTTGTTAATACTGTACCAGTAAGACAAGAAGTTTCTGTTGCTGCAGTAACACCAACACTATCTGATAAAGATATTTCAGAACTTGAAAAATATGGAAAAGTATTAAATAAGAAAAATTATATAGTTGCACCAACTATTGGAAGAGAAAAAGAGTTAAAAAATCTTATGATTACTTTAGCTCAAGATAAAAAAAGACCTTTAATAGTTGGAGAATCAGGTGTAGGTAAAACTGCAATAGTAGATGAACTTGCTTATAGAATTAAAACAGGACAAGTACCAAACTTTTTACAAGGAAAAATAATTTTAGAAGTTAATCCAAGCGATATAGTTGCTGGTTGTCAATATGTTGGAATGTTTGAAGATAATATGACTAAATTAATGAAGTTATGTGAGAAATTAGATATAATAGTTTTCATTGATGAGATTCATACAATATATGGTATTGGTTCAACTAAAGGTAAAGATAATGATATGGCATCTATGTTAAAACACTATATAGATAGATCTAATTTAAAAGTAATTGGAACAACAACTGAAAAAGAATATCAAGAGTTCTTTAGTGATGATGCTTTAAAAAGAAGATTTGAAAAAATTACTGTTAAAGAGCCTACAGAAGATATTTTATATCAAATCGTTGATAAAGTAATTGGAGATTATTATGTAAAAAGTGGGATATATTTTGAAAATGAAAACATAAGAACTCAAATAGTAAATATTATATTAAGTTCTACTGAAAAAAGTCATAGAGTATATAACGATATGGTTAATAATCCAGATTTAGCAATATCTATTGTTGATAAAGCTTTTGCATTTGCGAAAGTTTACGACAGTGAATTTATCACGTCAGAACACTTTATTGAAGGATTTGAATATTGTGATAGAATATATGAATCTACAAGAGAGCAAGCAATAGCAAAATTAAGAAGTTTGGATACAAGTATATCTAAACCAGTCCAAAGAGTATTAAAAATGAATTTTAATAGATTTAAGAAATAAAAAAGAAAGAGGGATTATATCATGCCAGAATTAATTGATGAACAAATGAAAGTATTATTAGAAGAAATTAAACATAATTCAATACCACTTTCATTAAATATTAGTAAAGAAAATGAAGAAAAAGCACTTAAAGAGTGTGATGAATATATTGAGACTGGTAATAAAAATATTAATGATATGACTCCTCTTTCTGTTTATTATATTATTAGTAAATTACCAGAAGATAAACAAATAGCATTTTTAAAGGAAAATATTAAATATATTAAAGAACATGATAAAGATATATTTTTATATACAATGATGGCTCCTAGATCTTTATCATATTTTCTTTCTTTTAATGTTTTAAAAGAATTGAGAAACATTGACTCTGATTTATTTAAAAAAGTTATAAGTCAAAATCCTGAGAACTTATTTCATGGATTTACTCATGAAGATTATTATTCTTTTTATAATCAATTTTATACTGATTTAATTGAAGTAGAAAATAGAGAATTTATTCATGGATTATATTTTCATAATAGATGTTGTTATGATAATTTTAATATAAATGATATAAACAATATTTTTCAACAACAAAGAGTTTATAATGAAGAATTTATGAATTTCTTTCTAGATAAGTTTAATGAAAAAATTAACCAATTTAATCCGAGACAACTTTTATCATTTCTAAAATATATAGAGAATATAGAAGTATATAAAGAGTTTGTAAATAAAAATTATGTTAAATTAAATGTTGCTTTTGATAATATTGATGAATATGATTTAAAAGAATATTTAAGTGAAACGGATAGTGCAAAGCAAGAAATTTTGATATCAAATTTTTTTGAAAATATAATTAAGAAACAAGATCTAAAAAAGATAATATCTAAAATAAGTCCTAAAATTATTATAGATTTGTATAGTAAAAATAAAGAAGTATTTAATTCATTAACATTAAATGATTGGATTAAACTATGTTCTAAAACTAGAACAATAAATGCTGATTTTAAAAGTATATTAGATACATTTGAAATAGTTGATATAGAAGAATTATTTGATACAAAGTTTTATACTTCTTATTGGTATAAAGGAGATGTATCTGCATTAAGGTATATTGAAGAAAAATATAGAAATAACATTATGCCAACAGGTGTATTAGATAAAATAGATGAAACAACTTCAATTTTTTCAGATAAATATTTAAAGAATTTATGTGAATTAAAAGTGATGTTTCAAAATAATACTATTTCCAAAAGTGATGATGCTTACAAAAAACATTTAGTTAATTTTATAAATTTTTTAAAAAATCAAAATATTATAAACAATATTGAAAACAATAATTTTAAAGAAATAGAAAAATTATTTTATAGAATTGTTATGGGGAAAACAATTACAATGTTGTATGAGTTAACTAGTATAGAAGAAATAACCATAGTTAATAGATTAGGTGAAATTGATTTTAATGTTGAGGGATTTACAGTAGAACAATTAGAAAACTATAATGTTAAACAACATAGGCAATTATATAATAATTTTGAAAAAAGTGACTGGCATTTAAGGAGTTATAAAAAGCTAATTTTAAAATTAATGTTAATGGTTGGATTTAATAATGCTAGAGCTTTATTAGAAATAGATGATACATTACCTGTATTAGAACATTTAGTAGGTAATGTTGATGTTAAAAATGTAAAGTTAGATGAACAAGGTAATCCAATATTAAATACTAGGTTAATGAATTTATTATTTAGTGATAAAGATTATTCAAAGATTAAAGAAATGTTATCTAATAAAGATAATGATTTATATAAATATTTTCCAAGAATATTTAGTGAATGGAAAATGATTGTTATGAATGATAAAGATAAATCACTAAAAATAATAATAGATTTTTTAAAAAGTGATGAAATATCATTACCGCCTAAATATTATCGTTTAGAAGGACTATTTAAATTTATTGGATGCAGTAATAGTAATGTGAATGAAACTTTATTATTACATGACGAAATGTTAACTAGAATAAGTTCTACAATACCAAGAATTACAGGAACAAAAGATGAATATTCTTATGAGATATTAAGATTAGATGATATGGATGCATTAGCTATAGGAAATAAAACAGATTGTTGCTTTACAGTATTAGGAAATGGATATTCTTGTTTAAAACATTCTTTAACAAGTGATAATGGTAGAGTTTTAGTTGTAAAAAAAGATAATGAAATTTTAGCTCATAGTTGGGTTTGGAGAAATGGAGATTTATTATGCTTAGATAATATTGAAATTTCTAAAAAAATAAACTCAGTAGATTTCTTTGATGTATATTTACAAGTTGCAGATGAATTAATAAAAACATCATATCAACCAGAAGGTATAGAAAGTTGTATTAAAAATGTAACTATTGGATTTACTAACTTTGATAAAGAAATAAAAGGTATCGAACAATATCCTTGTTTAATAGCTAAAACTTGTGATCTTAAGGATAAAGATTTTGGAAGTAGATTAGGAAATAATAGAAAATTTGTTGATGTTTTACCGCAACCTATTGAAGAAGTTGGATATTCTGATTCAAAAAATGTTCAATATTTAATTAGAGGAAATGGAATATTTAATTTAGGACAAAGTTACTTTAATTATCAAATCGACAGAAACGAAATAATGCATTATTCAGAAGAAGAATCATATGATGAAGATTTTATTAAGAGTATGAATAAGAAAGTTAATGCTTTAAGATATATTAAAGCGGAAAAAGAAAATACACTTGATTCATATAAAATAATAGATGTAGAAGATTTAAAAGAAGCTTATTGTAATGATGATTGGTTTATAATAACTTATGAAGATGGTAATATAGAATCATTTAATAATTCCTTTGATAGTAGAGCAGAATTAGAATTAAAATCTTGCATAAAAAAGAAAGGTAAAATTTTAATGAAGTAATATATTATATAAAAATAAATTGATTAAATATCTATGAATTGTTGTTGGCAATATATGGAATGCTTAAATTATAGTATAAAATCAATATATGACATAGAACTTCTAAAATCATTATATTGTTACAATACGTAAAAAAGTATGCTATAATATAAAATATAATTAAGCAATTTAATGGAAAGTTGAATTATATTATGTTCAATAAAGGTAGCCCATCTAACTTGATCGTCATACAAGCTGCAATCAAGTCTGGGGCGAATAAGTAAAAAAGTAATTAAGACTAGATGATAAATCTAGTCTTTTTTATGGTATAATTTTTTTAGGGGTAGTTTTATGGAAGAAAAATTATATAAACTAATAAATGAAAATGGGGAAGAATACTTAAGCAGTATTCCTGGAACATTAGGTGGTAATAAAAGATTAAAAATATATGGAAGACTTGATTGTCCATCTGCTCTTAGATGGATAGAACAAGGATATTATATTAAGGATAGAGTCTTTTTTATAGATGAAGAAACAGCAATTAAAGCTGGATATAGACCTTGTGCAGTTTGTATGAAAAAAGAATACGCAGAATGGAAAGAACATCAAAAAAGTTTAATATATACTTTACAGAGAAGAAAATAATGCGCAGTTTATAGTTATTTTAGTCTATTTCGGCCCGAACCTCACATGGTGACAAGCTGCAATCAAGTCTGGGGCGAATAAGTAATTGTTTTTAGTTAAGACTAGATGATAAATCTAGTCTTTTTATGGTATAATAGTAATCAAATTATTTGAAAGGGTGCATTATATGGAACTATATCAAATAGATGATAGAATTAAAGAGTGTAATACTTGTGGTTGCAAGGTTGAAAAATTTGAAAATAATACTACAGTTTCAGTAGGTAATAAATCAGATATAGTGATTCTAGGAGAAGCACCTGCAAATAATGGTTGGAGAAAAAGTGGCATAGCATGGTACGATGAAAACCATAAATTATTACCATCTGGTGTTGTTTTACAAAAATTATTAAAAATAATTGATTATACACTAGATGATATATATTTTTTAGAGGCAGTTAAGTGTTTTCCAAAAGATAGAAAATATTTAAAAGAATGTAGTATTAATTGTAGAAATTATTTATTAGAACAATTACAGATAATTAATCCGCAAATAATACTTACTCTAGGAGATGTAGCAACAAGATCGTTATTAGAAATGAAGTATTCGAGATTTGGAGATGTGATTGGGCAAAGTTTTAATTATAATGGATATGATGTGGTACCAATATATCATCCTAGTCCAATATCACCATTAAGTTATAATGGAAATGTAGAAGTATTTGAACATGTTATTAAAGAAAAAGTAAAAGTATTAAAAAAGTAATTAATTAGTCATTTTGGTCTAATTCGGCCCAAACCTCACATAGTGACAAGCTGCAATCAAATCTGGGGATAGAAAGTAATTTACTTTAAATACCGTAAATTCTATAATTTATATAAAAAACTAAAGAATGAATATTTAAATATTATTGCTTCTAATTCTAAATTGAAGTAAAAATATTATTTTAAAGATTGAAATAGATACTTTTATCTCATATTTCAATCTTTTTTTAGTTGATATTCTTAACTGATTTAAAAGAAAAAATCGCTATTGCGATTTTCTATCTTTATGATTCCATGCTTTAGCATTAAAGTTAATACAATTTGGATTAATATCTACCATTTCTCCAATTGTGTGTTTAACAATATCATTTCTATTATTATAATCACGTGTAGCAATTAATTCATATACTTTATCGTTTATTACTACAAATTTTTTCATTTTCCCATAGTTTGGTAATTCAAAATTTAATAAACATTCTGGTCCTTCTTCTAATACTTCTGTACTGCATCTAAATACAATAGTTCCTTTTATAATTATTGTGTTTTTTCCGTACAACTGTCTTATTCCTTCAACAGTTGTAGCTTTGTTTTTAAAAAAATTTATCATATCTTTTTCTATAAATATTTGCTCAATAGGTTTATTAAAGAATTTACTAATTTTCATTGCTAAATCTAATGAAATATTATTCTTATTATCTTCTAATGAAATAATAGTTTGTCTAGAAACACCTAATTCATTAGCTAATTGACTTTGAGTTATATTCTTCTCCTTTCTTAATTCGGAAATTTTATTAATGATCATTTGTTAATTCCCCTTTCGAGAAGTATAATAACACGAATAATATGTAATGTCAAGCAAATTATACATTGCATTTTTAAAAATAATGATATATAATGTAAATGAAGGTGATAAAAATGTCAAAAATTGTTGATTCTGTTATAGGACTTGCTATGGGTGATGCAATGGGAGTACCACTAGAATTTTCTATAAGAAAAAAATTAATCGAGCATCCTGTTACGTCTATGCTTGGGTATGGTTCACATAATGTTCCAGCAGGGTCTTGGTCTGATGACACTACTATGACTATATGTGAAATTGAGTCTTTTAATAAAAATAACAAATTTGATTACGATGATATAATGAAAAACTATATTAAATGGGTTATGAATGGAGAATTTACTCCATCTGGGGAATTATTTGATATAGGAAGAACCTGTCTTAAAGCTATAAGAAAGTATGATGAAGGAAATACAATTCCAATTGAGTGCGGAAGTAAATCAATTGATTCTAATGGGAATGGATCATTAATGAGAATTTTGCCGGTGGCATTATATTCATTTTATAAAAAATTAGATGAACCTGGTATTATTAAATTAACTAATGAAATGTCCTCGTTAACACATGGACATGATATAAGCAAATTAGGATGTTACATATATGTTAGATATATTATGTTTTTGATAGATGGATTTTCGAAAGAAGAAAGTTATTTAAAAATAAAAGAATTAGATTATTCTTCATATAGTAAAGAATCATTAGAAGCTTATGAAAGAATATTAAAAAACGATATAAAAAAATATAAACTTGATGATATTTACTCTAGTGGTTACATTGTAGATACATTAGAAGCGTCTTTATGGGTACTATTAAATACAAATAGTTTTAAACAAGCAATTATCGGTGCTATTAACTTAGGACAAGACACTGATACAATCGGTGCAATAGTAGGCTCTATGGCAGGTATAATTTATGGAATTAATGACATTCCAAAATCATGGTTAGAAAATCTAAAAAGGAAAGAATATTTAATGGATTTAACATTAAAATTTGATAATTTAATAGTACCCAAGATTAAAGACCCTGTACTTGGAAATTCTATTGGGGATATTATTGGTTCAGTTTACGAAATATCCGATTGTAAAACAAATAAAAATTTTAATCTATTTAATAAATATGATAGATTTACAGATGATACTGTTATGACATTTGCAGTTACAAAATCATTTTTGAATTGCAATAAAAATTATAAAAATTTAAAAAAAGTATCCGTTGAAACAATGACAGAAATTGGAAGAAAATATCCTAAATGTGGATATGGACCTAGTTTTTTAAAGTGGCTGTTAAGTGAAGAACATGAGCCTTATGGAAGCTATGGCAATGGAGCTGTTATGAGAATAAGTTCTATACCAATGTTTTCGGATAATTTAGAAGATATAAAAAAGTATTGTTCAATAATAACTAATTTATCTCATAATCATGAAGAAAGTATTAAAGGTGCTGAATCAGTCTGCATAGTAATTTATTTGATTAAAAATAAAAAAACAAAAGAGGACATAAAAAAATATATTGAAGAAAATTATTTTAAATTAAATGAAACTGTTAATTCCTTAGCAGAATCAAAGAAAAAAATAATCATTAAATCTTTAGACACTGCTAAAGCTTCAATTCAATGCTTTTTAGAGTCGTATGATTATGAAGATGCAATAAGGAATGCAATATCTATAGGTGGAGATAGTGATACTATAGCCGCTATCACAGGTGGAATGGCTGCTTCATATTATGGAATACCTAATGATATATATACAGCAGGACTGTTATATTTAGATGACTATTTAAGAAATATTTATGATGAATATTTAAAGCAAACAAATTTGAAATGGGAGTAAATATAAATCTACACTTTTGCACTTTGTAATTAAAAGAGGTAGAAATCTCTAGGTAATATAAGCAATGATTTGAGCTGCTATTATGAATAAATAATAATTATAAGTTATATTATTTTAGTGTAAAAGTATAAAATAACTCTATCAGATGATAGGGTTTTTATTTAGAAAATAAAAGAATATAGCAATTTAAAAATTATATTTCATAAGTTTATATTTTATTTTTTTAAATTATGTTATAATATTATTATAGGAGGAGTGATAAAATGAAGAAAGGTACAATTATTGGTTTAGTTATTGGAGCAATTTTAGTAATATTAATTCTTAGCGGTATTTCTAGTTATAATAGAATGGTTAGTAGCAAAGAAAATGTTGATACTAAGAGTAGTGATGTTGAAGTTGCTTTAGAAAGAAGAGCAGATTTAATTCCAAACTTAGTAAATACTGTTAAGGGATATGTTCAACATGAAGAAAAAGTTATTTCTGCGATTACTACAGCTCGTGAAAATTTAGTTGGTGCTAAAAGTTTAACAGAAAAAGCAAAAGCTAATAATGAATTAACTAATGCTCTTAATTCATTAATGGTAATAGTAGAGAATTATCCTGACTTGAAAGCAAATACTAATTTTATTAATTTACAAGATGAACTTGCTGGTACTGAAAATAGAATATCAACAGCAAGAAGAGATTATAATGATGCTGTAAAATCTTATAATACTTTAATTGTTAAATTTCCTAATAATGTTTTAGCTTCTATGTTTAAGTTTGAAAAAGCTGAATATTTTAAAGCTGAAGAGGGAAAAACTGCAGTTCCTGATGTAGAGTTCTAGTATGAAAAAGAAATTATTTATAGTATTAATGTTGGTACTTTTTCCTTTAAATTGTTTTGCTTTGGTTAAACCAACTACTGATTTTTATGTTAATGATTATGCAAATATAATAGATTCTGATGTAGAAAAATATATTATGGGTCGTTCTGTTGACTTAGCTAATAAAACAGGAGCACAAATTGTTGTTGTTACTGTTAATAATTTAGAAGGTAAAAATTTAGAAGAATATGCAACTACATTATTTAGAAATTTTGGAATTGGCGATAAAGAAAATAATAATGGATTATTATTATTGTTAGCTTTAGAAGAAAGACAATTTAGAGTTGAAGTTGGATATGGACTTGAAGGAGTACTTCCTGATGGTCTTACAGGAAGATATCAAGATGAATATATTATTCCATATTTGAAAAAAAATGATTGGAATACAGGTATTAAAACTGGATATACAGCTTTTTATAAAAAGATTTGTGAATATTATGGAATTGAAATGACAAATGATACTTTAAATATATCTGATATTAATAACAGTAATGATTATGATAATGTAAGTGCTACTACTTTTATAGGTATTTTTATTTTTTCTATTATTGGTAGTTTACAAGGTTCATATTGTAGAGAAGCAAGCAAAGGAAGAAAAAAGAAGATAAGTAAAGTATATATCATTTTTTCGATGTTATTATTAATTTGGATGATTTTAATGGTGTTTTTTAAATCATTTGGATGGATAATATATATATTTTTTAAAGAAATTTCTTATTTAACTGGTAGATATCCTTCAAAATTTGGTGGCAGAGGCTCATCTGGAGGATTTTCTTCAGGAGGAGGTTTCTCTGGTGGCGGAGGATTCTCTGGAGGCGGAGGATCTTCTGGCGGTGGAGGAAGTTCACGAGGATTCTAATAAAGTATTTATTAAGTATCAATAAAATATTAATTTTCAATTCTTTTAATTTATAATATAATGTAAGTATGAAAGAAAAAAATAAAATGAAAAAAGATGTAAAGCCTTACAAACAAAGAGGAAATACTTGTGCTATTGTATGTATGATGATGGTATTAGAATATTATGACATAATTGAAAAGGCAAATTGGTATGATGAAAGGAAATTTATTTTGTGTGATCCTTTATATAAAACGAAACAAATGAGAACTTTTGAAGAAATTGATAATTTTATGAATACAAGTATAGGTAAATGGTTTATATCAGTAAATAATAAAAATAGAAATAGTATTTAAAAAAAAGTTATTTTATAAATATAAATAACTTTTTTTATTTAAGTATCTAACAGTTTTTTTTAGTTAATCTTAAAGTACCAATAAATTCTCCATTAAATGCTTTATCATTTAGTTTTCCATCTAAATATGCTTCTATTTCATATGCTTCTAAAAATGGTTCTGAATTTAATTGAATATTTGATAATTCATTGTTATATATTTGGTTAAAATAATTAGAAATTTTATTAAAATAATCATTTTCATCAAAATATTTTTTAGCTTCCTCTTTAGTTACTCTTCTTATTCCAAGAGCAGCTTTATATTTAGCTAAAAGTTTTTTACCACTAACAATTTCTTGTGCTTCATAACCATTATTTCCGTAAGCTATTAAATACATTGGAATATTTTTATCTTGATACATTAATTTAGTTTTATTATTGTGTTCTATTAATTCATTCTTTGGTATAGGCATAAAGTATCTTGTAGAATAAATTATATCTATTCTTTGATCTTCTTTTTTTGATAATTCGGGCATTTTTCTTTTTAATATATTTTTTAAATTTTCACCTTCAAATAATATATCTTGATCTATGACTGGTATTAAATAATACATTTTTTTCACCTCATTTAGTATTATAACATAATTTAATTAATTTTTATGTTATATTTTAATTGACAACTGTTATATACTGTTATATTATATATATAACAGTTAGGAGAATTATATGAAAATTATTATTAGTAATAGTTGTTCTATTCCAATATATGAACAAATTAAAAATCAAATAATTAATCAAATAGTGTCTGATGAATTGGTAGAAGGAGAATCTATCCCTTCAATTAGGTCTTTAGCAAGCGATATTAAAATTAGCGTTATGACTATTAAAAAAGCTTATGATGAATTAGAAGAAGAAGGATATATAAAGTCAGTTCAAGGTAAAGGAACATTTGTTGAGCCTAAAAATACTGAACTTGTTAAAGAAAAAGCATATAAGGAAATAGAAAATCATATTTCAAAAATAATTGATATAGCAGATAGATATAATATTAATAAAAATGAAATTATTGATTTATTTGAATATATTTATGGGAGTGAAGAGTGATGAATAATACTATTGAAATTAAAGGACTTAAAAAAAGATATGATAATTTTGAATTAGGGGAGATAAATTTAAATATTAATAGTGGTTATATTATTGGATTGATTGGTGAAAATGGAGCTGGTAAAACTACACTTATTAAATCTATACTAAATATTATTAATTTTGATAAAGGTTCTATTAGAATTTTTAATAAAGATAATAAAAAATATGATTATTTAATCAAAGAAGATATAGGAGTAGTACTTGATAATATATTTTTTCCTGAAATATTAACTGCTGATAATATTAGTTCAATTATGAAATCTACCTATAAAAAATGGGATAATAATTTATTTTATAAATATTTAAATGATTTTAAGATACCTTGTAATAAGAAAATTAAAACTTTGTCTAAAGGAATGAAAAAAAAGTTAGAAATAGCAACCTCTCTTTCTCATCATCCTAAATTACTTATATTAGATGAGCCAACAAGTGGATTAGATCCTGTAGTTAGAGATGATATATTAGATATATTTTTAGATTTTATGAAAGATGAGGAACATACTATTTTATTTTCAACTCATATCACTAGTGACTTAGAACATATTGCTGATGAAATTATTTTTATTGATAATGGTAAAATAATTTTAAATAAAACTAAAGATGAATTATTAGATAATTATGGTATTTTAAAATGTGATATTGATTCTTTTGATAAAATATCAAAAGAAGATATTATTAGTTATAAGAAAAATAAATATAATTATGAAATATTAATTAGTGATAAAAATAAGATGAAAAAGAAATATAATGATTTTATTATTGATAAGATAACACTTGATGAATTAATGGTTCTTATAATAAAAGGAGGCAAGTAATGTTAGGCTTAATAAAAAAAGACTTTTTAATAATTAAAAATAATTTAAAGTTAATTATTGTCATGCTTATGGTATTTTTTATAATGGCTCTAGGAGGACAATTTAATATTTCTTTTATACCAACATTTATTATTGTTATGTTATTCATATCAACATTTAGTTATGATGAGTATAACAATTGGGATGCTTATGCGATTACATTACCTGGTGGTAGAAAAAATATTGTAAAATCAAAATATATTGCTAGTTTATTTTTGACTTTATTATCTGCTGTTATCACTGTTTTATTAAATTATTTAATTAGTGTAATTAATAATACTGCTGTTAATGAACTTATTTCATCATTACTAGGAAGTATTTGCGCTATAGTGATAATCCAATCTATAATGTATCCTTTAATATTTAAATTTGGTATGGAAAAGGGAAGAATAGTGTTATTTATTTTAGTTTTTGTTATGGTAGGTGTTATAACATTGTTGAAAAATACAATTAAAATTCCAACTATTTTAGTAGTATTATTTAATGATTATTGGTTTATTGTTATACCTATTATATTAGTTATATCATTATTAATATCTTATAAAATATCTGAAAAAATATATTTAAAAAAGGAATTTTAATATTATGAGATGTAAATGGTGTAATGAAAATAATCCTTTATATGTTGAATATCATGATAAAGAATGGGGAGTTATTAATTTTGATGATAAATATTTATTTGAGATGCTAATACTTGAGTCATTTCAAGCTGGCTTATCTTGGGAGTGTATTTTAAATAAAAGAAAAGATTTTGAAAAAGCATATGATAATTTTGATATTAACAAAGTAGTTAATTATGATGATAATAAAGTAAATGAATTAATGATAAATAAAAGTATTATAAGAAATAAATTAAAGATAAAAGCTAGTATCAATAATGCAAAAATATTTAAAAGTATTCAAAACGAATATGGTAGTTTTAATAATTATTTAATAACATTTACAAATAATAAAATATTATATGAAACTTCGAAAGTTACAAATGATTTATCTAATAATATTTCTAATGATTTGATGAATAGAGGTATGAAGTTTGTGGGCTCAACTATTATATATTCTTATTTGCAAGCAATTGGTGTAATATATTCTCATGATGAAAATTGTTTTCTATATAAAGAATCTTAACAAAAAAAGTTTGAACCAAGTTCAATCTTTTTATTAAATGTTATTATGTATATAATATAAAGTTAATGTTTCAGTATCAAATAAATATATTGAGAAGTTATAAAATTTACTATCTTTGTTTAAACTAGTATCAGTATATTCTTTTAATCTATTTTGAGATTCCATTACTAGTTTAAATTCATTAAAGTACTCAGTTAAATCATTTATACTATCAGATGTAACTATATTATAATCTTTATTATTTATAGTTGTTTTTTCTTTTTGGACAATAAGACTTTATTATAAACTATATGATAAGAAAACAATTGATTAGAAAATATTAAATATCATTATTAGACTAAATGTAACTTTTATATAATCATAGTTATTAAGTTGCATTTACCTCTTTAAATAATATAACAAAGAGAAATAAGTTGACTTTTACTTCAATATGGAGTATAATATACGCAGTTATGAGACAATGGGGGTTGTGGTAGCTTGTAACTGTTTAGAGACCTATTGTATTAATAGGTCTCTATTTTTATGAAAAAAGAAAGGTAAAGGGGTTATGGAAAAATATTTGAATAAGTTAATGGAACAATTTATTAGTGCTAGAGGTATAAAACGTGTTGATGTTAATTCAAAGGAGTTTATAAAAGACTTTTGTAGATGGTTAAAAGAATATAAACATGCTAGTGAAAAATATTTATGTTTAGTTGAATGTGTTAATGATGGTCATACATATGATATGAATAGTGTAGAAATAGGAAAAGGGCTATATGATTCATTAGCAATAGATAAAATAACAACTATTATGACACCATATTCTGATGGACTTGAAGAAAAAACTAAAAGTAAAATAATAACTGGAGAATTTTCTGCACGTGGATTTGGAAATGGACCAGTTGTATTAACAAATGGAAGGTTATCACTAGTAGATGATAATATTAAAAGATATGTAACACACAATCCATATACACAAAGTGATATAAGAAACTGGGAAAGATTACAAGTTAGTGGAAAAGATATTACTGTAGGTGTATTTGGAAGTGTATATGATAAAAATATAGAAGAAAAAATAAAACAAATGAAAGATCTAAAAAATAGATTAATTTCAGGAAATACTACAGAAGAATATGGAACTATTGATTACATGTATTATTATTTTTTAAACTCTAATAATAAGAAATTAACTTTAAATAAATAGATTATTAGTATTATTAGTTTACTATAATACTCAATAATCTTTTTTTATAATAAAATATAATGGGTGAAGAAATATGAATATTGATCTAATTAAAATGTTACTTGTTATATCATGTGCATCTAGTATATTAAGTACTGCATTTGTACAAAAGATTAAAACTGCATCTATCATTAAATGTAACTCATGTTTATTGTATATTTCATTTTTTATATCTATGTTATTTGGTGTTGTTTTTACATTATCATTTACTAAATATAATGTTATAGAGTCTTTATGGGTAGGACTTTTTAGTTTTCTTGGAGCTGATTCATTATATAAAGCTTTTGAAGATAAGATATTCTCATCATATTCTAAATTACAAAATGTTACTGAAATTAAGAGGGATTAATTATGAAATTAATTTTTCCATGTGATTATATTGGAATCACCCAAGGATATAAATCATCTCATAAAGCAATTGATATGGGTTGGAGCACTAGTAATGGAGGACCAAATCATAATATTTTAGCACCATATGATGGAGTTATTACATATGTTAAAAATAATGTTAGAACTAGAAGTACTTCAAGTAGAACATATGGAAACTATATTAAAATTAATCATGGTAATGGAGTAGTTACTTTAGTAGCTCATCTAAAATATGATAGTATAAAAGTAAAAGTAGGAGATAAAGTTAAAACTGGGGATGTACTTGGAGTTATGGGAAATACTGGTTATTCATTTGGAGTACATTGTCATTATGAAGTAATAATAAATAATACTAAAGTAAATCCATTAAAATATACATATTATACTAAAAAACAAGTTGTTGGTAAAAATACATTAAATAAATATAAACCTATGTTATTAGAAAGTGAGGATAAAAAGATGGAAGAGCCTACTATTAATGAACAAGTTAAAGAAGAAGTTAAACCTACTGTAGATGATACATTATTTGAATATATTTGTAATAAGAGTGGTATGTATAAAATATATCTAAATGAAGGAGAAAAACTTGTAATAAAAGATTAGTATAAGTACACAATTTGTGTACTTTTTAGTTGATTTGATACTTAATTATTTATATAATATTAGTGGAGGAAAACTATGATCGATGAAAATGAAGTTAAAAATAAAATGAATAAAGTTATAGAAAACTTAGAAAGTAGATTTGTAACTATAAGAGCAGGAAGAGCTAATCCTAATATTTTAAATGGTATTATGGTTGATTACTATGGAACACCAACACCTATACAAAGTTTAGCTACTATTAGTATTCCTGAAGCTAGAGTACTTAGTATCAAACCATTTGATAAGTCTTCTCTTAAGAATATGGAAAAAGCCATATATGAGGCTAATTTAGGTATTGCTCCTACAAATAATGGTGAGGTTATAATGCTTACTGTACCTGAACTTACAGGTGAAACTAGAAGAGATTATGTTCGTCAAGCATCATCTATGGCAGAAGAGGCTAAAATAGCTCTTAGAAATGTAAGACAAGATGAAAATAATAAAATTAAAAAGAGTGAAATGACTGATGATGAAAAAGATATGTGTTTAGAAATAGTACAAGATTTAATAAATAAATATAATAAAATAGTTGAAGAAAAATTCAAGGAAAAAGAAACTGAACTTACTAATATTTAGTGAGTTTTTTTCTATCAATAATTTAGGAAAATGTCTTAAATTTTTTTAAACATTAACGGGAAAATATTCTCGTTTTTGTTTGTAATGATATAACTTATTCAATTGATGTAAATGACAAGTTCATAAATTCATGTTTCACATCATTGACATCAATTTTCATAAGATGTTTTTTGTATCTAACAAACGAGAAACTCAAGCTCAAGCATATTGGTGTTGATTATGACTTTTCTCAATTTGTTTTAGAAAAGAATTTAATTTCCGTGGGTTGTTTTGAGCGATTGCCGCTTGTAAATGCAGATTTGCCTTTCTCCTTATATTTAATAATAAGACGATCAATTTGTCTTCTTGATATACCAAGTTTTTTTACTAGCTTGATTTTTGCTGCCGTTATGGTCAACTAATTCTTCAATAATTTCGTATTTTTCTTGTTCATTCATTTTTAATTCTACCTCTTTCATTTTGTCACCTAGGTGACATATTATATAACAGTGAGACATTTTCGCAAGTTAACACTTAAGACATTATCATAAATTAATCATAAAATTGAAAGCATAATGCGTCAAAGTTTACAAAACTTTTTTTGCGTGTTATAATTTAGATGATAGAAGGTGAGATTTTGGATAATGATATAGAGAAATTAAAAGCACAAGGTTATACCGAAGAGCAAATAAATGTTATTTTAGGAAATACTAAAATAAATGTGTCGGATAACCCTATGGGTGAAAATCGTGAGGATAGAGGTGTTAATGTATCTGCTGATGGTCATACTAAGAAAACCAGTAATATTATGATGGGGTATAATAGAGATGGTGTTATCTTAACAAATGGTGAATATGTTCCTTTAGAAGAGGTTGAAAAAGCTCTTTTTACAGCTTTAAGTACACATGGTAATAATGTGAAGGTTGCTTGCGTAAGAACTGGAAAAGTTATATCTCCATTAGAAATGGTTGAAAAAATATCATCAACTGTCAAAAAAGCTTCTGTAATTAAGTTGAATGGTCAAAGTGTTAATGTCAAAAATCAAGATACTCAAACATTAGCAATTAAAGGAAAACAGAAAATAGATTTCATTAATAAAGGGCTTATGATGTTGGGAAATGAGGGGATTAAACTTCCTAATGGTGAGTATGTACAGGCTTCAGAAGTTCAAAATGCTATTAAAGATTATGTAATTCTAAAAGAACCTGAAGCAAAACAAGAAGTTCAAAATGATAATGAAGATTATGTAATTCTAACAGAACCTGAAGCAAAACAAAATGAAGTTCAAAATGCTAATAAAGATTCTGTAATTCTAACAGAACCTGAAGCAAAACAAAATACGGTTAAAAAAGTAGTTTCGAGAGGTAAAACAAAATGGAAATCTTGGCCAATTATTTTAGCATCAGTCATGCTTGTAATTTCTATGGTTGGTGTTAGTCATTCAAAAAATTTAGTAGGTCAAGCAGTTGATACTACTTCTAATTTAGAGTTTGTAATTGATTCTTATGATGTGGAAAATGTATATGAAACTGCAGAAGAGATTGCAGAACGTGCGCTATCTAAATTTGAGATAGGAAAAAGTGTAGAAGTCCAAGAAGGTGTAACATATCACGAATCCAGTGATTATGATTTAGGTGGGGCTAATAAATCAGGTGTTTTTGGAAAAGGGCTAAGAGATGCAGGAAATTATACAGCTGATTTGTTTTCAATAATAAGTGGAAACCGGATTGTGAAAGTATCAAGTCTTGATGGAACTAATTTGAATGATGTTGCTATAGAAGCTGCTCAAGAATTGGGAGTTCCACTAGAATCTTTGACTATTCGAGTACATTTAGGTGGCCCAGTATCTGGATGGGTAGATATAACAGATCTTATGAATTCGGATGATTTAGTTCCCCAAGTGATTGAGCAAAATACTATTCTTGATAAAAAATATACTGGTGTTCAAGAAAATTTTGAAGGCTCTATATCTTTTGTAACTGATCATGGTGAAGTTCAAGCTAATGTATTAGATCAAAATGGAAATTTACTTCCATCAGGATCTATAGTTGTTGCTAGTGATGGTCAAGAGTATAAATTAGCTTCTTTAACTGAAAGTTCGTTAGAAAATATTTCAGAAATTAATAATACAAATTCCAAACAGGTTACTTTTGGATTACAAAATTTGACTACATTAGAGGCATTTGCATCGGCAGCAACTTTTGTTTTAGGAGAATTATTAACAAAGAAAAAAGAAAAAGAGGAAAAAGAAGAAAAAGAAGAAAAAGAAGTTACGGAAGAAGATCAAAAAAAGTTAGATAATGCTAAGAAAAAGTTTGGCTCTAATAGTAAATTTGAGCGTTTCGTAGATAAACTTCGTGGCAGAAAACCAAATTGGAAAAAAATAACTTCTTATATGAGAAAAGACAAAGATGAAATGTATGAAAAAGATGAAGGGACACCTAAATTATGATTAATGCTGAATTTGATGAATATGTTGAGACATTCAAAAAATTACCACTTTTAAAGAAGAAAGATCTTACTATTCAGGAAATTAAAGTTTTGATTGCGTTACTTTGCAAATTGAATAAAGATTTAAATGTGGATGATAGAATACTTTTAAATAAAGAAATTTTAGATCTTCAAAAAGATACTCAAACAGAGGATGATTTTGTCGAAGCGGTATTTGTTTATATAAATATAATAAAAGAAACTTTATCGGATTACTTAGATGTAATTACTGATATTTTGTATGAGGAGGAATAGTATGAAATTGGAAAATGGTGAAGTAATAACATTAGATGATGGAAAAGAATACATAGTTTTTAATTCAATTTTAAAAGAAGGGGTTAATTATGTATTTTTGATAAGTAATTTCAAGCCTGTAGAAATATGCTTTGCTAAAGAAATTATTGATGGTGAAAATATTTCTTTAGAGATTATAAATGATCAAAAACAAAAAGAAGAATTAATGAAATACTTTGATGTAAGATAGTATAAAATTGTTTGAATTAAAAAAATTAGAAAATTTAATAAAACAGTGCTTGAAATCATTGTCAATAATTTAGGAAAATGTCTTAAATTTTTTTAAATATTAACGGGAAAATATTCTCGTTTTTGTTTGTAATGATATAACTTATTCAATTGATGTAAATGACAAGTTCATAAATTCATGTTTCACATCATTGACATCAATTTTCATAAGATGTTTTTTGTATCTAACAAACGAGAAACTCAAGCTCAAGCATATTGGTGTTGATTATGACTTTTCTCAATTTGTCTTCTTGATATATCAAGTTTTTTACTAGCTCGATTTTTGCTTCCATTATGGTCAACTAGTTCTTTAATGATTTCGTATTTTTCTTGTTCATTCATTTTTAAGTCTACCTCTTTCATTTTATCACCTAAGTGACATATTATATAACAGTGAGACATGTTCGCAAGTTAACACTTAAGACATTATCATAAATTAATCATACTTACTAATATTTAGTGAGTTTTTTTCTTGTTATAAATCTCAGTATATGGTATAATTATTTAAGAATAGTGAGGTAGTAGTATGTATAGTATTGAATCTTCTAATTTAGCTGTTAATAATTTTAATGAGTATTTAAAATTTTATTTATTTAAACTTCAAAGTTCTTTAGATACTGTTATGATAGAGTTAGAATCTGAAAGTGAGATATCTAAAATTAAAGAATGTTTAACTGCTAGGGAAATATTAAAATACAAAGATACTATTATTAGATTAGATGATAGTTTAATAACACAATATAAAATAATAGAATATTATTTAAAAGGAGGAGCACCAGAAGCACCTCAAGTTTATGCTGCGATTAATAATATAAAAAACAGTGAAATATTAAATAGTACTAGTCGTACTCAAAGTAATAATGTTAAAAAAGCTGAATTAACTGATGAAATAAACAAAGTTAAAAATATTATAGAAAATAAAGAAGTAGATTTTGATTATTATGTTTCATTATTAAATGAAAGTGATTTATCTGAAAATGACAAATTAAGTTTACTTGCATTAAAGGCATTTGAAAGTACAAAATATATTAAAAAAGATATGTCTCCATCATTAGAAAGTATAATATCTTCTGTTGAATCAAAAGAAGAAAATGTTGATTTTAGTGATTTATTAAATAGATTTGCTGAATTAACTGAAAAGGCAAATGTTCTTAAAAATAAATATTATTATTTATTTGATGGTAAAACTAATAGTCAATTAAGTTATCACTTTGAAGCAGTAAAAGCATATGGAGATAACTTTATTCAAAATGTTAGAAATTATTCATATAAAGAAGGCGCAATGATTGCATGTTTATATCATATTGCTAAGATTGTAGAGGATATTAAATCTATTAATACTAATGGAACAGTTGCAGATAGAGAGTTATATGAACTTTATTTAAATGAAATGGAAGAAGTTATAGACTTATCAAGTGAAGTATCTACTTATATTGATCAAATAAATAAAGAAAAAGAAGATAAGCCATCAAGTATATTATATTTTACTGATACTCATGGAAGATTGTTATTTGATTTATCAAAATTTGATAGTGATGATAGAAAAAGTATCGAAACATTAATTAGTAAACTTGAAAATGGTCAATATGACTTTATAAAAGGTGGAATAAAATCATCTATGGTTAATGGTAGTATTACACCAATATATATAAATAAATCAGGTAGAATTGGTTGTTCATATATAAGATTAGATGATAATATGGTACTTTTATTAACTTGTGATACATTAAAATATGTATATGATAAAACTCTTTCAATAGAAAAAAGAAATATAGATTATATTAAAAAACTAAAAGAAGACTTTAAAAAGTTAAGTGAAGAAGAAAAACAACAAATGATAAGAGAACAAGATGAACTTAGATTTAATATGACTCTTAATGAAAGTGAGGCAGTATTATGAGTGATAAATTAAATATATTGTTTAATCAAATTAAGAATGAATGTTTAAATCTTATATCTAAAAAGAAAGTTAATTTAGATGATTTGTCTTTTGCACTTGGAATGGATAAAGATAAGATGTATGACTTATTTAAGAATAAAAATGAAGATTTTTCTATTTATTTAAAAATGTATGATGTTTTAGTAGAATGGTAGGTGAATTTATGAAATTAGATAATATTTTAGAAATTAAAGCAAAAGAATATTATGATAAATGTGAATCCATTATTAAAAATAAAAGAACTAGCCAAACTAATTATGATGAGTTAAAGCCTCAATTGCATGCATGTATTACATTACTTAATGTATTAGATGGTAAGAATGAAAGTTCATTTAATTTTAATATTGATTCAGTATCTTCTATATTACTAAAATATGGATATGGTGATATTAAAAATAATTTAAATAATATTATAGTAACATTAAATGCTAAAAAGAGTGGATTACCTGTAAATCTTACTAAAGAACAAGAAAGTGAATTGAAAGTAATTATTTCTAATTTAAATTCACTTATAATACAAATGAAAGAGAAATTAAACGAATATGAAAAAATAATAATATCAGGTAATGATGAATATGGTTTTTTATCAGAACAATATTTAAATATAGAATGTTTAATTGAAAAAATAAGAGATCCTGAAAATTTAGATATATTAGATGAAACTGATTTTCAAATAGTTTATGATATAGTAACAACATCAAGTGATTTATCTTATACTACTAAGAGTCAAATGTTAGTACAATTTAAAGAATATAATGAAGATCGTATGTTATCTAAAGATAAAGATACTAAAATAGTGACATGGGATGATATTGTTAAGTTCTTTAAAGATAATGGACTTTCTGATAGTTTTATTAAAGGAAGTAAAAAACATAAAACTGAAATAGAAAGAAAAATTAATTTATCTAATGCTTTAGAAATATTAGAATATATGAAAAGTGTTAAAATTAAGTCATTATCTTTATTAGATTATTTTAGTAATCCAACTTTATTAACATTACTTGTATATGGAAATAAAGATACTATAATGCAAAGATATGAGCAATTAAGTATAGATGGTAAATTATATCAAGTATTCTTTGATACACCAAGTGTATGGTTAAAAACATTAAATAAAAAAGATGCAAGAAGTACTAAGAACCATAATACTTATACAAAAGGAACAGGAGAAGTTGGAACATTAAAATATGATTCTCAAATTATTTCATATGATGATATGATTGAAAACGAAAGATTCTTAAAGAGTAAAGGTTTCCCTGTATCTTTATCAGAAAGTATCCATTATAAAATATTAAAAACTAATCCAGTTATATTAAAAAACAATTATGAAATATATAAAAAATATGGTTTTTTTGATATAGCTAAAAGAAGTCCTGCGAGTATGCTAGGAGCATCAAGATTACTTGAAAAATGTGATTTATGTGTAGAACTTGGTATATTAAATGGTATGGGTTCTAATGAAAAAGATTGTAATTTGATAAAATATTCACCAACTAGACTTGTAAATACACCAAGAGGTTTCTTTCAATATTTAGCTGCATCAAAATTAAATTCTAGACCTCATGAATACTATGGATTTATATCAAGTGATAGTAAGGATGCTTTTGCTTTATCTTCAATCACTCATCAAATGAAATTAAAAGGACTAGGTATAAGTTGTGATGATAAAACATTAAATGAATTTATAGAAAGTAATTTTATTAATCAAAATGAACATATACCTAATTATTTAAGATATGATGCAATAGTTCTTGGTAGTGATAAAATAGATTATGATAAGGAAATATTATCATTACCAGATATTGATAAATTAGAAAAAGAAAATAAAAAGAGTGAATTTATTTATAAATTTAATGAACAAATAATATCAAGACAAAAAGTACTTAGAATATCTAGTATTTTATATAATAAATATCATGAATTAACAAAAGAAATGCTTTTATATTCAATAACTAAAGGAAGTTATATAAATGAAGAAGTATTAAATAATATTGAAAGTAATATTTCATATTCATATGAAGGAGGAAAAACTCATGGATTATCTTAAAGAATTTGGATTTACAAAAGATGATATAAAATATTTATATGATAACTTAGATGAAGAAGATGTTCATGAGTTAATAATTCAGGAAGATAGAATAACTAATATATTAAAATATTTAAAGTCTATTGGAATTAATAATTTAAAAGATGTAATAGAAAATAGAACTGAATTATTTTATATTAGTTCATCTACTGTAAAAAGAGCATTTAATAATAGTAATGTTAAAAATATAGTTAAATTAATAAATGAAGATGTATCTAATTTTGATTTAATTAATCTTTAACATTTAATTAGGTAAAATATGTGAAATAAAAATATCTAATGGTAGTTGGATATCTTAATTACTTAAAGGTAAAAAGATAACTGATTTAACAGCATCTAACGTAACTAAATGTAATCTTAATAATAATAAATGTGGCAATGGTGCTGGTAATACTAACGGTGTTTCGCAAGATTTCCAAATTGGGTAAATATCCTACTAGCGATAGTAGGTTTTATAATGTTTTTTGAATTAAATTTTTTATTATTAATGGTATTAATTTGTTCTTGACATATAATAAAATGTATAATAAAATATATACGCTTTGGAGGTGCTATTATGAGAAGATATTTAAAATTAAATTTAGTAGGAAGTAAATTTTGGCAGTTAGATGATAATAATTCTTATACTAAAAAAGAATATATATCACACGAAGAACTACTTGATAATGTCTTTTTTGAGGAGTTACCAAATGGAATTTTTAAAGAAATAACTACTGGAGATATATTAATAATTAAAAATGATAATAATAATCTTGTTGTTGATTATCCAAGAGGAATAGATGTACCAATATCTAGTTTTAGAAATAGTAGTTCACTTGAGATAAAACTTAACTTATCAAGAATTAAAGATGCTAAGTTAGAAAGTGATTATAGAACTATATTAAATGAGTTACTTATTAAGAGTCAACAATGTGAACTTGTTTGTGATAAAAAGAAGTCATTGGAATTAAAATAAAAAATAGATATTATTTTTAAAAAGTAATATCTTTTTAATTAAATAAATGATATAATTTTAATAGATTTTTGGAGGAAGTATGAAACTAAATAGAACTGAAGCAAGAGAAAAGATAATGGTTATCTTATATCAAATAGATTTTTATATTAAAGAAGGTATTTCTTATGATATAGATACTGTTATTAAAGAGAACTTAGAAATAGATAATAAGTTTGTTAGAGATATAGTTTATGGTGTTTTTGATAATATTGAAAATATTGATAAAGTTATTTCTAAATATTTAGATAATTGGGATTTAGATAGACTTGGTAAAACTGATAAGGCTATATTAAGACTTGGAACTTATGAAATGCTTTATTATGATACTCCTAAAGTAGTAGTTATAAATGAAGCAGTTGAACTTTCTAAGAAATATAGTGATGATAAGATAATTAAGTTAATAAATGCAGTTCTTGATAAAATAAGAGATAATGAGGATATAAATGAATAATGAATATATTTCTATTACTGAGATTAATAGAATTATTAAAAATACTATTGAATTAAATCCAGTACTTAAAAATGTTTATATTAAAGGGGAAATAAGTAATTTAAAAGTTCATGGTAGGGGACATTTATATTTTTCATTAAAGGATGAGAATAGTAAAATTAATGCTGTTATGTTTAATTATAAAAATAGTGGTATTGATTTTATTCCTAAGGATGGAGATTCTGTACTTGTACATGGTAGAGTTTCAGTGTATGAAGCTAGTGGTAGTTATCAAATATATGTTGATTCTTTAGAATTAGATGGTCTTGGTAATTTATATGTTCTTTTTGAGAAATTAAAAAAGAAACTTAGCGAAGAGGGTTTATTTAATCCTGAACATAAGCAAAAAATTAAAAGAGTGCCAAGAAAGATTGGTATTATTACTGCACCTACTGGAGCGGCTGTTAGAGACATAATATCTACTATTAATCATAGATTCCCAATGACTGAAATATATTTATTTCCAACACTTGTACAGGGAGAAAGTGCTGCTCAAAACATAGTATCTATGATAGAACTTGCTAATACTTTTGATGATATAGATACAATTATATTAGGTCGTGGTGGTGGCTCTATTGAAGACTTATGGGCTTTTAATGAAGAGGTAGTAGCAAGAGCTATATATAATAGTAGAATACCTATAATTAGTGGTGTAGGTCATGAAATTGATTTTACTATTAGTGATTTTGTTGCTGATAAAAGAGCACCAACACCAACGGGAGCGGCTATAATGGCTGTACCAGATATAGTTGAAGTTAGAAGATATTTTAGTAATGCTAAAGATAGAATAAATACTTCAATATCAAATAAACTTGATAGTTATTCTGAGTTACTTAAAAAATATAAAACTAACTATATAATTAATAATCCTATGAGATTATATGAAATGAAAGAACAAAAGTTAGATATTTTGTATGAAAAGTTAAATACAAATATTATGATAAAATTAGATAATAGTATTCATAGACTTGAAAAGATTAAATCTAATTATATACTTAATAATCCTAGAGTGTTATATGAAAAAGGTAAAGAAAAAATATCTAATTTGACTACAACAATAAATAAAGAAATATTAAATATATTAAATAATAATAAAAATAGATTAGACACTATTCATGTTAAACTTGATTTATTAAATCCGGATAATATACTTGATAAAGGATATTCTATAATATATAAAGATAATAAAATAGTAAAAAATATAAATAATATTAGTAAAGATGATAATATTAATATAGTGGTTAAAAATGGTAATATTGATGCGATAGTTAAAGGAGTTAAAAATGGAAAAGAAAGAAAATGAAACATTTGAAAGTTCTGTTAAAAAATTAGAAGTTATTATTAGTGAATTAGAAAGTGGTGAACTTGATTTAGATAAGTCTATATCTAAATATACTGAAGCTATGGGTTTAATTGAAAATTGCGAGAACAAATTAAATAGTGCTACCGAAACTATTAATAAACTAGTGGAAAAAAATGGTAAAATAACAGATTTTGAGATACAAGAATAAAATGGATATATTATTTGTTATAAAATGATAATAATAATAATAAAGAGGTGAAGTATATGAAAAAGATTCTACTTACTTTCTTTATTATTTTATTTTGTCCTTTAAATATACTAGCATATTCAAAAAATGTTATACCAGGAGGAGAAAGTATAGGAATTAAAATAGAATCTGATGGTTTAATAGTAGTTGGGTTTTATAAAGTAAATGGTGAATATATAGCAAGTGATAATATTAGAATAGGAGATAACATAACTCATATAAATAATAAAAGAGTATATTCTATAAATGAACTTACTAATGTAATAGATAAAAGTAATACTAGTGAAGTAGATATTAAATTAATAAGAAATAATAAGGAAGTGAATACAAAATTAAGATTAGTAGAAGAAAATAATTTATTAAAAACAGGTCTTTATGTAAAAGATAATGTAGTGGGACTTGGAACTCTTACATACATAGATCCAGTAACTAAAATATGGGGAGCATTAGGACATGAAATATTACTTAGTGAAACAAATTCTAGAATAGAAGTAAAAGATGGTAATATATTAATGTCTAAAGTTACAAGTATTAATAAAAGCAGAAATGGTCATGTAGGTAGTAAAAATGCTAATATATCCTTTAATAAAAAAATAGGTACTATAGATAAAAATACTGTTAATGGTATATATGGTACTTATACTTCTTCATTACCTGAGAAAGATTTAATTATGGTAGCAGATTTTGATGAGATTAAAAAGACAGAAGCATATATTTATACTGTTACTAGTAACAATGCTATTAAAAAATACAAAATAAAAATATTAGATAAATATCCTAATAAAAAGAATACTACTAAAGCAATAAGTTTTGAAATAGTAGATAAAGATTTAATAAATAAAACAGGAGGTATAGTTCAAGGTATGAGCGGTTCTCCAATTATACAAGACAATAAATTAGTAGGAGCAGTTACTAATGTTCTTGTTGATAATGTAACATTAGGATATGGAATACTTATTAGTACTATGTTAGAGACAGGAGAAAGTTAAGGTTGATACTTAACTTTTTAAATGATATAATTGTTATAGTAGGTGAGGGTATGGAAGAAAAAGAAATAACGTTTGATGGAATTAAGAAAAAAATAATTGTTAATTTAGATGATGAGTATATTGAATCATTAAATGAAGATGAAATAAAAGAGCTAGATAAAACTATTGAATTAGATACTGTCATAAATGATATAGAAAAAACTATGGAGTTTGATTTAAATGACTAAGACAGAGAAAATGGATGAATTTTTAAAATATTATGCAAAAGTTTTTAAGCAAAATCCAAGTTTACAAATAAATAAAGATATAATATATTCAGGTCTTATGAATTATGGTTTAGATGAACATGAACAAAAACAAAATATAAGACCATTGTTTGATAAATGGATCAAACGTTATGAAAATAAAAAATTGGATGTATTTCATTCAACTCGCCAAAATAGATTTTTACAATTTCATAATGATGGTTATTCTAAAAGTGACTATGTAAAAATATATTTATCATTTGGTGCTGATGATATAGAAGAATGTGTAAATATTATATTTGATTATATTGATAAAAATAATTTTAAAATATTGTCTAAAGTAGCAGATATTACAAGAAGTGATAGTGTTGTACTTAGAATATGTGAAATAGAAGATGCTAAAAAAATAATAAATTTTATTAATAATAATCAATATTTAAAATCTAAAGCTAAAGAAGTAAATCCATTTACAATACAAAATGGAATAGTAGGAATGGCTAATGATAGAAAATTAAGTTATAATGAAACAGTAGCATATTTAATACAAAATTATTATAAAAGTATTGAAGATCTTAATAGAGTAAGTATTGATGATTTTAAAAATTATATGTTAAATACATATAATTCTATATTTAAAGATAAAACAAAATTAGATAAGTTTAAAAATACATCAATATTTGCAAAATATAGTAGTAATTTTAATAGTGATAATGAAGAAGTAGTTAATTATTATGAAGTATTTATAACATTTTTAATGTCATTAAATGAAAATACTAAAATAGAAGATTTTTATAAACATGTAAGTAATTGTCAAGATAATAACAAACACTTAAGTTTAGTTAAACATTTTGATGATCATGATAAAGAAATAAAATCTATTAATAAAGAAGAATTATTATCAAATTTTGTATTATATGCAAGTAAAAAATATGGAAGAAAAAATGTAAAACTAATATTACAGGAATATATTAATGGAAATCAAAATGCTATAACAAGAGATAATAATTATAGAAAATTGTTTCAAATGTATATATCAAGAGAAGATATATTAAGAATAACAAATAATGATTTAGAGATGTTTGTAGGAGTTGAAGAAGAAAACGAACAGGAGATTCTTAATGTATTTAAAACTGCAATAATAGATACTTTTCAAAAATATGGGTTTAAACAAGCTTGTCATGCTTTAAGGTGTTTATTTAATCATGATTTTAGATATATATCTAATGGAGCTAATTATAATAGGGAAAGATTACAAAAATATAACTTTGATAAATTAATAGAAATTATAAATTCATATTTGAGTAATATTAAATTAAATAATAATGAAGATTATATTGAAACAGCTGTTTCATATATGGCCGGAATTAATAATAGAATGTCTATGTAGGAGGAAAAAATGGAAGATAATAAATTAAAAGTAACTATTGAAGATGGAAGTGAGGTAACAGTAAATGTTTTGGATATTATAGATTCTTTAGAGTTTAATAAGACATTTATAATATATACAGTAAATGATAATAAAGAAAATATTTTTGCATCAATATTAAATGAAACTGAAACATCATTTTCATTGGATACAATAACAAATAAAAATGAAATAGATTACATTAATAAAGAAATAGATAGAGTGGTTGATAGTAATTATGAAAATTAAAAACGCAATTAAAAATGGTAAATTACCAAATATAAGAATAGAAGATATATTTAGAATATTAGATAGTTTAGGTATTAAAGTATCACAAAATAGTAGAACTGAAGATTATGTTTTAGATGATAATATTATAGATATAATAAGACAAATAGCTAATGCTAGTATTAGTTATACTAATCATGTAATTGAAGTTAATAATGATATTAAAACTACACATAATAATCTTTTGGATAAATATGATAATTTTATTAGTAAATATACTAATATACTTAGTTCTATGCAGAAAGACCCTAGTCAACCTATTGATTTAAATAATATTGATTTAAATGATTTTCAAGATTACTTTAAAAGTGATGTAAAAGATTTAATAACTCAAATAAATAAATTAGAAGACGCTAAAAAAAGTTATGAGAATATTATTAATGGAATAGATTTAACACATGATAATTTAGGTTTAGATGAAAAAGTGTTAAATGATTTCGAATCAAAGAATTTAAAAGGCATAAATACTAAACTTGGTCAAACAGAAACAGAATTACAAAAATATCAAGAACAATTAGATAAATTAAATAATTTAAAAGTTACTTCTAAATTTAAACAAAAAAGAATTAATAAAAAGATGAGAAAGATAGAAGAAAGAATAAATAAATTAAAAAATAAAAAAGGAATATTACAAACTAAGCAAACAAAATTAGTTAACAAAGGAAGTAATAAGTATATTCAAAGAAAAGAAAAAGAATTTGAAAATATTATGACTGATTATGAAAGAATGAATTCATATCAATCTGCGATGAGTGAAAATCAAAGATTACAAGAAGGTTTATCTAATGATTTAATATCAACAAAAGAAGAATTGGATTCATTAAGAGGAAAGACTGGTATAAAAGCAGCTTATGAAAGAAATAAATTAGAAAGAGAAAGTAAAAGACTTGAAAATCAACATGAAAAGTTAGTAAAACAAGCACAAAGAATTAATAATCTTAAGAACAAAAAAGGTTATTGTAACTTATCTAATCAAATATTAAGAAGTTATACTGTCGCTTATAGCATGTAATTACAAAAAAAGTTCCGTAAAGGAACTTTTTATATGTTTAGAATTTGACTAGCTATTTCAAAGTAAATTAATAATGATATAGCATCAACTATTGTTGTAATAAATGGGCTTGCCATAACAGCAGGATCAAAACCGATTTTTTTAGCAATTATTGGAAGAGAACAACCAACTATTTTAGCAACACATATGGTTAATACAAGAGTTAAACATACTACTAATGCTATATTAGTATTAACACCATCTATTAATATTAATTTTAAGAAGTTAGCAAGAGCAAGAGTAATACTAATTACAAAGGCTACCTTTATTTCTTTTAAAATTACTTTAAAAATATCTTTAAATTCTATATCATTTAATGAAAGAGCACGTATTATAGTCGCAGATGATTGTCCTCCTGCATTACCTCCAGTATCCATAAGCATTGGTATAAATGATGTTAATATGACACAAGCAGCTAAAGACTCTTCAAAATGTTGTATTATTTTACCAGTAAAAGTTGCTGATATCATAAGTAATAATAACCATGGTATTCTACTTTTCCATAAATCAAAAGTTGATAGTTTTAAATACGATTTTTCGGTAGGTAAGATCGCAGCCATTTTTTCTATATCTTCAGTAGTTTCTTCCTCAATAATATCAATAATATCATCAATAGTAATAATACCTACAAGTTTACTTTCAGAGTCAACTACTGCAATAGAAGTTAAATCATAATCTTGTATTATTTTAGCTACTTCTTCTTGATCAGTTAGCGTATCAACAGACATAATATCATTATCCATAATATCACTAAGAGGAGTATCTTCATCATTAATAACTAAATCTTTAAGATTAACGCTGCCTATAAGTTTTCTTTTTTTATCAGTAACAAAACATGTATCAATAGTTTCAGTATCATCATATTCTTTTTTGATTTTTTTAATCGCATCTTTAACAGTAATATATTCTTTAAAATCCAAATATTCTACGGTCATTATACTACCTGCTGAATTATCAGGATATTTAAGTAATTGATTAATATCACGCCTAGTATTTGCACTAACCTTAGATAGCAGTTTACTTACCACATTCGCAGGCATTTCATCCATTAAATCAGTAGCATCATCCGCAGACATATCATTAATAATGGATACTGCTTCATTATCAGAAAGAGAAGATATTATTTTAGTTTCAGTATCAGTTTCTAAATAAGAAAATACATTCGCAGCGATATCCTTATTTAATAATCTAAATAATTTAATCATTTCATTATGAGGTATGTCTTCAAATATATTAGCTATATCATATTCATTCATTTTATTTAATAATTCTTTAATCTTAGAATATTTTTTATCTTTAATTAGTTTTTCTATATTTTGTTTCATATCAACACCTCTTTTTCTTTTTAAAATTATACTACAAAATACACAAAAAGTGTAAAAAATTATATTTTATATATAAAAAACAATTATTTATTATATAATATAAATAATGAGGTGAAAAAAATGAATAAAATACCAAATCATGTGGCTATAATAATGGATGGTAATGGTAGATGGGCAACTAGACAAGGAAAGAAAAGAACCGAAGGCCACAAAGCTGGTTATAATAGACTTAAAAAAACTGCTTTATATATATTAGATAAAGGGGTTAAATATTTATCAGTATTTGCATTTTCAACTGAAAACTTTAAAAGAAGTGAAGAAGAAGTAAATTATATAATGAATCTATTTGTAACAGCATTTAAAAAAGAAAAAGATTTTTTTATAAAAAATAATATCAAAATAATATTTTCAGGTAGAAAAGAACCATTAAGTGATAAAGTTTATAATACCATGATAGAAATAGAGAAACTAACTAGTAATTGTACTAAAGGAGTGTTTAATGTATGCTTGAATTATGGAGGACAATCAGAAATAGTAGATACTTGTAAGAAAATAGTTAATCTAGTTAATGAAAATAAAATAAACATTAATGATATTAATGAAAATAATTTCTATGATTATTTATATAATCCACTTCCACCGGTAGACTTAATGATTAGAACAAGTGGAGAGGTTAGAATAAGTAATTTTATGCTTTATAGTATTAGTTATGCTGAATTATATTTCACTGATACATGTTTTCCTGATTTTGATGAAAAGGAATTTGATAAAGCATTAGATTCTTATATGAATAGAAATATCACAAAAGGAACAGTTAAATAAGCAAAGAGAAATACTTTGCTTTTTATTTGCACAAGTATAATTGTTAAACATTTGCAAATTGACCAAGGGGGGAGTAGTGATATACTATAACTATACTAAGTAAAGTAATAGTAAAGGAGTAAAGTAAAATGAAAAATAAAGGATTTACATTAGTAGAATTACTAGCAGTAATAGCAATATTAGCAATCCTAGTAATAATAGCATTACCAAACGTACTAAAGATGTTTAATGATTCTAAAAAGAATAGTTTCTTAACAGAAGCAAAAACACTTTACAGCGAAGTATCTAAAAAATACATATCTGAAAGTATGAAAGGAAATAAACTAACTTATATTAGTTCGGAAGATGATACTAAATTAGAAATGACAGGAAGAGATCTTCAATATTGTGTACTCTTAAATACTGATGGATCAGTAAAAAGTATGAAAGTATCAAATGGAGAGTGGATAGCAGAATTACCATCAGGTAAAAAGATAACTGATTTAAATGCATCTAATGTTACAGAAGGTAATTTAGATGACGATGAAAGTTGTCCTAAAACACCAAAATCTTTTGCAGATGATTCATGGATTACAATATCACATGCTGTTAAAATTAACAACACTAGTAAGTATAAAGTAGGAGACACTAAAACAGTTGATATGGGTTCACTTGGAACACATACACTTAGAATAGCAAATATGTCTACACCA
>JAEDNL010000044.1 GCA_016302505.1 Bacilli bacterium
TGATAGTTTCGTAATTTATTTCTTTACCTTGTTGATTTACTCTTAACAGTAATGCCTTTATGTATTTATCATAATTCATATTAACTACCTCCATTATTGCTTTACTAATTACTTTACACTACACTCCCCTACTCTCACTTAAACCATTGAAAAATAAGCGTTTTCAAATGTTTTTATCACTCCCCTACTCTTTTTCGGTGGGGTAGGGGAGGATTTACATTTTACATCTGTCAAGTGTCTATATACCTAACATTTTAAATACTTCTTTATTTACTTCTTTAGCAAATTGTAATGCTTCTGCTTTTTCAGTAAATGACTTACTAATCTTTAATTGATTCTTAACTACCCACACTTGACTTACTTCTACATCTGCTTCAATTAATGTTGCATTGTCTTTTTCTTTGTGAGTAATATCACTCTTAACTTTAGTCTTTTTAACTGTTATTTTGTGATAGTTTAATTTGTCTATTTCTTGATTAAACTCCAATTGTTTTAGATTAGGTTCTTCCAATTCTAAATAATCTACCCCACATAATAATTGGGCCGTCCCAACTACATAATAAAATCCTTTTTCATCTTCGTATGTTGATAAATCTTTGTTTACCATATTTACATTTTTCATAAATGTTTCTAAATCTTTTTTCATAATTATAATCCTTTCTTTTCTTTAATAAACTCTGCTAACCTCTTATCTATTTCTTCAATTGGTAAATACACTTGAGGTATTTCGTTTATTCTTTTTAACTCACGCCAATAATCTCTTTCATCTTTGTTTTTTATTTTGGCTATGTTAATCGTTCTTGATTTAATTTTTTTGAATAGTGGCTCTGTTTCAGGTATGCTTCCTATTTTTTTCTTTAGTTCAAAAAATCCTAACTTTAAAAAATCTTCATAACTTATATTTTCATACCTGCTGCAATAAAATGCGTATATGTCATCTAAGTCGTCCTGATAAGCCCAACAAATAATCGTTTTTCTTCTTTTAGATAATATTCGTTGATAACTATTTTGTTTCAACTCTGGGAGGTATATCATCTTTAGACACACCCTTTATTAATATCTCTCTTAACTTGCTACTAAACAAGTAAGATTCCTCACTTGACAAGTTCATATCTACTACTAATTCTTCAACTGTTCTACCTAATAATTCTTTAAATATTTCCGTTGCTACTTTGTATTGCTCCTGCAATAAAAAGTTAGCTTCAAACTCACGATAGTTAGTTTCATCAACAGTTATCGTTCCGTCACCATTTTTTCTTTCTAGGATTAAATCCTTTTTGCTCTTACCTATACTTGTAAGATACTCATACATTTTGAATCTTGCGTTGCTATCTACGCTTTGTAATTTTACTGCCAATTCTACTGTTCTCTTAAATGGTATTACAACTGATTGATTATCTTTGTTGATATAATGCAACTCGAAGTTATCAGTATCAATTGGCTTTATTTCATATTTACTCATTTTTTTACGCTCCTCTCTAGTAAATATTTAACTAAAATAAAAATTGGGTCAACAATAGTCTAAAACTCACCCAATCAACTTTTAATCTATAAAATAAAGGAGGATTAAAAGTCAAGGAAACAAAACATTGATTCAGGGGGCGACTATTTTTAAATATATACTATTTCTTAATTCCAATTTGTTTATCACATCTAACGCAGTAGATGTTGCCCTCATTATTCGTAAAGAATAATGTTTTTTGATGACATTTAGGGCATTTTTGCTTTGGCTTTTTGCCATACATAGTCTTTATATCTTGTATTTTATCTTTTTCTTTTAATCTTTCAAATTTTCTTGCTAAACTTCCCATTATCTAACCTCCATAAACTTATTGCATTTAGGATTATTTTTTCCTACTATTTTATTTAATTTTTTGCAATAATAATTTGGTATAGTGCTTTTATTATTTTTGTTTTTAACTAAATATCTGCAATTCTTACATCTTTGCTCTATTTTAGGTTTCTGTCTTTCTTCAAATGGTATTATTTCTTTTTTATATTTTAATGAATCTAAAAATTCATCATTTAATGTTATATTTTCTTTTTCAATTAAATATCTTTTAACTTTATAATTATTGGTAATAGACAATTCTCTTTCTTTCTTTCCAATAGGATTATCAAAATATTTATGACACTTTATACATAATGCTACTATATTTTCCTTACAGCCTTTGCCACCGTGTGCTCTTGATATAAATACGTGTGCCATTGTTAAACTATTTGTATTCCCACATAAAACACAACATTTATCTCTATTTTTTATATATTTTTTTGTTTCTTTATCAACATCACACCATTTACTCCTAATTGACATACTATTACCCCTTATCGATATGACCGTGTAGATAGATTATTTCGCTATTATAACCCATATTATTATTTAACCAATTGTCTGCTTTTTCCTGTGATAAATGATTTTCTTTGGCTTTTAACTCATAAATAAACATACCTAATGTCTTTTTAGCATTGATTCTTTCTTCTATTTCTTCTTCGCCATAATTAGCCTCTATCAAATAATAGTCATACTCTTTAGCACTTACATTGTCTAATGTATAAGTATCAGTAGCGTAAAATATTCTTCGCTTGTTGGGTAATATTATTTTATAGCAACAATTAGGGACGTTGTGAAAAGTAGGTTGCATATTAACTTTTAATCCATTGCTATATAAAACGCCATTAAATTGATTTATTACATCAATATTTTTTTTATTTACTCCACATTTAATTAAATCATTAACTAACCAATTGCCACATACAAACCTTAATGTAGGTCTATTCTCGGCTAGTAATTTAATAGTAGAGGGTAAGAAGTGGTCTATATGAATATGAGTTAATAACACTACTTGTAATGTTTTTGCCACTTCTTTTAATTTAGCATAACTAACGCCACAATCTATTAAAATCTTATCATTAATAACAACTGCATTACCAATTGACCCTGTACTTATTATGTTTATGTTTTCCTTTTTCATTTCTTATTCCTCATAAGTATTATAACACAATTATTACATTTCTTCAAATGTTATTGTTTCAGGTGCTTGTTCTTCTATTTGTGTGTCTATAATTACTTGTTCGGCTTTTTCTTTTCCTGTTAATTCTGTTGATTCTTTTGGTGGTACTTCGTCCATTTCTTCGGCTTCATACATACCTGATAAATCCTCTACAAACGCTTCTCTTAATGCTCTTACTTTTGCGACTTTTTCAATCATTGTAGTAGGTTGTTTAGTCCAATTTGAGTTAGGAGTTCCGTCGTTCTTTTTTTGTACGCACTCATCAAATGTCACACTTGCATAACTTGGGTGCTGCCAATCTTTACGATATACTTTAGCCCAACCTCCTACTAATACATCATCAGGAAGTTTAAATGACCCTATTCTTTCTACTACATTACCGTTAGAATCTAATACTATTACTCCTGATTCCATACCGTCAAAATTAGGATTTAATACTGCTCTTTTATAAATTGCGTCTTTACCTACAACTATTGAAGCAGGTTGTTTATCACTATACTTAATTAAATAAGCCTCTCTTAAAAATGGGTTTAACTTTCTTACTCTACATAATTCAGTAAATAATTTAAACTCCGGCATTGTTATTTTTGCGTCTGTTCCTACGATATATTCCTGCACGATTTTTGGCGTTAATTTAATTTCATCTTCGCCAATTTTATATTTAACTATCAATTCATTATTCATACTTTAATCCCTCACTATCTAAATATTGTTTAAGTTTTAATAATTGCTCTTTAGTTCCAATTACTTTAAAATGTAATTCATAAACTTTTGATTCTTCAACAGGTTTAATTACTTCGTCAACTTTTTTTACTATTTCTTCTTCCTGCTTTTTAATTTCTTCCTGTTTAACTTGTTCTTGTTTAATAACTTCTAATTGTTTATATCTATCGCTAACTTCTGTTATCGCTTTAGATACGTTTAATGTCTTTTTGTATTCTACAAATATTTCTTGTCTATGTTCCTGTGTAGCCATTAATTGCATATCATCAACTATTTTATCAACAAATGCTTTTACTTGCTCTTTTAATGACTTCATACTTGCAGATAATGTCACATTAATATTAGAAAAATCAAAATAATCTTTATCTTCAAATAGCCAATCTAGGTTTTGGGATTTACCATATTCTACATAATATTCCAATAACTCTACTGTCTTTTTATTTTTCTGTTCCTGTTCTACTTCTTGAATCTTCATTTTTAATTCAGTATCGGCATTAATAAACTTATCACTAACGTAAGTTTTATATACTTCCTCAAATGCTTGATAAGGTGCTAATACTTTTTCCTTTACCATTTTTCTTTGTGCTTCTAGTTCCTTAAAATCTGCGTTTAAATCTGCTCTAACTTTTTTAACTTCTTTCACAGTTTCATCACTGCATACTAACGCTAGGGCATTTTTTACTTTGTCGTCAATTTCTTTTGACAACCCCTTTAACTTTTCTTCGATTATAGGTAATTGTTTAACTATAATCAATTCTTCTTTTTTGTTTTCCATTTTTTCTCCTCCTATGTCTATTAAAAAAATAGACTAATTGTAAGCGTTGATTTAATATTCCTCGTGCAAGGCTCAACACCTACAATTAATCTATTTCGTACCTTGCACTAAAATAATTATACTAAAGACTTTTCAAAAAGTCAATCATTATTTTTCATCTTCTTTACTAATTACTAAACTATATATAATTCCTAAAATTAACATTGTCCCTGCAAATCCACATAAAATACCTAATCCAAATACAAATAATCTACTCATAATTCCTCCTAAAATAATTCTTTAAATATTGCCATTAATACATTAACTACTATATTTCCATTGATAACCATAAGCACTTTTTGTTTTACCTTTTAAACATTTAACAATATTTGTAGATAAACCATTTACATCTTCACTAGCTTCTTTTATAGAATCATATTTTTTAACTAATAATCCATCTTTATAACTTGTTATTGGTACATTTTGAAATGGTGATACTTTTTTTTGGTGTTTAACCCAACATTCTTTTGAACATAATATATTTCTACTTCTATGTTTTATAGGTGGTTCAAATTCTTTACCACATTCTATACATATTTTTGTCTTTAATAATTTTTCTTTATGTAATTTATTATGCTCATCTTGTGTCATTACTTTTAAATTTTCAATTCTATTATCTCTTTTATCACCATTTATATGATGAACTATCTCCCAACTTTCAAGTTTTCTTCCTAAATGTTGTTCCATTACTTTTCTGTGTTCATCTATTGGTTTTCCTTTATATGTAGTTCTTTTATATGGACTTTTCATATTATCATCTCCTATAAATATATTATATCATTTAGTTGGAGATTTGTAAATAAAATTCTTCTAATACTTGTTCAAATGATTTACAATTATCTATCATTGTTGACATTATTGCACAAAACACTAAAGTTACCAAACTATCTCCCGCTAAATGATATAAACTACTATCACTTTGATTTTTTCTTACTTTTTCAAAATCTCCATCTTTAACGCCCATAAGTCTAAAACATTCTCTTGGTGTTAATTTTCTTATTCTTAAATTATTATCTGCTAAAAATGTATTGTTTCTAAAACTTACTCCTGTTGTTATTATTTCACTTTTTTCTTTATCTATTCTTTTATTGTATGTATCTATATAACAAGTATCATCTATTTGATTTTGTTCTAATGTTTCTTTAAGTGATTTATTTTTAACTCTTATTAATGGTTGTCTATTTCCTCCAGACATAGTATCTAATGTTTGGCATAATCCTTTGTCTGTAATTTCTAATTTTACACTTGGCTTTGAAGCATTATAAATTCCATTCTCTAAATTTTCTATTTGTTTATCGCTTAAAAAATATTTTTCATCAACATTATCTTCTAATAAATCTTTAAGTTTTAATTTTAATGGAATTGGTTGTGGGAATGTATAACTATAATCTCCTAATATACTAACCATAAAACATCTATTTCTTGTTTGTGGTATTCCATAATCAGTTGCTATTAAATCTTGCCAATAGTTTTTATAACCTAATTCTTCCAGTTTTACTTGCCACTTATGAAAGTCTGCTATATTTTGGTAATTATGTATATCAGGTACATTTTCCATAAGTAATATTTCAGGCATTTTGTTATTTTCTTTACACTCATTTAATATTCGCTCAACTTCCCATAACATACCACTTCTTGTTGAAGTATCACTCATACCTTTTCCTAATCCGGCAGAAGATAAATCTTGACAGGGAAATGAGTAAGTAAGTAGGTAAGTAAATAAATTAGTATTTTCAATTCCTAAATCATTACCCTTTACTTGTTGAATATTTACCATATTTTTACTTGCAATTATATTGTTATATATTTTTCGTATATCTTTTTCTTTTAATTTATTTATTTGACTAAAAGACATTGGCTCGTTGTAATTACTTGAAATACCTAAATTAAATAATTTATTAGTCAATTCATCTTTTGTTAATGACTTTGAATAATCAAAATTATCATCAGGAAAATGAATATCTTTTAATGCTTGTATAGATTTTATAGCCCACTCACAAGTCCTCCAATGTTTGTATTTTATTCCTAAATAATTTAAGGCTAAACATTGACTATCATACCCACTAAATAAAGTAATTACTCTTAATGGCTTTGTAATTTTATATCTAGGGTACATCATATCAAATATTGTTGTTTGATTCATAATTCCTCCTAATCATTTAACCAATCCATATCAAATACTTCAATAGGCTGCTTATTTTCTTTTTCTTCTGCTATTTTACGTTCATTTAATTTAATATCTTCTAATGTTTTATAACCTGCTTTATTCCAATTATTTAGAATCCTACATAAATAATTAATACTATATGCTTTATACATCTTACAATATTCTATACCATATACTATTATTCTTAAATCACTACTAAATATATTTATATATTCTTCTAACTTACTATATTCTATACTACTAATATTATTATTTATATTATTTATATAATAATTAATAATATATTCTTTATTTATATCTTCTTCTTCATCTTCATTTTCCATATGATTAATCATATGATTTGTGATATGACTATTCATATGTATAATCATATGATAGGTTGATATGATTTGTGATATGTCGTCTTCTGTTAATCTATACCACTCGTCATAACACCATTTATCTTTATAAATATCGTGTAGTTCTTTTTCTATTTTTTGTGGTACATTACTACAATAAGCATATAAAATGATATTATTATTTTTATAATATTTTTTTACCTCAATTAATCTTCTTTCAGGATTATTACTATTGCCTATTTTAACCATATTGCTAGTTTTATCTATCATTAAATATATACAAGTATTAGTAGAATCACTTTTAGTTCTATTTTTTGCTCTACTTTCACTATATTTACGACTTTTTTCTTTTTCAAAATCTAATCTTTCATTATAAAATAATCCCTCATCATCTTGTTTATAATGATTCATTACAGATTCTAGCACTTCCTGATTTAAACAAATTTGTATCATTTCTTTTTCTTTTAAATGTCCTTTTTGGTGCTGCATACATAAACACCTTATATATGCTCCTACCTCCTCATTTGTCATAAATGTTGTCCCTGTCATAAAATCACTTGAATAAAATTGAAATGACGGACTCTTTAATTTTTCCATTTATTAATCCTCCCTTATAATATCAAATATATCGTTAATTTCGGCGTTAGGATTAATATATTTAGTTATACAAAATGCTAATATTTTACTGCAATCTTTTTTACCATTTAATACATCAGTTAAATACTCTCTACTAACGCCTATTTTTTTACTTGCAATAGTTTTGTTGATTCTAAATCCATAGCCATTTTCTTTAATGTGATACATCATTACACCTCCTACTCTGTAATTTAAGTTTACTACTATTTAGGATTTATGTCAATAAGAAAATAGTAATTTAATATTACTATTTTTCATTATTTATCGCCTCTATTACTTGATTTATTTTTTCTTTTAATACTTTGAAATTATAATCTATTGCCTTATCTAATGGTATAAAATCTCTATCTGCTATTATATGTAATTCATCATCAGGTATAAGTAGTATGCCTTTATCTTCTTTATCTATTTTTTCTAACAAATAATCAATATAATTGATAGTTCCCTGATACATATAATATACAGGTGGTAATTCGTGATTTAATGTATATTTATAATCTATTTGTATTTTTTCTTTTGCTGCTATATATTCTTCTCTATCACTTATTAATTTATCTTTCACTATTTGCCTCCTAATTTTACATTTTCTTGTAATTGTTTTAATTCTTTATCGTTCATTTGTTTTATTTCTTCAAATTCTAATACTTTATATCTTTGTGGATAATATTTGTGTGTTGATTTACTAAACACACATATATTTTCATGATATTTTAACGGTTGATATTTTGCCCCCATAAAATTACTTGCTTTTTGTTTTTCCCATATCCACTCATATTTAAAATTTTTAATGTTACTATGTATCAATTCTGCTGTAAATGGTTCACTACCAAATAAAACTATTGCTCCATTATCTTTAATAATTCTATTGTATTGTTCCCATAACTTGTCAAAAGGAATAATAACATCCCATTTACAAGCAGTAGTTCCATAAGGCAAATCACATAATATCATGTATATTGATTTATCAGGTATATTTTTCATTACTTCTAAACAATCACCACATCTTAAATCTATCATAACATACCTCCAAACTTATCTTCTATCTTTTGGCGTAAACGCATTATTATTATTCCTCCCTTGCTTTATATTTTGAATATTTACCCGGTATATTTAATACCGTTATTAAAGCGTTATTATAACTAAAAATATAAATATTATTGCCATATACTAGCAAATACACGCTACCTTTACTGTTTATTCTTATTCTATCTAAATATCGTCTAAAACTACCACTATATACATTGATAGGTTTACCACGCTCTAAAACTAATTTTAATTGCCTTTTAGATACATTTACACGTTTTCTAATACGTTTAGCCCCGTGTTCCGTTAAATATGCCATATTATTTACTTAAATATTCTACCATATCATTATAAAACTTGTTTACTTCAATATGAAAATAACAGGCTAAATCTAATACTAATTTAGTAGGCATTTTATGTATATCTATAGTTTTATCTGCATAACGATATAATCTTTTTGTTTCTAATCCTAAATCTTTCGTGACTCTATATAATGATACATTTTGATTTTCAAATAATTTTCTTTTAGCTCTCATTTATTTAACCTCCTAATAATTTCTAATAATTCTTCATCAAATTTAATCCATAATGTTAGTAATCTTCTAAAATCTGTATCAGTTGGTTCTTCTAAACATCTTTCGTTTACTTTAATATCGTGTTTTATTTTATTAATTAATTCTTCCATACTTAACGTCCTCCATTATTTTTAATGCTTTAATTGTATAATTAAGTAATTCTTCGTAAGTTAGTTTGATATATTTACCTTTTAATTTTTCGTGATTCTTTAATTTTAATAAAGTTAGTATATATATTGCTTCTTGTTCCATTATTCATCATCACCTAATATTGATTCTATACAATCCTTTTGATATTTTGTTAATTTAATACGCTTTTGACCGTTTAATCGTGCCTTATTGCGTAATATTGAATAATTTTTTAACATTTCAATTGCTCTTTTATATAAATGGTCTAATGTTTTACTTACTTCTTTTTGATTTGCTGCTACCCAATAGCCACCATTACTGCCTGCTTCACTACAAATTATTTTTTGTAATATTTCGCTTTCTCTTATCTCTTGTATATAACCTCTTAATGTTTTATTGTCAGTTATTCCAAACTCACTCATTAAAACATCTGCTTTAACCCTGTTTTTATAGCCTCTAGCGTTTGTTTTTAAATAATTATATATTTTATATGCTAACGGTCTTTCTTTTGGTAGAGGTGGAAATTGAGCCTTTAATTCATCTAATTCTTTATTCGTCATTTTCTACAACCTCCCCATAATATTTATCAAGTTTTACATATTCTATATCGCTACTATCACAATACGGACAATATTCATAATCAATAATTCCTGTTTGATTATCT
>JAEDNL010000045.1 GCA_016302505.1 Bacilli bacterium
CTTCAATAGTCTTTTCATCATTTTTTGTAAGATTCACTAATATATTTTCATCTTTACTTATTTTAATAGTTTCATTTATTTCATTATATTCATATTTTGAAACAGTATAGCTTATTTCATCTTCATCAATTACTGCTACTTCCTGAGTACCTATACCAGTTTTTAAGACATTATTATTTTTATATATTGTAACAACTGCGTCAGAAGGAATAGGTTCAATTTTCAAAGTATATTTTTTCTTCTCAATTAGTTCAATATTTTTAGTAATATCTTTATCCATAATAAATTTATATTCAATATCATAATATCCATCTTTTTGAACTAATATTTTAATATTAGTGTTTTCATCAAATACTTTTTCGAACTCATTTATTGAATTATACTCTTCAAGATTAGACATTACTTTAATATTACTTCCGTCAATAGACTTAACTTTTAATGTATACTCAGGAACTTTTTTGTAATTAAATACTAATATACATTTCAAATTTTTATTACTAATGTTTTTTGTTTTATATTTAAATGTAATTTTAAATGTATATTGACTAGCAGGTTTAATTTTTGTTTTATTAATTTCAATATTGTCAAAATAATATTCTATATTAGAATTACTATATACTTGATTATTAACTTTCGTAATTACTAGATTATCAGAAGATAAGTTTGTAATTGTTATATTGTATGTAATTGATGAATTAGAATTATTTAATGTTATATCAGAAACTATACTATAAGCAGTATAATCATAAGAAGAAACAACCGCATTATTCGTAACATTAGAAATTTTCATATCAGTGATTCTAGACTCTTTAATAGGTCTTACTAATGCTTTTCCATTAATCGCAAGTGTTGTCGAATATGCTGAAAAACCTATAGTTAAAGAAAGAACACATATCGTTAAAAATATAAATACTAAAGAAAAAATTTTATATTTACTTGTTTTTTCTTTATTTGCCACGATTTCCTCCATTAGAAATATTCTTTTCATCAAGTGTATATTTATAAATTATATTATCATGAACAATAACAAATTCAGATAATTTATGTGCTTTTATTTCGTTATAAATTATTGGTGTTCCTAGGTTATCATGTATATCTCTTAATTCCTCAAAAGATAACATATTTAATACTTTATATCCTGTTTTATCCATAGAGTTTTCCACACTACCAATAATACTATCATAATCTTTTAATATTTTTTTTAATCTAATATCATACTTAGATCTTTCTTTCATAACAAAATATAATACCCTTATTAATGAAACTATAAAATAAATATCAAGTAATGCTGATAAAACAAAACCAACTAAATATTTCATATTTAGATCTTTAATACCTCTATCCTCATATATTGTTTTATAGTTATCAATATCATTACTGTCCATTTTTATATTTATTGTTTGTTCTGTAAGAGGTATAGTTAATGAAGATGAACTATTTAGGTCTATTTTATTAGTAAATTCTTCACTTTCAGCATGAGTTTCAACATTTAATACAATAGTTAAATCACTGCTTGATGTCAATGCATAAGATGATTTAAAAGATTTAACAAAATCATTAAAGTGTTGATAATCTATATCTAATTTTTGACTAAAATCATTATGCATCAAATTATCTTTACTAATAGTTTTATCTTCAACAAGGCATTCTTTTTTTTCATATAATACTTCTTTCTTATCAGTATCATCATACACTTTAATAATAGCATCAACACTATAAATTGTTTTATATTTTAATTCTTCGCTAGAAATAAAATTATAATCGAAAACGATATTTATATTTTTAATTAAATTAGCTATATAATTCATACCAGATGGTAAAGAATTTTTATCATAGTAATCATTATCCTTTAGATTAACTGTATAATCAACAGTACTACTTTCTTTATACATTAATGATGACTGATATTTAAATACAAATGTGCTCATATAAAATATAATAGTAAAACAAGTAAGAAGCAATATTAAACATGAAAATAATACTATTGAATACTTTTTACTTGAAAATTTATATTTATTTTTTATTAAATTTTTTTTCATTTTATTCTCCTTTAATACGATCATATATTGTTACAGTAGGATATCCTATATACCTAATTTTAAATTTTTCTAATCCCACTATATTATCTGTATCTAATAAATACCCATCAGGAGAATTATTATTATCCCCTTTAGTATTATAAAAAGTACCTTTAGATGTATTATATTTTTTAATAATTCTATGTACAACAACTTTATCATCCATATTAAAAGCTATTATATCTCCCACTTTAAGATTATTTTTTTCATCTTCATTCAATTTTTCTATTATAACCATATCACCTTTATTAATATTTGGTGTCATTGAACCAGTTGCTATTACAAAGGATCTATATTTAAATAAACCACTAGATGTGCATATCAATACTACTAAAAATGTACTTAAACCTATATAAATATATTTTTCTATACTATTTTTATTTTTAGAAATTATCTTTCGATGTTTTAATCTATCAAATATATTATAAGTTGAAATAAATATTAATAATGGAATTATTATATATAACACTGACTCTAAATAATTACCAAAATTAGGAATTATTGGCAATATATATTTAGGTATTTCCATCAAATATCTATATATTAAACAAGGTTTATAACTTGACTTAATTGATAAAAATGTTAAAAGTATAGACTTACTTAAATTAGGTAAAACAAATAAACCAAAAGTATTTAAAATCTTATAAAAATTTGTAAAATCAGTCGCTCTAATTATTAAAGCAGAATCAAGTAATGTAAATACTATCGCTGAATAAAATAATAACCATTTATTATTTTTAATTTGACTATTAATTATGTATCTTAAAATCTCAATAAGACTTATAGAGATAATAACAGGAAATATATTTTTTATGATACTCAGTATATTTAAACTATAAATATTTCTTGTAAATCCAATTACTAAACCAAATAGATAAATAATAATATAGTATATGAAAACATATATACACATAGTTAAAATTATATCTTTATCGTATCTAGATTTAATTTTTCTAAAACCAATCAAATAATAAGATATTAGTATTAACAATGCAATAAATGCACATATACTATATTTAGTCAATTTTTTAAGAATAAGTATGTCAAAAAGTAAAACAAAAACAATAATAGTTAAAATAACTAAAGTTCTTTTGTCTCCTCTTTTCATTCTCTATTCCCTTTCTATGTTAATTTTGAGTATAAATTAATGTTGTTGTTCCAATAGAAATTTTAACTTCATCATTAACTTGAACTATACTTTCATTTGGCCATTCCAATTTCAATTTAAAACTTTGTACTCCACTTTCACCATTTTTAGCAACAGGTAAAATATCTACATTAGGAGATAATGCTCTACCATCGCTATATGTTAAGGTGTATTTTAATTCTTTACATAAATTATTAGCATCTTCACTACTTATTGTACTACCAGTAGCTGGTGTGCAAGATAAAGTACCTTCTACAAATGTTTTTAACTTTGCAGATAAGTTACCTGCATTTTTAACATCAAAAGTATAAGTAACAGAGTCCCCAGGAGCCTTTAATGTCACATCAAACCCAGAAATAGTAGTACTTTCTAATGTAGGTTCTTTATTTACAGTAGCATACCCAGTAGTTATTCCTTTAAATTCCCCGTCAGTTTTAAAATATATACTCCAACTTGATGGATCAACATTCGCAGCTCCATCTATTTTTAAAGTTTCTGTATAAGCAGCATAACCAATTGTCAAACCAGCAATTGCGACCACTAAAGCTATAATAGCTATTATTTTAAATCCACGTTCTCTCTCCATAATATCCTCCTTAGATTCTATATATTGATTATAACATAAAATTATAATAAATACACTAGAAAAATTAAAAGTAAATTAAATAATTAAATTGATTTTAAAAGAATATATAGATAAGTTTTAAAAAAAGTATATTTTATTATCGTGATAAAAACAAATGAAAGTATAAATTAAATAATTCATAAACAAAAAAAAGATATAGATATTACTCTATAGCTTTAACTTTATCATGGCAGGGGTAGAAGGACTCGAACCCTCCCCAACGGTTTTGGAGACCGGCATGCTACCACTGACACCATACCCCTATCAAATTGGCACAAACTAATTATATAATAAAGTTCACAATAAATCAACTTTTTATACATATTTTATATAAAAGCATACAATAATATAGGTGAAAAATATGTTGATTAAATATACTGATAAAGAATTAGATTTATGTGCAAGATTAATGCGAGCAGAAGCTCTTTCTGAAGGAGAATTAGGAATGCTAATGGTGGGAAATGTAATAGTTAATAGAGCAATAGCTAACTGTCTTGACTTTAAAAATATAAGAAGCATAACTGATGCAATATATCAAAAAAATGCTTTTGTTGGTGTAAATAGTAATTTATTTAATTCAAAATCTACAACAAAAGAAAAAGAATTAGCAAAAAGAGTATTAAAAGGTGAATATTATCATCCGGCTACGAATGCTTTATGGTTTTATAGTCCGAAAAAAGGTGAAGAATGTAAAGAAACGTGGTTTAAACAAAGAAATACTGGTAGATATAAAGGTCATTGTTTTTATGCTCCAGATCCTGGAATATGTCAAGAATTATACTAAGACTATTAAAAATTTAAGTTTCATGATACAATAAAGAGAACAAGGGATGAAGTATATGGAAATATTAAATGGTATAATAACAGCTATAGGAAATTTTTATTTTACTGGAAACAAAATATATAAAATTATAGGCGTAATACTAAGTATAATGGTTTTTCATAAAGCATTTTACTTTGTTATTGGTATGTTTTTCACAAGAAAATTTAAACCTGCTAAAAAGAAACATAAATATGGAATATTAATAGCTGCAAGAAATGAAAAAACAGTTATTGGAAATTTAATAGATAGTATAAATAAACAAGATTATCCTAAGGATTTATATACTATATTTGTTGTAGCAGATAATTGTACTGATAATACAGCAGAAATTGCTAGAAGTAAAGGTGCTATATGCTATGAAAGATTTGATGATGCTCATAGAACAAAAGGATATGCATTAGAATTCTTACTAGATAGAATAGAAGAAGATTATAAAAGAGATAGTTTTGAGGGATACTTCATATTTGATGCAGATAACTTATTAAAATCAAATTTTATTTCTAAAATGAATGATGCATTTGATAGTGGTCAAAAAATAATAACATCCTATAGAAACACAAAAAACTTTGATGAAAACTGGATTGCTTCAACATATGCTCTACACTGGATAAGATCAATTAGAACAAATCATAGAGCAAGAAGTGTTCTTAGATTAGCAACTAATATTCAAGGAACAGGATTTCTATTTTCAAATGAAATAGTAAAAAATGGTTGGCATTATACATCATTGACAGAAGATAGAGCTTTAACTGCTGATGCAGTTGCACAAGGATATCAAATAACTTATCAAGATGAGGCAGAATTCTTTGATGAACAACCTATTAGTTTAAAAGTAGCATTAAGGCAAAGATTACGTTGGTCTAAAGGACATTTACAAGCGTTTGCTGAAAGTGGTCCATATTTATTTATAAATATATTCTTTGGAAAAAGATTCTTAAAAACCAACTGGAATAAAAATAAAACTAAAACTAAAAAAGAAAGAACATTTAAAAATGTTATGTTAGATATTTTAGAATCAATTAGACATAGATTTGCTTCATTTGATACATTATCACAATTAACACCAATATCATTTATAAATTTATGTAGATGGCTATTATTTTCAGTTATAATTTATTCTTGTTATACTTATACTACTGGTATATATGAAAGCAGTGTATTTAGTGGAAATACCTCATTAGCTAAATGGTTAAGAGGTATCGCTGATATAAAAGTTAATGTTGATCCAGGTTATTTTGCAATGCTACTAGGATTTGTACTTGCTATTTGGTATAGATTATTATGGAGAATGGGAATTTACTTCTCTAATATGTGGATGGCAATATATATATTCATCATTGAAAACAAAAGAATTAAAAAGATATCACTTAAAAATAAAATATTATTTACACTTACATGGCCAATATTTGATATAATTGGTAGATATACAATTTATATAGCACTATTTAAACATGTAACATGGAAACCAATACCACATGAAAGTAAACTTACAATAGATGATTTAAATGATAAGGAAGGTGCATAAAATGAAAGAATACATAAAACAATTCTATTCAGAAGGACTTGCTAACACATTTTATATAAAACCAATTAATTATTTAAAAAAACATATAAAAAATAAAAAATTATTAAAATTATTATCCACATTATTAAAAATAATCTATACAGCATTTTGTATCATTTTAGCAATTATATTGTTTAAAGTTATTTTTCCATTTTAAAAAGAAGCATAATGCTTCTTTTTAATTTTATTTATTCTTTTTAAAATAATCAAATTTCAAAGTTAAATCATTCTTTTTAGTTATTCTAGTTATAAAATGATTTTTATTTTCTAAATTTTCAGAAGAAATAGTTTTACCATTTGTAACTTCACCTTGATATACATATACATTTCCATCATACCAAGAATAATCATTAAAGAACACAATTGGTTCATAATCACTGTCTAATGCATCAGTTTGAATATAATTATTAATATTATATTCTACTCCGAATAAATTTAATAATGTAGGTAAAATATTTAATTGAGAAGTAACTTTATTAATAGTTTTTTTCTTCATGCCATCTTTCCATATAAAGAATGGAGTGTTATTTATTAAATTATTATTAGTCTCTTTATATTTATCTAGTATTGTTTTATCTTCAATAGTATATAAATAATGGTCAGCATAAGCAACTATGACCGTATTTTCTAATAAATCTTTTTCTCTTAATTTATCTAATAATAATGAAACCATATAATCAGTTTCCTTGGCTTGCCTTCTAGCACATTCTTCTTCAGACATTTCTGTAAATTCTAAACTGTCTATTTTTTCATCCTCATTTTCAATTTTAGAATTCATTTCTTCAATCTTTTTTTCAGTATCTTCATTATAAAGCATCTTACATACACCTTTAGTATTAGTAAATGGCATATGTGCTGAATAAGTAATTATATAATCCACAAAGTTACTCTCATCAGGAAACATTAGATTACTAAATTCTTCATTCAATATTAATTCTCTGTCAAGTTCATATGATTTGTCTTTATAATTAAACATGTCAACTAATCCATAGTAATTATCATAACCCCAATTTAAATAATTAACTTTTCTAGAATAATATTCTCCACTATTCATATGAAATGCATTTACAGAATATCCTAATTTTTTAAATATATTAGCCATAGAATTTGGAAAACTATTTTTATTAAATGTATAAGCATTCTTATTATATGAAAGCGGTGTTATAAATCCAGTATTAACTGCAAACTCCGAATTAAATGTACTACCTCCTCCATTATAATATGAATAGTGATTAGCGAAGTTATATGAGTTATTCATCATACTATATAAAGTCGGCGTATCTTCTTCGGTAATAAGCCACTTATCAATACCTTCTAATTGTAAAAATATAATGTTATTTTCTTTAAATTTACCAGTATATTTGTTTTTATTTGATTCCTTAGAAACATATGATTCTTCTAAGAATGTAACATCTTCTTGATTTTCCTGTTCTTTAGTTTTTAAAAACGTCATATAGAAGTTTCTAACAGTATATTCATAAATACCTGTAATCTTCATACTTTTATTATTATCATTAAATGTTATGTATATATTCCTAGGATTTTTCCAACTTGACCATGTTAGTTCTTTATTTTCATGTCCTAATGTTATGGGTATGAATAAATGTAATATTATAAATGCACAAATTATTATTGAAGTATTTTTATAATTATTTTTCTTTTTAATAGGTATATTTTTATATCCAATTATAAAAGTAAAAATTATTATTATAAAAAATATATATACTAATACATTACAATTTTTAAGAGTATCTAAAATATAAGGTGCACCCTCACTTGCTGACTCCATTAATTTGAAATCAAAGAAAGTTTTGGTAAGTGAAAAGTAAACATTATTTACTAAAAACATAATTATAAACAAAATACCAAATACTATATATAATACTCTACTTACTATCTTATTACTATTAATAGGTATACCAACAAATAATCCTATATATATCAAGTTAAATAACAAAGGTACATAAAATCTATAATTAACATAATCAATGCTGCTTCCTAATATAAATGTAAATAAATCTATTAATATAAACGGTAAACACATTAGAACAATATATTTATATTCAACTACAATTTTTTTTATCTTTTTATAATATCTTTTTATTCTTTTAGAAAGCATGATTTTTTTTACTTTATTTAAATATTTCATACAAATCACCACTTATATACATTATACTAGCATTTAAATTTAATTTCAATTGCTATACTTTAATAAGTGTAAACAAAAAAAATAAAAAGTGCTAATGAGCACTAATTAGTTGGAATTAATAAAGATTGACCTATTTTTAATGAAGAATTTGATAAATTGTTTATTGTCATTAATTTTTTTACAGTTGTTCCATATTTATTTGCTATTTTCCATAAGGAATCACCTTTTTGGACTATGTATGTGTTAAAGTTAGTTGAACCAGGTATTTTTAATATTTGACCTATTTGAAGAGTATTTGTTAATAAATTGTTAAGGTTTTTAATATCACTTATAGTAGTATCATATTTATTTGCAATTGTGTATAAATTGTCTCCTTTTTGCACTATATAATTAATTTCTCCTGTTGATTTAGATGGTATTATTAAAACTTGTCCTATCTTTAATAAATCGCTTGTTAAGTTATTAGCTTTTTTAAGTTCAGAAGTAGTAATTTTATTGTTATATGCTATTTGTGATAAAGTATCCCCTTTCTTAACTGTATATGTTTTTTCTGCTTCAGTTTTTTTTGCTTTAGGTAACAATAATTGTTGATTAATTGTTAATTTATCTGTATTTAAATTATTTATCTTCATTATTGTGCTAACAGTAGTATTATATTCTTTAGCTATTTTAGATAAATTGTCACCACTTTTTACTTTATATAATAAATAATCATCAGGAATAATTTCTTCATCATTAGATGATACTTTAAGAGTTTGACCAACTTGCAATACATTGGTCTTCAAATTATTTAATGACTTTAATTTACTAACAGTTATACCATATTTGTTTGCTATGCTCCATAGTGTATCCCCTTTTTTAACTGTATAGTAATCGCTACCAAGTGGTGCTACATACTTGATACCTT
>JAEDNL010000046.1 GCA_016302505.1 Bacilli bacterium
TCAGATATCTATCTCTTTCCTTCTTCATTAATTACAACTGATTTTAACACAAAATTATAAGTTTGTCCAGTACTATATATCACTTCTACTCATTATCTGAGCAGGTGTTTTTCTAAATGTTAATATGGTTGGAAGTAAACCTACTAATAAATTAAACAAATATACAATAATTATCACATTTAAAATTGTAGTACCATTTCATTAAGAATTTATTTGCGTAATAAGCAACAGTTGTTAATTGATAAATAATATAAGATGAAAAGAATACTCCAGTCATACTACCTAAGATACTAATAACTATTATTTCTCCAGTAAACATTTTATAAATATATAACTTCTTCATACCTATAGCTCTATAAATTCCAACTTCTTTAATTCTAGATAAGAATTAAGACCACTTATAACATTTAATAAAATACTCTTTCCACTACCACTCTCACCAGTAATAGCAACAAATTTACCTTAATTAAATTTTAAAGAAACACGTAAAAAACCTGTTGATACCATTCCATTACTAGAATAAAACTATGAAACATTTCTTAACTCTAACAAATATACTCCTTTAAAACAGATGATGTGAAGACCTTTACTATATAGAAATATTATAACAAAAAAATATAGATATTAATATATATCTATATTACCAATCTTTCTCTTTCTTTAATTAAAGAAGAATCTAATGTATTAACATCATTTTTTAATCTTTCATTTAAGTCATCATATTCTTTCGTAATGTATCTTAATAATTCTTCTATTTTACATGCATCATTCGCATAACCATTAATAACAGAATGTAATGAATTTATATAACTTCTATATTGAAAGCTACCAGGACAAGATAATGAACTCGAACAAGTTTTAGCCTTCTCAAGATTAGAAATGATATCATTAATATCAGTTTGACAATAAGAATTAATGCCACGTTTTACATATTCAATTTTTGACACTTTGCACCTCATTATCTTCCTTTTTAATAACGGCGTTAACAGTATTTTCTATATCATTAACATCATTATTTAATTTTTCTCCATATTCTCTAATTCTATCTCCAAAACTAATAAAATCAGTTTTTTCTAAAGCTACCAAATCAAAAAATTTATCAGATTGATTTCCAACCCATTCCTTAGTGTCATAAGGAACAGCAGCAAATATATTAAATAATCTATTTATTTCCGAATTATAATCATTTGCTAAAGAAATAATAGAATCAGCAATATTTTTTATTTGCTTTGTTTCGGCATACTCAATTGCAGACATAACTCCTCCTATTTAGATATATAATTATTTAACTTTAACTTCGGCAGCCTTTTCTTTTCTACGTCTCTTAGCTTCTTCCTCAGCTTGTAATTCAGCAATTCTTCTATACAACGCTCTTATTGCTAATGATATAGCAGGCAAAATAGTATTTTTTAAATAATTAGAAGTTTTATTTACATCAACACCCAAATTATTAGTTTTATCATAAATTGGTGTAACATCATTATTAACTAAATAATTTTCTTGAATAGTTTTTTTTATGTTTTCAAAATTTTTATAATTACTATTCAACAAAGATATTATACTTGAAATAGAACTTGATAATGCTTCATACTTTCTAATTTCAGCATAACAACCAGAAATCGTTGATGGCATATAAAACTCCTCCTTTATTCAAAAATTAATCTAATTTAACTTTTTGAGCTTCTGAACGAATATTAGCAGCATCTGCTTGTACATCTTGAGCAATACTTTGTGCAGCTTGTTTATAATTTTGAAATGCAGTATCTGCTTCAGCAATATTTCTTCTCATAGTTGAAACATAAGCAACCAAAATATCTTTTACTGCAACTACAAAATCATTAGCAGCATCTTGAATTGCACCCTTATATGCAACTTCTAAATGTCCTTCTTGATTAAATCCATTAATAATTGCATCTACTTCATCACAATAATTAACAATAGCTTGTTTTAATGTTTCGAAATTATTTTCATCGATACCAGCAAAACCACCATCCCATAAATTTGATAATTTTGTTCCGACTGAACCTACAATATTTTCAAGAGAAGCTTTTGCTTGTGTAAAAAATGCATCAATATCATTTTTTGTATTAGATATAATGTTTCCAACAGCACTTTGAATTGACATAACTACTATCCCCTTCCTTGAACAAGATTTTGATCAACTTCATCCATCTTGTTTACAATTTGATTTAATTCTGTTTCTAATACTTTGTGAGTTTCCTCTAATGCTTGACAAATAGTATCAACATCATAATCCATATTCTTTTTGAATTGTTCTGCTGATTGTCCAACCCATACTTCATCTACAGCACTAAAAAGTGTTGAAAGGCTATTTCTTAATTTAGTTTCAGATTCAACAATTACATCAGTGTTTAGACTATTAATAGCAGCTGTAACATAATTAGCATCATAACCTAAAGTAGCCTTTTCGATATTTAAAGCCATTTAAAGCACCTCCTTATACTCAATCTCTTTCGCTTCTGACTTTCTTTCCTCGGTAAAGTTTTCAAGCATAGATGATACTTCATCCAATCCTTCTTTCATCTTATCAACAAGTCTAAACAAGTCATCAAAATATGAAATAATATTTGCTTTAATTATTTCATAATTTTTTCTAAATAACGCATATGACCTGCAAAACTCATCAGAAGAAGTAGACTTATAATAATCAGGTAACTCACTCATCTTGGCATCAATTAAATCAAAAATTTCCGAGATTCTTTCACTACTTTTAAGAATTTCAACACCAAGAGTACGAATATCGTTTTCATTTACTCCACCTAAAAAATTAGTACTCATCTTACCTCCAACCTTACCTGAGTATATATCCTCTATACTCTAAACTAAATATATATATTATTTAAAAATTAATCAATAAAATAAGAAAAATATTTACAAAAAATTTACAAAAAAAGATGTTAATCAAAACATCTTTTAAAACATTACTAGTTCAGTACCATTTCTTATATTTGTATTTCTAATAAGTTCATTATATTCATAAAACGTGTTATTTCTTCTATTCATAAGTTGCAAACCCTCTTTAATAGGATAAACATTTAGTGTTATATCATTTACTACTTTATTCATAAGTTCAATTACTTGTCCAATAGTTCTATTGACAGGAATATACATTTCAAAGTTTTGCTCTAATTCTGGCAAAAATAATTTTATTAATATTTTATAATCCATTACTCTTCTCCATCCAACATAGTTTTTATTACTGTATAATTTGAATCTTTAATACTATAAGCAAGTCCTTCATAAGTATATTTTTTATCATCTTGAGTAACTGCATTACATGAGAATATACTTTGAGAACTAAATCCAGTACCAAGCCAAATACCATTTGTAATATTAACACTTGAAAACCAAGATTCTAATTTTAGAGTTCTCAGTTTATCATAATCATCTATAAGAACAAACACACATTTTTTTGAATTAATAATTTTACTGAACATATTATTAGCAACTTCTATTCCACCTTTAGAAAGTTTCTTTTTATATTGACCAGCTCCTATTATAATATTAACAGCAAAGTCTTGAGAATCAGTTCTATTTAAAACATCACTTTCTAAAGCTCCAAATACATTATTGTAATCATCATTAAATACTTTTATATCTAATATTTGTTTTTTAAATATTCCAAGTAAATCAACAACTCTAACTTTTACGTTAGGATGTTTTCCAATTATATTAACTAAACCATATATGAATTTTTCACTTCCTTTAATATCTTTAGAAGCAATCAAATTAATCTTATTATCTAACAAACTATATTTAGCAATATCTTTTTCATAAAAATTAAAACCAATTGGTACAGCAGATAAATCTGTAACATACTTAACTAAATCTTCACTTGTAACAGTTTCAGGAATTTTAGCTAATTGTTTTGCTTTAACCTTATAATAATCAACTAATTGATTTGCAGTATTTTTAATATATTCATATAAATTTTCTTCTGGAGCAATAAATGCAGTTTGGAATTCGCAATAACTATCTTCATCAATACCCGTTTTACAAATTCCTCTACCAAATACTCTGGCAGGTAGTAAATCTTTTCTACAATTAGTTGTAGCTCTATATAACGTCTCATCTTGCATTTGTAACATAATAACATGATTAAAATACTGTAATTGTCTTGATCTTAATACTGTATTAGTAGAAGAACTAACAACTATAATAATTCCATACCTAGGAGCATCTCTAAATAGTGATAAAAATAAATCTGCAACCTTAGGTATTAATTCTAAAAGAACATCATAAGCATTTATAGTAAATACTATTAATGGTAATTTTTTACCACTCATCTTATTATAGTATTCATATGATCCATTATAATCAGAAAATAATTCTTTTCTTTCTTCTAATTCACCATTAATAAGTTCTAATAAATCAGCAAAACGATCTATTTCACTTTGAAAAATAACTTCTCCAACATGAGGAAATTTAGCAAATTTTTTTAACGTTTCAGCACCAAAATCAACAATATAATGGTTTATTTCATGAGGAGTATGTTCAATCATACTGGACCACAAAATAGTTGATATCAAATTTTCTTTTCCACTACCAGTTTGACCAATAATAGCAATATTACCTTTTTCTAAATCAACACTAAGCAAACCTTGTTCTTGTTTTCTTGGTTCATCATATTCACCAATCGGTACATCAAAATTAAAACTTTCAGGTTTATGATTGTATTTTTTAACTAATTCACTTAAATAACTAATCTCTTTTACATTAGGTAACCATAATTTTCTGCCAGAATAATTTTCTTTTTTTGCAAGACTATCAATATATTGAACTATATTGATTAATTGTTCACCCTTATTTTCTTTTTGAACATTTACATCTATATCATCATAAACATTAATAGTTCTACCGATATTATCTATATACTGAACAGATTGATCTATTTTCTTCTTCAAAACATCACTAGGATAATATTTTGCACCAGCCCAAGCAGATTGTCCTAAATTATAGTAATCATCATTACCTACTTCTAAGTAAAAAGCTCCTGTTTGCTTTAAAAAAGCAGCATCTGGTTTTTTTAATATTTCATTAGAATCGTTTTTATCTTGAACTTTTAAGCAAACTTTAAATTTAGAGTTAGACCAAATTTGATCATTAACAACACCGCTAGGTTTTTGAGTAGCTAAAATCAAATGAACTCCAAGACTACGACCTATACGAGATATAGAAATTAATTGTTCCATAAATTCAGGTTGTTGCTGTTTAAGTTCAGCAAACTCATCACAAATAATTAAAAGATGACTTAAAGGTTCATCAAGCATTCCTTTTCTATAAAATTGTTGATATTTATATATATTCATTGAACCTTCTTTTAATTTTTCACGTGCATCATTAAATATAGATTGTCTCCTTTTTAATTCAGACTCTAAAGATGCAATAGCTCTATTTATAGCAGATTTATCCAAATTAGTAATAGTTCCAGCTAAATGAGGTAATTTAATACCCATTTCAGAATTTTCAAAGCTTAATGCAAGACCTCCACCTTTATAATCAATTAAAACAAATTGAACTTCATCAGGATGAAAATTAACAGCTAATGACAATATATACGTTACTATCCATTCAGATTTACCACTACCTGTTGTACCTGCAACTAAACCATGAGGACCATATGCTTTTTCATGAATATCCATCTTAAATAATTCACCGTTTTGATCAACACCTATAGGTACAGATAAACTATTAACAGGATTATTATTAACCCATTTTTCAGTTATATTTAACTGTTCAACTTTACCAACACCATACATTTCTAAAAAAGAAAGTGAAGTAGGAAGCTCATATTTAGCTTTTTCAACATTAATAGGGATATTAGCTAATTTTTGAGCACACTCATAAACATCAATATCATTATTAATTTCAGCAGTAAATTGCTTTTGATTATCTTCTGATAATTCATTAGTTACAAGACCAGATTGAGGCTCATCTATATTAATAAATGTTGATGTTTCACTTGGTAAAGTAGACAATCTATCATTAAACATTAACATAGAAAATCCTAAATTCTTTTTATATTTTAGTATTTTTTTAATTAATGAAACATTTCTTATAGAATTTATATCATCAGTAAAAATCAAATAATATGGTTTATAGTTCTTATATAATTCTTCAGGTGTTTCCTCTCTACCATCTTCATCTATTTGAACTTCTTCATCATTAGCAACTCTACCATCAAATATTTTTTCTAAATCAACCGTTACAGTATTCAATTCATCTAAATTAGTAGTAAAATATCGAATTGTTTTTTGATTATCCCAACAATGAGGTAATATTTTCAAATAATCCCATTTGTTCTCATTTTTAGTATAAACAATTATCTTTAAATCTGTATAAGCATGAAATGTCATTATTTGTAAAAATACTCCATCAATAAATTGCTTAACAAGAGCCGGATTTCCAACAATACCAGTTATATTATTTTCAACAAGATTAACAGTTAATGGAGCACCTTTAATCATTAAAGAGTCAGATACAACATTTTTAAGTTCATTGAATAAATTATCTTCTTCTTCCATAGAAAATTCTTCTCTAGGAATCGCAATTTTAATTTTAGTTTTGACATTTCCTATACCTAGTCTAATTAGTAAAAAATCATTATTTTCAATATTTCTTTGCCATAAAGTACGAGGTTTAGTATCAATGATTAATTTACAATTTTCAAGAGAAGTTGCATTTTCCATTATTACTTGTCTTTGTTTATTCTTTATTAATTCAATTTCATGTCTTTTTTTATCCAAATATTCTTTATACTTTTCTTGACGTTTTTTCTCTTTTTTCTTAATGGATTTTTTATTGAACAAACTAGTCATAGCAGGCCAAAAAAGTGCACCAATAATCATCACAGATATAGTTATTACTGATGTAATAAATCTAGATTTAGTAGCTGTACCTTCAAGATAAGCCATTATGTAATTAATTAAAGATATAACTGATGTACAAAGCATAGTTAACCTTGGACCAACTGTCAATATCATAGGAGTATCATTGGGTACAATTGGAGCTGGAGGTTCTTCTATATTAACCTGTTCTTCTTCCATAATTGAATTAAATCTAGGAGATTTAAAATAATAATCATCTTTACTAAATAAAGGTATATCATCATCTACATCTAATTTTCCATTAAAATATGGTAAACAATCAAAAATTTTAACAATAAATTTATCTTGAGCCATAGTCAAATTCAAAACATTATTTATAATAATATATTTATCCAAAAAGATAATTTTTAAACCATAAAAGAATATAAAATCACCATTAAATAATGTTCTTTTTTTATCCCTCTCATCTGAGATAAAAACATAATCACAATCTGTTTCTACATTCCATTTACCATCTTGATATATAAAATTTATTATATTATCCTTTACATCATCAATATTATAATTAATATCACAATCTGATTTTCCAATACTAAACTTTTCAGTTTTAACATCATATCTTTTTAAATTCTCATCATAAGTAGGCAAAACATAAACATATATAATTTTATTATCATTATTAGTATCTAATAATTTAAATGAAGAATAAATAGAAATGTCAGGTATAGAATTTCCATCAAAAGAAATATTATCTGCAAGTTTTAAAACCCACTTACCATCTAATTCTTCAACATTACCAAGGAATGTTCTATCATTTAAATATAAAGGATAAACACCATTAATTTTAACAGGTAAATTTACTTTATTAAAATATATATCATTAAACAAATATACTATCACTTTTACACCTACTCTATTCATAATAAAGTATACCTTAGGATAAATTCAATGTCAATTAAAAACACCAATATTGATATCTTTCAAATTATAATCTATAATAATATCGAAAGTAGGAAAAAATATGAAAGAATATAGAGAATTAGTAAGATTTAAATTTAATGGTAAAAAATATATAATGTACATTGATAATCAAAACAAATACTTTTTTCTAGAATTAAAAGATAATAATCAACTTTCATATATTCCATTACAAACTTTTAAAGAAATATGTGATATTTTTTGTAAAACACCACATATATTAAACATTCAAAAAGGAAAAAAAGAAAAAAATACGTTAAAATTAATACCTAAAATTTTAATAGGAACAATTGCAGTACCACTAACACTTGTATCATATATATTTTTGCAAGCTACTGTACAAGAAATTAGTCACCATATATTTCCAAATACACCATCACAAGTCTATAGTGAAGTTGGAAATTATGGAGAAAATAGTTCATCAGTAATTAATCATATATCTTTTGAAGTAGAAGATTCACCAGAAGAATTTGAAGTAGACACAATCTTAGAAAATCAATATTCACAATATATTTATGTATATGATAATGATTATTTAGATAAAGTTTTAAACTATTCCAGTGTAAGCATAGAAGAAATGCACAACGTAGTTAATCATAATAGTAGAATATCATCTAAATATAAAGATATTATTAACAAATTTATCGATGATTTATATGAAAAGCAACCAGATGCTGAAAAAAGGATACTATATGAAAATTTAAAAACATTAGAAGTTGTAGAATGTACAAAAAATGAACTAGCACTAGAAAGCTTATCAATGGATTCATATGGTTGTTATATAAGAACCAAAAATAAAATATTTGTACTAAAAGATAATGAATATAAAGAAGGAACATGGGAATATCAAGTAATCTATCACGAATTATGTCATGCCGCTAGAACAGGATTTTGGGATTCAGACAAAAAACAAATTAGAGTTCAATGTGAAGGATTAAATTTTTATACCACTACTTCTGCAGAAGCATTAAATTCAATTTTTGCAGTTAGTTTATTTGATTATGATGAAAAAGACATAGCGTATCAATTACAAAGTAATTATTTCACTGTAATTTTAGAATGTATGGACAATTATAAAATATCTGATTATATGAATCATAGTTTAGGATATTTTGTTAAAAAATTAGATGAGTACAATGGAGATAATAATTAT